>NZ_JBFAGS010000004.1:201809-311828 GCF_040653835.1 Micromonospora sp. NPDC050980 | reverse complement strand
GAGGAGTGCAGCGAAGCGGAGCCCCGCAGTCGCGAACGGTTCGGGCTCGGTGAGCGCGAGGAGTGCAGCGAAGCGGAGCCCCGCAGTCGCGAACGGTTCGGGCTCGGTGAGCGCGAGGAGTGCAGCGAAGCGGAGCCCCGCAGTCGCGAACGGAAGGCTGATCCGGTGATGTTCCGGCGGGCGCCGGGGTGGCCGGCGGTGCTGGTGGACGGTCCGGTGGTGCTGCGGCCCTACCGGCGGTCCGACGCGGTGCCCTGGTCGACGATCCGGCGGGCGAACCGGGACTGGCTGGCCCCGTGGGAGTCGCACGTGCCGGGCGGTTGGGATGAGACGAACTCGCCGGCCGCGTTCCGACTGGTCCACGCCGACCAGCGGAGGTCCGCCCGAACCGGCGACGGGATGCCGTTCGCGGTCTGCCTGCGCGTCGACGGGCAGGAGCAGTTGGTCGGCCACCTCAACGTGGGCAGCATCGTCCGGCGGGCGTTCTGCTCCGGGTACGTGGGGTACTGGGTCGACTCGCGGGTGGCCGGGCGGGGGGTGATCCCGACCGCGGTCGCGCTCGCCGTCGACCATGCGTTCGGTCCCGGCGGCCTGCACCGGATCGAGGTGAACATCCGGCCGGAGAACGTCCCGTCCCGGCGGGTGGTGGAGAAGTTGGGCTTCCGCGAGGAGGCTTACCACCTGCGCTACATGCACATCGACGGTGCCTGGCGGGACCACATCGGATACGCGATGACCGGCGAGGAAGTGGCCGCCGAGGGCGGGCTGCTGGCCCGTTGGCACCGCGTACGTGACAGCCGGCGCTGAGCCGTTCGGGCGGCGACCGCCCGGCGCGGCGCACGGTGAACCGGGTCGGCGGCCCGTAACCTCAAGTAACTGCAAGCTGTGGCAAGCGCTGCCCGCCCGCATGATGTGCGCCGTTAACGAGAGTCGACGGAAGAAGTTGCGGCCGTGTGGCGCTCGCCCCGAACTTGGTGACGGGAGGGGTGAGGGTGCCGACGTCGGTGCTCCTCGCCGTCCTCGCCGCCGCCGGTCTGCTCGCCCTCGCTCCGGCGCTGGTCCGCCGGTACGACGCCACCGAGCGGCTGGTGGCGGAGCGGGCGCAGTCGACGGCGCGGGTGCTCCAGCGCGAGCGTCGTCGGCGCACCGTGCCCGGACGGCGACCGCTGCACCCGCCGCGCGCGCTTGTTGTCACCTTGAGTGAAGTTTCCGACACGGGCGGTCTTGCCCGGCCGGTTTCCGCTCCGCCCGTCCGGCGGCGCTCCGGCCGACTCCGGCCCGTTTCGGCGGTTCCGGCCCAGTCCCGCCGACGGCACCCGCCCCGACGCCGGCACACCCCGGCGGTCTACCGCCGACGCCGAGTGCTCGCCGCGCTGCTCCTGCTCAACCTCGTCGAGCTGGTCGGTGTGATGCTCGTCGGCCCCGGGTTCTGGATCAGCGTCTCCGTCACCGGCACGCTGCTCGTCGTGTACGTCGTACACCTGCGGCAGCGGGCTCTGGCCGAGCGCCGGCGGCGGCGTGCGGACGCCCGGGAGGCGGCCTGGCTGGCTGCCCGCCAGGCCGAGGTGCGCCGCGAACAGGCCCGGCGCGCGGCGGCCCGGCGGGAGGCGCAGCGCCGGTTGGCGGCGCAGCGGGAAGCGGTCCGGCGTACCGCGATGGGCCTGGACCGTCCGGCGGACCTGCCGCCGGCCGCGAGCGGCGGCTCGGTGTCCTACCGGCGGGCGGGCGGCTTGCGCGGGCGTCCCTACCAGTCCGGCCGCGGCGCCTGACCGCCCTTGGCCGACTCCACGGCCTTGATCGACTCCAGTTCGGGGAGGGGGTGGTATCCGGGTGCCTTGGATGCCGCCACCTCCCCGAAGTGGGCGTCGCCGGGCCGCGGTGGGGCGGTTCGCGTAGCGGGCGGGCGACCTGTTAGCCTTGTCGCCGACCCGCCCGGTGCGAGCCGGGTGGGATCAACGCCGGTCCGCCGGCGGAGGGGCTGTGGCGCAGACCGGTAGCGCACCTCGTTCGCATCGAGGGGGTCAGGGGTTCAAATCCCCTCAGCTCCACCCGGATCAAAGGCCGTTTTCCGCTCGTCGGAGACGGCCTTTGTAGATCTTGTACAGCAGCGATCGCTCAGGTGTCGAACTGCTCGCCGAGGCGCTTGAGGGCCGATTGCATCGCTGCCGAGGTGGCCTAGCTGTAGATGTTCATGGTCACGGCGATCCGGCTGTGCCGAAGGATCTGCATGGTGACCCGAGGATGGACGTCGAGGGCCACCAGCAGGGAGGCGCAGGTGCGTCGGGTGGTGTGCACCGAGATCTCCCGGACGCCTGCTTTGCGGCAACGGGGTCTTGAACTCTCGGTGAAAGTTTCTTGGCTCGACCGGGGTGCCGAGTCGGGTGGTGAAGACCAGGCCGGTGTCCTGCCAGGCCCGCCCGGAGTAGTCGCGGTGTCGCTGCTGATCTTCCCGGCGGGAGCGGAGGGCGCACCAAACCCGGGGCTTGACATTCTCACCGATCCGGAGCTGCCCTGGGATGACAGCACCAGCGCTCATCGACGCACCGTGATCGTTCCCTCGCGAAGGATCAAGCTTTGCTGGCCAGACAGCCGCCAGCGAAGCTTGACATCCATAGGAGCATCGGGATGGCGAGGTAGGGGGTCTGTCAGATGAGCGGCTCTGTCTCGTTCGTTTTACAGTCCCGCACGAGACGATGTCAGGTGGCAGCAGCCGGCAGATTGTGTCCGTATCCCCCCGACGGGGGTCGCCGTGGGGTGCTCGTCGACTGGGCGGCGGCCCGAGCAGTGCCCCCAGGAAGCGTTGCCAGCGGCGCGTGGTGAGGGTTCAGCGCGGATACTGGCGGGGTGGTGGAGGAACAGGCGACGGAGTTGACCCGGTGGACCATCCACGGCGAGCGGGTGGTGGATGATACGCGCCGGGCGCGGCTGAGCATCGCCGAGGTGGAGTTGCCGGATGGGGTTCGGTTCGAGCAGTACGTGATCCGGGCTCCCCGGTCGGCCATGGTCGCCGTGCTCGACGACCAGGAGCGCCTGCTGTTGATGCGGCGGCACCGGTTCGTGTTCGACCGGTGGGTGTGGGAGCTGCCCGGCGGCTACGTCGACGACGACGAGCACCCGGCGCAGTGCGCCGTGCGGGAGGTCGAGGAGGAGACCGGCTGGCGACCCCAGGCAGTCGAGCCGTTGCTGTCCTTTCAACCCTGGGTCGGCACTGCCGACGCTGAGAACCTGCTGTTTCTGGCCCGCCAGGCTGAGCACATCGGCGAACCCACGGACATCAACGAGGCCGAGCAGGTCGCCTGGATTCCGCTCGACGAGGCATACGCGCTGGTGTCCCGGGATGAGATCGTCGGTGCCGGCACGGTGATTGCCGTGCTGGAGCTGGCCGCTCGCAAGGCCCGGGGAGAGCTGTGACGGTCAGCGTCGAGGGCCGAGAGTGGCATCGACGCGACCGGTGAAGTGCCGGACGGCAGGTAGCCGCCGGTGTGGGGCGAGCTGCGCTTGCAGGTCGCGGACATAGCGAACGGCCCTGGCCGAGCGGAGCTGGTTAGTCAAAGTCAGGGCTTCCGCGCCGACGGCGCAAGCCCGGTCGGGTTCGCCCTGCTGGGCGTGGACGCTGGCGAGTAGGGCGAGGTTGAACGCTCGGCCGCGTACGTAGCGGTTGTCCATGCGTAGGGATCGGGCGGCGAAGCGTTCGGCGTGGGTGTTGCGGCCGAGGGCGTGGAAGCAGTGGCCGAACTTGGCCGACAGGTATGCCTCGTCGAAGTAGCTGAGCCATTGCGGATCACCGCTGCGGTCGGCCCGGTCGAGAGCCTGTTCCGCCTGATGCAGGGCGGTGGCGCAGGCCCGTTCGTCGTTGGCCTTGGCCAGGGCGTGGGCTTCCATGACGTGAGCTTCGGCGGTCAGGACTGGAACCCCGGCGCGGCGGGCGGTCCGGCCGGCGGCGCGGGCGAGGTCGAGGCCGGTGGCGGTGTGGCCGAGGTAGGTGGCCTGGTGGCTCATCGCGGCGAGGATCTCCGCGCCGAGGCCGTCGTCTCCGGCGGCGTGGGCGAAGTCCAGGGCGCGGGTGAGGTACCGCTGGGCGATGCCGTGCTCGGCCGTGTCGTACGCCTGCCAGCCGGCGAGTTGGGCCAGTTCGGCGGCGGCGCTGAGCAGCCGTTGCCCGGTGGGGTGGTCGTAGCGGCCGTCGGTGAGCAGCGGGGTCACCTCCTGGTGGAGGTAGCGGGCGACGGTGTCGCGGGCGTGCCCGCCGCCGTACTGGTTGTCCAACTGGCGGTAGGTCGCCGTCATCGCCCGGATGGTGTCAATCTCCGGTTGACCGACCGTGTTGCGTCCGGGTTGGGTGACCGGGGCCGGGTCGGGTGCGGTGAACCAGCGCAGCGCCGGCAGGGTGTAGCCGGCGGAGCTGAAGGCCACCTGCCGGAGCACGTCTCGACGGTTCACGTCACCTCGCCAAAGCTCTGCCGCACTACGTACGTCCTCCTGCCAGGTCCGATTGGCCGGCGACTCGCTGGGAATACGCCGTTCAAGGTCGGCCGGCGCAACAGCCTGTCGGGGTGCCAGTCCCATCGTGATCCGCGCCTGGTCGGGCATCCGGCAGCCGTCGGCGATCCGCTCCAGCACGTCGATCGAGGTGACCTTGCGTCCGGCCATTAACCGGCTGACGTAGCCCTGCTCCAGCCCGACCGCAGCCCCGATCCGGCTCTGACTCGCCCCGGTGAGATTGGTGATCCAGCGGAACAGCCCGCCGATGTCGCGGGCGGCCAGGGCGGTCAGCACCTCGCCGTGCGACCACGCACCCTCCGGTATCCGCAGCGGATCGAGCAGCACGGCAGCTCCCAGCGTCGCGTTCCGACTACTCAAAGTGTTCAGGTCGACAGCCTAGGGCGACCCGTTCCCGCTGGTCGAGCCGTCCCATGTCACCGTGACATGACCCCTGGCCATGGAACGGCCCGCCGCCGGGCGGGATGGTCGGCGCATGTCCTTCGATGTCGACAACCCGCCCGTGGAGCCGCCCGCCGGCTGCCAGCACCGCCTACTGTGGCGGTTGGCCCGCGCTCTCTGGGAGGCCCACCGGCCCGACAACGCCGGCTTCTGCGTAGCCACCGGCTGCTGGCACACGAACCAACGCGACCCCTGCCGGCTGGCCCGCCTCGCTCAGGAGGGATTGAGAACCGCCTGCGGCGAAGCCACCCCCGCCTCGCCGCCGTGGATCGCCGTCACCCGCGAACGCCTGGCGGCCGGCGACATCGACCCCGTGGACGCCGTCGCCGAAGTCCTCTGGCACCACCGCCACACCCCCAGGGCGAGGCGGTGACCGATGGGAGCCATCTACACCTCAGCAGCCTTCCGCGAGTACGCCAGAGCACAGGTGGCCCACGCGGACATTCTGCTGACCAAGCACGCCGAGACGGCCCTGAGCCTGTGCCGCTGCGGCCGACTCCACCCCTGCGACGAACACCGCCACTGGCTGGAGATGCGCACCCACTTCAGACAGTTCCTCGTCGACGAGCAGTACAGCAGCGAAGTACAGCAACCCCACCCACCGAACCCGACCCCGAGCGACCCCGACAGGCCGGACGACCTCGGATGACACCCGATCCAACCGGCGTGTGCCGGGCCAGTTTGCATCGCGGGGGTCAGGGGTTCAAATTTCCTCAGCTCCACCCGGATCAAAGGCCGTTTTCCGCTCGTCGGAGACGGCCTTTTTCGATCTCGCACCACAACTGCAGCTGCTCGCCGAGCCGGGGGTGGGAGCTGCCTCGGTCGCCTCCGAGGCCATCTTGATCGAGGGCGCAGCAGGGGAAGCGATCACCGACCGGAGCGCGCAGAGCAGGTTCTACCGCCGCTCAGACTCCGCGCGCCTGGCATCTATCGACGCCGATTGACAAAGTTTGGACTCCAAACTTAGTCTCGCGGCTGGGCGGGTGTGCGCCCCGCCTGTTCCGTCCACGCGCACACCCACCACCCGAAGGAACCACGATGCTCGGCTTCTCCCGTACCGCGAAGCGGGCCCGAATGCGGGTCGGCCTCGTCGCGGCCACCGCCGCGACACTCGTGGCCGGCACCGCCCTCCTGGCGACCAACGCCCAGGCGGCGGCCGGCTGTCGCGTGACCTACAAGACCGCCAGCCAGTGGGCCGGCGGCTTCACCGCCAACGTCGACGTCACCAACCTCGGCGATCCGGTCAACGGTTGGAGCCTGCGCTGGACGTTCCCGTCCGGCCAGCAGGTGACCCAGGCGTGGAACGCCTCGATCAGCGCCTCCGGCGCGCAGGTCACTGCCACCAACGCCAGCTACAACGGTGCGATCGCCACCAACGGCAGCGTCTCGTTCGGCTTCAACGGCTCCTGGTCCGGTGCCAACACGGCACCGACCTCGTTCACGCTCAACGGGGTCGCCTGCACCGGCGGCGTCGGCGGCACCACCCCGCCACCCACCACCACCCCGCCGCCCACCACGCCCCCGCCGGCCGGCAACGCCATGGCCGCGGTCGCCGCCATGCAGCCCGGCTGGAACCTCGGCAACTCGTTCGACGCGGTCGGCGCGGACGAGACCGCGTGGGGCAACCCGCGGGTCACCGAGGCGCTGCTGGACAACGTGCGGGCACAGGGCTTCAACAGCATCCGTATCCCGGTGACCTGGAGCAACCACCACGGCGCTGCCCCGAACTACACGATCGACGCCGCCTGGCTCAGCCGGGTGCGCGAGGTGGTCGGCTGGGCCCTCGCGGACGGCTTCTACGTGGTGATCAACATCCACCACGACTCGTGGCAGTGGATCAACACGATGCCCACCGACCGCACCACGGTGCTGAACCGCTACAACGCGCTCTGGGCGCAGATCGCCGGCGCGTTCAAGGACTCCTCGTCGAAGCTGGTCTTCGAGAGCGTCAACGAGCCGCAGTTCACCGGCAGCTCCGGCGACGCGCAGAACGCCACCCTGCTCAACGAGCTGAACACCTCGTTCCGGCGGATCGTCCGCCAGTCCGGCGGCAACAACGCCACCCGGCTGCTCGTCCTGCCGACGCTGCACACCTCGGCCGAGCAGGCCCGGGTCGACGAGCTGGTCACCACGTTCAACGCGCTGAACGACCCGAACCTGGTCGCCACCGTCCACTTCTACGGCTACTGGCCGTTCAGCGTGAACATCGCCGGCGGCACGACATTCGACGCCACCGTGCAGCAGGACCTGACCGACCAGTTCGACCGGGTCTACCACGCCTTCGTCGCCCGCAACATCCCGGTGATCATCGGGGAGTACGGCCTGCTCGGCTTCGACCGCCACACCGGCACCATCGAGCAGGGCGAGAAGCTGAAGTTCTTCGAGTTCCTCGGTCACTACGCGCGTAGCCGCAAGCTCACCACCCAGCTCTGGGACAACGGCCAGCACTTCGACCGCACGTCCTTCGGGTGGCAGGACCCGGAGCTGTTCGCGCAGATCAGGTCGAGCTGGACCACCCGCTCCGGCACCGCGTCCAGCGACCAGGTGTACGTGCCGCGCACCGGCACGATCACCGCCAAGAGCCTGACCCTGAACCTCAACGGCACCACGTTCCAGGGGCTGCGGCAGGGCACGACCGACCTGGTCAACGGCACCGACTACACGGTCTCCGGCAACACGCTCACGCTCACCGCGTCCGCGCTGACCCGGCTGGTCGGCTCCCGCGCCTACGGCGTGAACGCCAACCTCCAAGCCCGCTTCTCCGCCGGCGTGCCATGGCGGATCAGCATCATCACGTACGACCCGCCGGTGCTCGGCAACGCCACCGGCCCGACCAGCGGGTTCGATCTGCCGGCGCAGTTCCGTGGCGACCAACTGGCCACCATGGAGGCGAAGTACGCGGACGGCAGCAACGCCGGCCCGCAGAACTGGACCTCGTTCAAGGAGTTCGACGTGACGTTCGCGCCGAACTACAGCAGCAACACGATCACGCTGAAGCCGGAGTTCTTCGCCGAGGTCAACGACGGTCAGCGGGTCACCCTCACGTTCCACTTCTGGAGCGGCACGAAACTGACCTACCACGTCACCAGGTCCGGCGGCACCGTCACCGGCACGGTGAGCTGACACCTGCCCGGCTCCCCGGCAGCCTCCGCTGCCGGGGAGCGGTCAGGTGCGGCGCAGGTCGGTGACCATGACCGGGTAGGCCCCGGCGGGCACGTCGGGACCGGCCTGGTCGTCTGGCACGACGTTGTCCATCCGCATCCGCAGGTGCCCGGGCTCGACCGCCTCGATCGCGATCCGCCAGGCCCAACCGCCGCCGTATTCACCTGTCAACTCGACAGCGCTCGACCCGCCCGCCGCGCCGGTCAGTGCCATTGTCGTCGGCTGCTGGTGCCACGAGTCACCCCACCAGGCGACGAGTGAGCCCGGCGACTCGCCGGCGGCGATGACGAGCAGGCCGTCCTGCGGGCCGTCGGCCGGATGCGCCCACGAGTACGCCACAGTGGTCAGGTGACCACCGGCGGCGGTCGCGACGGTCAGCGTCGCCGGTGACTCGACGAGCGGATCGGCGGGCATCATCCGGAAGCCGTTGGTGCCGGCCCAGGAGCCGGTCACGTCCGTGAGAACCACCGGCCCAGCATAGGTGTGAGGAGGCCGTGCCACCGTCCTCCCGACATGCTGTGGCGGGCAGAGGTGGGGCGGACCGATCGTCGACGCACAACCACGTCCGGTGCGACTCCACCGGCCCTAGGCGGCACGCCACCTCGCCCGGTCCTCGCCGGCCTTGCGCGTGCAGCGCATCAACGTGCCCTTGACGGTGCGGCCGAGCGCTCCCTCCGGGGCGCAGAAGGCACCCGGGTGGACGCTGCCCTTCGTGGTGCCGCTCGACGACTTCGTGGTGCGGGGAGCGCTCGCGGTCCGCTTCGGCGCGGGCTTGGCAGTGGTGCGCTTCGGTCTGGGGGTCGGCTTCGCGGTGGCCGTCCGGGTCGTCGGTCGGGGGGACCGCGTGGCCGGGGGCGCCGACGGCGGGTCGGTCGTAGCTGCGACGGACGGCGAACCGGACGGCGAGACGGACGGGGAGGGGGCCAGCGCCGGGCCGGCGTCCCGTGTCGTTGCGGGCGCGGCGGAGACGAGCGCCGCTGGCTTCCCGTCCGACGAGCCGCCGACGGCCGCGAGCCCACCGCCACAGCAGCAGAGCACGACCACGCCGGCAGACACGACCGCGATCTTCGCGCCGCCGGAGAGCCGCTGCCACCGCGACTGTGTCGTGGGGCGAGCAGATCCGGCACGATTCGGTGCTGATGGATGCGTCACGCGCTTCAGTCTGCTTGTGTTCCGCATACTCGCTAGCGGTCAACCGAGCGCTCCGTGACGCCGCTCCGCGCGTGGGCGATGACGGAGGTCGCGGGAATCGGACCGACCGTCGTGCCCGCGGAAGCCGCTCGGTCCACGCTGAACACCGGTCGCCGGAATCGCGAGTGCCGCGCGTGCGGCACGTACCCGGCTGATCGGATGCTGCTGACCCAAGAGATCTTGGTAGATTCTGGCCCCTCTGGGGGCCATGTCGTACCAAGATCTCGGGAGGCCAGCGGGAGTCAGCCGGCTGGGTTGCGGCGGGAGTCGGCCTGCGCAACGACCGACGGGGGGCCGGTCCCACCCGGGACCGGCCCCCCCCTCGCGCGGGGTCAGGGCTTCCAGGATCCGGCGGTACGCAGGTGGTGCTCGTACTCGACGACGCCGTTGCGGTCCTTGACGTCGAAGATGAGCTGGCCGCTGCGCTTGGAGCCGGCGGGCAGGTTGTTACCCGAGGTCATCAGCTTGCCGCAGCCGGAGAAGGCGCCACCGATGCCGCTCTCCTCGGTGCCGTCCGCGCCCTTCCAGGTGAAGAAGAACGGGTTGATCGAGCCGGTGCCCTTGGTGACCTCGGCGGTCACGTCGGCGATCAGGAACATGCCGTTCTTCGGGCCGGGCATGAACTCCCGGCAGGCGGCGTCCTTGGTCCGGAAGTTGCCGACCGTGATCTCGACGGTGCCGTCGTCGTCGTTGACGATCAGCTTGTCGCCGGCCGGCATGTTGAAGGTCTCGTCGTCGGTCGTGCCCGGCTGCGGCGGAGCGGAGGTGCCGCCGGTCGGCGGGTCGTCGACCGGGTTGCGGTAGGTGATGCCCGGGGTGGGAACGCTGTCGATCGCCTCCTGGGTCTTCTTCGCCCCGCTGTAGACGGCGAAGATGCCGCCCCCGCAGCAGAGCAGCAGCAGGACCACCGCCACGATGCCGATCGTGATCCAGACCTTCTTGCTGGACTTCTTGGCCGGCCCGAACGGCTGTCCCGGCGGCGGGGGCGGGTACGGCCCGGCCGGGTACCCACCACCCGGTGGGGGGTACTGCCCCGGCGGGGGATAGGGCGCGCCCGAGGTGGGCGGGTAGGGCGGCGTCCCGCCGGGTGGCGGGTAGGCGCCACCGGGAGCCGGATACCCGCCACCCGAAGGCGAATATTCGCCACCAGGGGATGGATACCCGCCACCCGGAGGTGGATAGCCGCCGCCCGGGGGCGGATAGCCGCCGCCGGGCGGCGGATACTCGCCACCGGCCTGCGGGAAGGTGCTACCCGGCGGCGGATACGGGGCACCCGAGGTGGGCGGCTGCGGCGCGTCGGAGGTCGGCTGCCGGGGGGCACCCGAGGTGGGCGCCGGCGGCGCGTCCGGGGCGGGCGGCGCCCAGGGGCTGCCGGACACCGGCGGCATCGGTGCGGTGGGAAACGCCTCTGTCGGCGGTTCCTGCGGCTGCTGGTTCGGGTCCTGCGACCCGGACGGAGGCTGAGGGTGGCTCACCGTACTCCTTGGGCACCTTCGGGGCATTCAGTCGGAACGACGGTACAAGCAGGGCTGCCGGGCCCTCACCGGTGGAGCAGAACGGCGGCGGTACGCACCAGGGCGCCGTCGACCGCGAAACGTCCCGTCACCGATGCCGGCGGAGCGGAAACCGGTGCGGCGGCGAGCCGGGCCGGCGCGATGTCCGCGCGGAACGTCCCCGCGTCGGGGTCGAGCGTGACCCGGGCGTCCGGGAAGCCCAGCCAGGTGCCGACGAGTGGGTGCCACACCTTGTAGACGGCCTCCTTGGCGCTGAACAACACGGTCGGCCACTGTGGACCGGCCGGCAGCCGGGCCAGGTCCGCCTCCTCGTCGGGGCAGCACACCTTCCGGCGTACCCCCTCGGGAAGCGGGCGGTGCTGCTCGGCGTCGATGCCGACCGCGCGCAGGTCGGCCGCGCGGGCGACGGCTGCCGCGCAGTAGCCGTGGGTGTGGGTGATCGCTCCGACGACGCCGGCCGGCCAGATCGGGGCGCGGTCGGCGCCGGCGGGCACCGGCGTGACCGGTAGGCCGAGCGCGGCGAGCGCCCGGCGGGCACACACCCGACCGGCGGTGAATTCGCGCCTTCGGCTGGGCACCGCGCGGTCGCTCAGGGCGGCGCGCTCGGCCGGCAACAGGTCGTCGGACCAGTCGGCCGGGCCGGCCACCGCCACGGCGACGGCGGACGGCAACAGATCACGCACGAGCGTCGGTGGGTGACGGGAACACGCGGTGACCGTACCGTAACGGCGGAGCGCACTGTGGCGCTGAGGACACGTTGCGGGGGGAGGCAGCGTCGACACCCATGGAAGGAGTGGCCGATGACCCCCGGTGTGGAGGCGTCGGAACCACGGTCCGGCGAGCACGTCCCGGTGACGCCCGGCTGGACCTGCGGCTCGTGCGGTGACGAGTGGCCCTGCGCCACGAAGCGCCGGCACCTGCTGATCGAGTACCAGGTGGACCGGGCGTCGCTGAGCGTCTATCTCGGTTCCTGCCTGGCCGCCGCCACGCAGGACCTGCGTTCCGCGCCGGTCACCGCGTTGCAGGACCGGTTCATCGGCTGGGTGCCGCGCGGCTCGCGCCGGGTCTGACTTCCCGGCGCTCCCGGTGGCCGCCGCGTCGGGTTCGCGGTGGCCACCGGTCGCGGTGTCGGCGGTGGCGGGGCCGCCGGTCGGGTTGTCGACGGTGGCGGGGCCGCCGGTCGGGTTGTCGACGGTGGCGGGGCCGCCGGTCGGGTTGTCGACGGTGGCGGGGCCGCCGGTGGGGTGTCAGCGGCGGCGGGGCCGCCGGGTGAGCGCGAAGCCGGCGACACCGGCCACGGCGGCGAGCACGCCGCCCACGCCGGTCCAGACCCAGCGTGAACCGGCCTCGGGCAGCCAGCCGGTCAGGTTGGTCTCCTCCTCCGCGACCGGCTCGGGCGCCGGCTCGGCGGCCAGCACCGTTCCGGCCCGCGTGTTCGGCACCAGCGGCGCCGCCAGCTCGCCGTCGTCGCCGGACGCGCCGCCGGAGTCGACGGCACCGACCACCAGGTCGACGTCGATCGGCGCGCCCAGGTCGGGCTCGGGCAGGTCGGTGACGGAGAGCCGGACGTAGTAGGCGCCGGGCAGCGGGTCACCCGACCACGGCTCGGCCCACGGCCGTACCCGGCGCAGCGTGCACCCGAGCGTCACGCTGGTGGCGGATCTCTCGGCGGTGGGCGTCTGCGCCCCGCCCGTGCAGGCCTGCCGGCGACGCAGCCCGTCGAAGACGTCGACGGTCCAGGTGGACGCGCCGGAGCGCGGCTTTCCGAAGGTGACCGTGACGCCGACCTCGTGCACCTGCCCGGCGTCGGCGCGGAACGACCAGTAGAGGTGGTCGCCGGTCGAGGCGCCCACCCGCACCGGCTGGCCGGCGGTGATGGCGGTGGCGGTGAGGAACGAGGTGCCGGCCTTGGCCACGGCGGTCGCGCCCGGCGACGGGCTCGGCGCGGCGAGCGCCGCGCCCGGGGCGAGGGCGAGGCCGGCGGCGACCGTCGCCGCCGCGGAGCGGATCAGGGTACGCATCCTCAGTTCTCCCTCCAGGTGGCGACCCACCAGCGGGTGAGCAGCCCGGCGACCAGACCGGTGACGAGGCCGGCCAGGGTGAGCAGGAGCAGCAGGGCCCAGCCGCGGCCGAGGTCCGGCCCGTCCGGGGCGGGGGAGGCGGTGACCACGTCCACGGTCAGCTCCACCGGCATGCCCGGTTCGGCCCCGGTGCCGGGGCGGGCCGCGAACGAGTTGCTGACCACCAGGCAGACGGTGCGGGCGGTCCGCGTACCGTCGGGGGTCGGTTCGGGGGCGGCCGTTTCCTCCTCCTCGGCGGCCGACCAGCGCAGCCCGGCGGAGACCACGTCGGTGCGCCCGCTGCCGGCGTCGACGCCGCGGACCAGTTCCCGCCCGTCCGGAGCGGTGGCGCGCAGCAGCACGCCGTAGTCGGGATTGACCGGCCGGTCCAGCGCGACGCTCACCGACGCCCGCAGTTCCTGCCCCGGGCGCACCGGCACCCGGTACCAGCGGTGTTCGGAGAAGGTTTCGCGGTCGGCGTAGACGCCGGGTGCGAGCAGCGGGGCGCTGTCGCAGGCCGCCGTGCCGCCGACCGCCGCCGGAGTGGCCGTGTACGTGTCGCGGGCGCGGTCGACCAGTTGTTTGATCCGGCCGGTCAGCTCGTCGGCGCTCTGCGCCGCGGTGTAGGTGCCGCCGGTCGCCCCGGCGATGCAGAGCAACTGCCGGCGTACCTTCTCGTCGGGGGCGAGGCCGAGCGTGTCGACCACCAGCCGGGTGCCCTGCGCGGCGAGTTCCCGGGCCACCTGGCACGGATCGGGCGGCGCGCACGTGTCCTCACCATCGGTGATCAGTACGATCCGGCGGGTGGTGCTGCCGGTGCCCAGGTCCTGCGCGGCGGACCGCAGCGCCAGCCCGACCGGGGTGAAGCCGGTCGGGCGCAGTCCCGCGACGGCGGCCTTGGCCTGGGATCGGTCCACCGGCCCGACCGGCACGATCTGCTGGGTGTCCAAGCAGCCCTGTTTCTTGTCCTTGCCCCGGTAGGTGGCGCCGAGCACCCGGATGCCGAGCTGTGTCTCGTCCGGCAGTCCGTCGACCACCTCGTCGAACGCCTGCTGGGCGAACGAGATCCGGCTACGCCCGTCGATGTCGCGGGCCCGCATCGAGCCGCTGACGTCGAGGACCAGCTCGACCTTGGGTGGTTCGGCGGTGGGTTCGGTGGTCTCGTCATCGGCCCCGGCGGGGCTCGGACCGATCAGCGCGGTCGCCGTCAGCAGTCCCAACAGGACAGCCGTCGATCGTCTCTTGTTGATCACCGGGCGAAGTGTAGTGAGATCCACTTTGGAAGATCATCCGGGCCCGGGTCGCGGGCTCGGCCGGGTGGGCGCGATCCGGCCGGAGGACGCCGAACTCGTCACGTTCCGCCGAGATGACCCACCGTTAGATTCACGATGTAAACCCTTCGGGGGGTGGCGTGTCGGTCGGAAATCTGACTCGGCTGCACCCGTTGTGCGGCTGGCGCACTGTGGTTAAGCTCTGTCTTGCGCGCCCCAATCGCCCGCTTCCCCCGTGGCAGGCGATCGGGGCGCGCTTTTTCGTACGCCGCCCGCTGATGCAGATCGGCGCGTTGATCGCAACCGAATTACGGCCCGGTGGGTGTCCCCACCGGGCCGTCGTGCGCTCGCCCGCGCTCAGATCCAGCGACCGTCCAACCACATCCGGGCAGACCAGTCGGCGTACGGCAGGAGCTTTCCCACGAAGATCGGATAGAAGTAGCCGAAGCAGAGCGCGACCAGCAACACGTAGGCGCCGGCGATGATGCCGCCGACCAGCCGACGGTCGTTCACCTGCTCGGCGCTGGGTGGCGCAGCCGGCGGAGTGACCGGCGCGGGCGTGACCATCGCGCCGAGCACGTAGACCACCGCGAGCACCAGGAACGGCACCGCCGGCGCGGCGTAGAAGGAGAACATCGTCCGGCCGTCGAGGGCGAACCAGAACCAGGGCAGCAGGCCGGCGGCGGCGCTCAGCAGGATCGCCCCGGCGCGCCAGTCGCGCCGGGCCAGGCCCAGCCAGGCGGTCGCCGCCAGCGCCGGCAGGAACGACCACCACAGCAGCGGGGTGCCCAGCAGCAGCACCTCGGAGGCGCAGCTCGGCGCGCCGCAGGTTCCCTCACCGGACCAGGCGAACGCCACCGGCCGGCCCAGCAGCAGCCACTGCCACGGCCAGGACTGGTATTTGTGCGGGTCGTCGAGCTGGGCGTGGAAGCCGTACGCGGCCTTGTGGTATTCCCACAGGTTGATCAGCGCGCCGACGAACGGGGTGTCGCTCAGCCCCTCCACGTTCGGGTAGCGGCTGGCCAGGCGGTAGTAGCCCGCGTCGCTGAGCAGCCAGCCCGACCAGGTCGCCACGTAGGTGACCACCATCAGCACGCCGGCCAGGAGCAGCCAGGGCAACTCGTCGAGCACGGCGTCGCGCCAGGGGCGGCGGACCCCGGCCGAGCGGCGGACGCCGACCTCCCAAAGCAGCACCAGCAGCGCGAACGCCGGCACGAAGTAGAGCCCGCTCCACTTCACCGAACAGGCGCACCCGAGCAGGACCCCGGCCGCCAGCCGCCACCACGGCCAGCTCCGCCAGCCCGACGCCGGCCGGCCGGCACGCCCCGGCACCGTCGGGTCGAGCCCGTCCGCCAACGCCCGGGCCCAGCGTCGCCGCCGGGCGTCCCGGTCGAGCACCAGCGCGCCGAACGCGGCCAGCACGAACAGCAGCAGGAAGATGTCGAGGATCGCCGTGCGGGACAGCACCAGGTGGAAGCCGTCCAGCGCGAGCAACAGGCCGGCCGCGCAGCCCAGCGTGGTGGAGCGGAACATCCGGCGGCCGATGCGCACCAGCAGCAGCACCGACAGCGTGCCGCACACCGCCGCGCCGAAGCGCCAGCCGAACTCCGGCGCGGTGGTCATCAGGTGCCCGGGCACCGAGACGTTCGACTCGGCGTCCTGGTAGCCGAAGGCCCACTCGCCGATCCCGATCAGCCACTTGCCCAACGGCGGGTGGACCACGTACGACGGGCCGTTGTCCTTGTAGTTCCACTCGACGCCGCGGTCGATCAGCCCGTAGGCGTCCTTGGCGTAGTAGGTCTCGTCGAAGATCTTGCCGGCGGGTCGGCTGAGCCCGACGAAGCGCAGGATCGCGGCGATCGCCACCACGACGCCGGTGGCCAGCCACGCCTGCCCCCGGCCGAGGTGGTCGTCGACGGTGGTGAGCCGCCGCCGGACCGCGGCCGGGATCCCACCACCACCACCGCCGTCGTTCGGCGAGCCGGCGGCCCGATCGGTGGTGGAGGGCTCCTGTGCTGTCGACGCACTCGTCACCCGGCGATCGTAGGCTGCGAGGGTGCCCGGTGGCGTCCGTCGTCCCCGAAATTGGTACGACCATCGATGAGGGAGCGCGCACCGTGGGGGAAATGTCCGAGCTGGGGCGGTTGGTGCTAGTCGGTGCGCCGCTGGGCAACCCGGCCGACGCGTCCACCCGGTTCCGCGAGGTGCTCGCCACCGCCGACGTGGTCGCCGCCGAGGACACCCGCCGGCTCACCCGGCTCGCCCGCGACCTCGACGTCACCGTCGGCGGCCGGATCGTCTCCTACTTCGAGGGCAACGAGGACCGGCGCACCCCCGAACTGGCCGAGGTGCTCACCGCCGGCTACACGGTCGCCCTGGTCACCGACGGTGGCATGCCGAGCGTCTCCGACCCCGGATACCGCCTGGTCCGGGCCGCGCTGGAGGCCGGCGTCCCGGTCACCGCGGCACCCGGGCCGAGCGCGGTCACCACCGCGCTGGCGCTGTCCGGGCTGCCCTGCGACCGGTTCTGCTTCGAGGGCTTCCTGCCCCGGACCCCCGGCGCCCGACGCTCCCGCCTGCGCGCGCTTGCCGGCGAGGAGCGCACGCTCGTGCTCTTCGAGGCGACGCACCGGATCAGCGGGGCGCTGGCCGACCTGGCCGAGGCGTTCGGCCCGGACCGGCCCGCCGCGCTCTGCCGCGAGCTGACCAAGACCTACGAGGAGATCGTCCGCCGGCCGCTGGGCGAGTTGGCCGAGTGGGCCGCCGACCGCGAGGTGCGCGGTGAGATCACGCTGGTCGTGGCCGGGGCGCCGGCGGCGCCGGCGGTACGCCCCGACGACGAGACGCTGCGGGCCGCGGTGGCCGAACGCGAGGCGGCCGGGTCGTCCCGGCGGGACGCGATCACCGAGGTCGCCACCGCGTACGGGTTGCGCCGCCGCGAGGTCTACGCCGTCGTGCACCGGTGACGTGGCGGTGAGAGGGGGCCCCTTCTCTACCGGAGGCGTTAACATGGGGCCCCTCCTTACACCTCTCACCAGGCGGTGGCGAGGAAGCCGACCGTGATCAGCAGCGGGCCGGCCAGCGCCAGCCCCACCGCCCAGCGCCGCTGCCGCCGATCCGCCAGCCGGGTCGCGCCGGTCCACCGGGCGATCCCCGCCGCACAGCCCGCCACCACGGTCAACCCGATCAGCCAGCGCAGATGCCGGCCGACGCCCGGGTCCGCGTACGCGGTGCTCCCGTCCGGCCCGGTCATCCGGGCCGCCAGCGTGCTGCCGGTGGCGGTACGCCCCGCCGGGACGCCGCTGACCCGCACCCCCTGGGCCTGGAAACCGCCCCGCTCGGCCTGGAAGATCCCCCGGCAGCGCTGGGCGAGCCCGCTCCCGGCGCACTCGGTGATCATGACGGTGCCGCCGGTGGAGTGCCCCACCGCCAGCCAGAACGGGCCGGCGCTCACCCAGGCGAAGAATGCGACGAGCAGGCTCAACGCCAGCAGCACGGCCAGACCGGCGGGCGCGTCCGGCGGGTGGACCGGGCGGGCCGGCCGGCGTCGGGCCGGCGCGCCCCCGGCGCGGTGGCAGGGTTCGTCGCGCAGCGGCGTGCCGTCCCAGTGCACCTCCTCGATCGGCGCCCAGCCGGCCGACTCGTCGCCGGCCCGGCCGGACCGGCGATGCCACCGCGGTTGCCGCACCGGCACGCGGCGGGGCACGGCATCCCGCGGCGCCCCGGTGGTCGGCTCCACCTCGACCGGCGGGTCCGCCGGGTCCAGCCGGGGCTGCGGAGCGACCGGCACGCCGGCCGCGGTCCGCGCGGCCCGGTCGGCCGCATGCGGCTCGGGTGCCGCTGGTCTGCTGGTCACGACGTTCATTGGACACCGGTGCGCGGGTCCCGCCGGGCAGCTCAGGCCGCGTGTCGGCGACAAATCGGGCGTACGGCGGGGGCGTGGGCCCTATTGGTTCGCGGTGCGGTCCGGGCAATCACTAGTCTTGACGCTCATGAGTCACGTTCTCGCCGCGGTCGCCTGGCCCTACGCCAACGGACCGCGCCACATCGGCCACGTGTCCGGCTTCGGCGTTCCCTCCGACGTCTTCGCCCGGTACATGCGGATGGCCGGTCACGACGTGCTCATGGTGTCCGGCACCGACGAGCACGGCACCCCGATCCAGGTGCAGGCCGACGCCGAGGGGGTCACCCCCCGCGAGCTGGCCGACCGCTACAACCGGGTGATAGCCGAGGATCTGCGGGCGCTCGGGCTGTCGTACGACCTGTTCACCCGCACCACCACCCGCAACCACTACGCGGTGGTGCAGGAGCTGTTCACCGGGCTGCACCGCAACGGTTACATCGTCCCGAAGGTCACCACCGGGGCGATCTCGCCGTCCACCGGCCGCACCCTGCCCGACCGCTACATCGAAGGCACCTGCCCGATCTGCGGCTACGACAGCGCGCGGGGCGACCAGTGCGACAACTGCGGCAACCAGCTCGACCCGATCGACCTGATCGACCCCAAATCCAAGATCAACGGCGAGACGCCGGAGTTCGTGGAGACCGAGCACTTCTTCCTCGACCTGCCCGCCCTCGCCGACGCGCTGCGCCAGTGGCTGGACACCCGCGACGGCTGGCGCCCCAACGTGCTCCGGTTCTCCCGCAACCTGCTCGACGACCTCCAGCCCCGGGCCATCACCCGCGACCTGGAGTGGGGCGTGCCGATCCCCCTCGACGGCTGGCAGGACCGGCCCGACAAGCGGATCTACGTCTGGTTCGACGCGGTGATCGGCTACCTGTCCGCATCGATCGAGTGGGCCCGCCGCACCGGCGACCCGGAGGCCTGGCGCAGGTGGTGGTCGGCGGACGGGGAGGGGAAGGACGCCCGCGGTTACTACTTCATGGGCAAGGACAACATCGTCTTCCATTCGGTGATCTGGCCGGCGCTGCTCGGCGGCTACTCCGGCGAGGGCGCCCGCGACGGCGAGCCGGGCGACCTGGGCCGGCTCAACCTGCCCACCGAGGTCGTCTCCAGTGAATACCTGACCATGGAAGGGCGGAAGTTCTCCTCCTCCCGCAAGGTGGTCATCTACGTCCGCGACTTCCTGGAGCGCTACGACGCCGACGCGCTGCGCTACTTCATCGCGGTCGCCGGCCCGGAGAGCAACGACACCGACTTCACCTGGGCCGAGTTCCTCCGCCGCAACAACGACGAACTGGTCGCCGGCTGGGGCAACCTGGTCAACCGGTCCGTGTCGATGGCGGCGAAGAACTTCGGCGCGATCCCGCCGGTCGATTCGGCCGGGCTCACCGACGCCGACCGGGCCCTGCTGGACACCGCGACGGCCGGCTTCGCGGTCGTCGGCGACCTGATCGCCCGGCACCGGCAGAAGCAGGCCATCGGCGAGGCCATGAAGGTCGTCGCCGAAGCCAACAAATACCTCTCCGAGCAGGCGCCGTGGAAGCTCAAGGGCGACGACGACAAGCCCCGGATGGGCACGATCCTGCACGTCGCGCTCCAGGTGGTCAGCGACGCCAACACGCTGCTCACCCCGTTCCTGCCGCACTCCGCCCAGCAGATCCACGAGCTGCTCGGCGGCACCGGCACGCACGCCCCGATGCCGGTGATCGAGGAGGTCGACGACCTCGACGGCGGCCCGGCCTACCCGGTGCTCACCGGTGACTACACGGTCGGCGCGCGCTGGGAGTCCGTACCCCTGGAGGTGGGTCGGCCGCTCGCGGCGCCCAAGCCGGTGTTCCGCAAGCTCGACCCGTCCATCGTCGACGACGAGTTGGCCCGCCTCGCCGGCTGAGCACCGACACGACGGCGGCCCCGGGGTCTCCCCCGGGGCCGCCGTCGTCCGGGCTCAGGCCCGGGCCATGCTCGGCTTGCCGATGAACTCCATGATCGCCTTGTTGACCTCGGTGGGGTGCGTCCACGGCGTGCCGTGCGGGGCGCCCTTGAGCGTGACCAGCTTGGCGTCGGACAGCATGTTCACCAGCCGCTGACCCGTCACCGGGTACGGCAGCACGTTGTCCTTGTCACCCTGGATGATCAGCACCGGCACGTCGATGTTCGGCAGGTCGCCCCGGAAGTCGGTCTGCCAGGCGTCCACCGAGTCGTGGGTGCCCTTGGCCGACGCCTGCGCGCCGATCTGCCAGTGCGCGTGGTACGCCTCGTCGCTGACCAGCCTGCCCCGGTTCTCACTGGCGTTGAAGAACGCGTCACAGAACTGGGTGAGGTAGGCGAACCGGTCCGCGACGATCGCCTTCTGGAACCCCTCGAACAGGCTCTTGTCGACGCCCTCCGGATCGTCGGAGGTCTTCAGCAGGTACGGCGCCAACGGCGCCATCATGACCGCCCGGTCCACCCGGTCCGACCCGTACGCGCCCAGGTAGCGGGTCACCTCGCCGGTGCCCATCGAGTGCCCGACCAGGATCGCGTCGCGCAGGTCCAGCTCGGTCATCAGCACGTCGAGGTCGGCGGCGAACGTGTCGTAGTCGTAGCCGAAGGCCGGCTGCGCCGAATTGCCGAAACCACGTCGGTCGTACGTGATCACCCGATATCCGGCGGCGAGCAGCGGACCGCTCATCTTCTCCCAGGTGGCGCCGTTGAACGGGAACCCGTGGATCAGCACGATCGGCTGGCCGGAACCGTGATCCTCGTAGTACAGGTCGATGGGTGCGGAATTCTCCGTACCGACGGTGACGAAAGGCATGTCGGAATTCCCCCTACACGTGGGTCTCGGACGCCCACGCCTTCCCGACCTGCCGCCGTCTAGTCGTCACGCCGCGGATACGGCAGGTCCACCACCCGGTCGTCGGTCAGCTCACCACCCGGCGCCCACACCTCGTAGACGCCGCGTTCGTGACACTGCGCCCCGGTCCGGTCCACCGCGTCCGGATCCGGGTGGCACAGCCGCAGCCGCAGCCAACCCGCCTCCTCCCGCAACACCAGGCAGGGCACCCCGCGCCAGGCCGCCGTCCGCAGCCGGCGGGCCGCCGCGTCCACCGGGTAGCGGGCCGCCCGGGTCATCGCCAGCACCCGGAACCCGCCGGGCTGGTCGGCCACCGCCTCGTACTCCACCCCGGCGTACGCGCCGACGAGCTGGGTGGAGCGCGGCGCGTCGCCGGTCGGCACGTACTCCTGGTCGGCCGACAGCCCCGGCACCGCCGCCAGCAGGTGCCGCCACTGCGGGCCGGCCAGCCGCAACCAGCCGCGCTGCTCCGCCTGATAGGTGTAGAGCACCACCTCCACCCCCTCGGCCGGGTAGGCGAGCAGGGTGGCGTTCGCCGGCATCGGCAGGTCGGCGAAGTCCCGGGTGACGAACTCCGGGA
Source organism: Micromonospora sp. NPDC050980 (assembly GCF_040653835.1). Taxonomy (NCBI): domain Bacteria; kingdom Bacillati; phylum Actinomycetota; class Actinomycetes; order Micromonosporales; family Micromonosporaceae; genus Micromonospora; species Micromonospora sp. NPDC050980. Next base: position 290,369 of record NZ_JBFAGS010000004.1, on the reverse strand, counting down.
CGAGTTGGGCGTTGCTCGGCACGAACCCGGTGCCCAGCACCGGCGGCCCGAGCCGGTCCCGGGGCGGCAGCACGGTCAGCCCGCGGTGCGCCGGGCCGACCGGCACGTCGTAGTCGGCCGGGTCGGCGGCCCGCCAGCGCAGCGCGTACGCCACGTCGCCGCCCTCCGGGTCGCCCCGCAGCACCGCCAGCCCGGCCGGGGTGCGCAGGTGCGCCACGTCGTGCTCCCGATAGCAGAAGCCGTGCGGCAGCCACCCCCGCACGTAACCGGCGAGCTGGCGGGCGGAGAGCACCTTCATCATCCGGGTGCCCGGCCGGATCACCGCCGACGCCCGCACCGCCGCCAGCGTGGGGTCGCCCGCCGCCGCCGGCCGCTGGCTGAGCTGGTGCAGGTACGCCCAGCCGCGCTCCCGGTGCACCGGCATCAGCAGCGGAGCGTCGGCCTCGTCGGTCGGCTCGGCCGCCCCGTGCACCCCGTCCACCTCGGTCGCGTGCACGAACCGCCGCCACGGGTGCGCGGCGCCGGGCCGGGGACACCACTCGAAGCCGGGCGTCTCGTCGGCGCTGAACAACTCGTACGCCGCGCCCCGGGCGATCTCCTCGGCCGGGTGCACCCGGCCGTCGTACGTCACGCGCAACCCGGTCCGCTCCGAGGCGGCCCCGCCGGCCTGGTCAGTGACGGTCACGCCGGGACGCTAAGCCGGCCAGATGTGGTGCGTGTGAACGGACGGTGGCGGGTGTGTGATGCTGGCCGCGATGACCGAGCAGACCGAGACCCGCAAGCAGCGTGCCGCCCGCCGGGCCGGCGAGTTCCCGCCCGCCCCCGAGCCGCTGCCGTCGCCCGTGCCGGACAGCCACACCCACCTCGACATCACCGTCGGGGAGTACGGCACGCCGCCCGGCGCCACCGCCGACGACCCGGTCGCCGCGGCGATCGCCGTCGCCGCCGGGGTCGGTGTGGACCGGCTCGTCCAGGTCGGCGTGGACGTCGAGTCGTCCCGCTGGGGCGCCGACGTCGCCGACCGGCATCCGGCGGTGCTGGCCACCGTGGCGTTGCACCCCAACGAGGCGCCCCGCCTGGCGGACCTGGACGAGGCGCTGCGCGAGATCGAGGCGCTCGCCGGTCGCGACCGGGTACGCGGCGTCGGCGAGACCGGCATGGACTTCTTCCGCACCGGCGCCGAGGGGCGGGCCGCGCAGGAGGAGAGCTTCCGGGCGCACGTCGCCATCGCCAAGCGACACGGCAAGGCGCTGGTCATCCACGACCGGGACGCGCACGCCGACGTGCTGCGGATCCTCGACGACGAGGGCGCGCCGGACACGGTGGTGATGCACTGCTTCTCCGGCGACGCCGACTTCGCCCGCGAGTGCGTCCGCCGGGGACACCTGCTCAGCTTCGCCGGCACCGTCACGTTCGGCAGCGCCGCCGCGCTGCGCGGGGCCGCCGCGGTCACCCCGCCCGAGCAGATGCTGGTGGAGACCGACGCGCCCTACCTGACGCCGATGCCGCACCGGGGCCGGCCGAACGCGTCGTACCTGATCCCGCTGACCGTGCGCTTCCTCGCCGACACCATCGGCGCCGACCTGGACGCCCTCTGCGCCGCCATCTCCACAAACGGTGAGCGCGCCTTCGGCCCGTGGCGGTGAGAAGGGGCCCCCTCTCGACGCCAGGCGTTAACAAGGGGCCCCTCCTTTCCGCGAAGCGGGCACGCTTACGCTACGGGGCGTGACCGGACTCCTCGGCCCGGCGGAGATCCGGGAACTCGCCGCGCGGCTCGGCGTCACGCCGACCAAGAAGCTCGGCCAGAACTTCGTGCACGACCCGAACACCGTGCGGCGGATCGTCACCGCCGCCGGGCTCGCCCCGGACGACGTGGCGCTGGAGGTCGGCCCCGGCCTCGGCTCACTCACCCTGGCGCTGCTGCCGGTCGCCGCGCACGTGCACGCCGTGGAACTCGACAGGGCGCTCGCCGCCGCGCTGCCGGCCACCGCCGCCCGGTTCGCCGGCCCGGACGCCGCCCGACTCACCGTCCACCCCGCCGACGCGCTGCGGGTCACCGCCGCCGACCTGGCCGACCCGGCGCCGACCGCGCTGGTGGCGAACCTGCCCTACAACGTGGCCGTGCCGGTGGTGCTGCATCTCCTCGCCGAGCTGCCCACCCTGCGGCACGGCCTGGTGATGGTGCAGAAGGAGGTCGCCGACCGGCTCGTCGCCGGTCCCGGCTCCAAGGTGTACGGCATCCCCTCGGTCAAGCTCGCCTGGTATGCCCGGGCCCGGGCCGCCGGCAAGGTCCCGCCGAACGTGTTCTGGCCGGTGCCCAACGTCGACTCCGGCCTGGTCGCGTTCACCCGTCGCGAGCCGCCCCGCCCGGACGTGCCCCGCTCGGCGGTCTTCGCGGTGGTCGACGCCGCGTTCGCCCAGCGTCGCAAGACGCTGCGCGCCGCCCTGGCCGGCTGGGCCGGCGGCGCGGACCGGGCCGCCGCCGCGCTCACCGCCGCCGGCGTGGACCCGGGGGCCCGCGGCGAGTCGCTCACCGTCGAGCAGTTCGCCGCCGTCGCCGCGTCGGCCCCGGACGGCCCCGCCGCCGCCCAGTAGGCTGGCGCCGTTGCCCGACCCGCCGAGGAGCTGACCGTGCAGAAGCCGTTCGACATCCGCCTGCGCCCGCGGGAGTTCCCCCGGTGACCGAGGCATGGCGACCGGAGGACGAGGACGGGCAGCGGCGCGGGGCCAGCGGCCCGGTCAAGGTGCGGGTGCCCGCGAAGGTCAACCTGCACCTCGGGGTGGGGCCGCTGCGCCGCGACGGCTACCATGAGCTGAACACCGTCTACCACGCGATCTCCATCTACGACGAGCTGACCGCCCGCCGCGGCGACACGCTCGCCCTCACCATGGAGGGCGAGGGCGCCGGCGAGCTGGCCCTCGACGACACCAACCTGGTGCTGCGCGCCGCGCACGCGCTCGCCGGCTACGCCGGTGTCGCCCCGCACGCCCGGCTGCACCTGCGCAAGCACATCCCGCTGGCCGGCGGGCTGGCCGGCGGCAGCGCCGACGCGGCCGCCGCGCTGGTGGCCTGCGACGCGCTCTGGGGCACCGGCCTGTCCCGCGACGAACTGGCCGGCATCGCCGCCGACCTCGGCTCCGACGTGCCGTTCCTGATCCACGGCGGCACCGCGCTCGGCACCGGCCGGGGCGAGGCGGTCAGCCCGGTGCTGGCCCGCCCCACCTCCTGGCACTGGGTGGTGGCCGTCGCCGACGGTGGCCTGTCCACCCCGGCCGCCTACCGTGAGCTGGACCGGCTGCGCGACGCCGGGGCCGCCGGCACGCCGCTGGGCAGCACGGACGCGCTGCTCGGCGCGCTGCGCCAGCGGGACCCGCGGGTGCTCGCGGCCACGCTCGGCAACGACCTCCAGGACGCCGCGTTGACCATGCGCCCGTCGCTGGCCGACACGCTCAAGGCCGGCGAGGCGGCCGGCGCGCTCGCCGGCATCGTCTCCGGCTCCGGGCCCACCTGCGTGTTCCTCGCCGCCGACGCGGCCGACGCCGGGCGGATCGCCGACGAGGTGACCGCCGCCGGGGTGTGCCGGGAGGCCCGGGTCGCGCACGGTCCGGTGCACGGGGCCCGCATCGTCTGACGCCCCGTACCCTTGACCCAGGCGCCCCGGCCCCCGGGGCGCCTGAGTCATGAGGGGTGGGTCAGTGGCCAACATCGTCAACCTGGACCGGGTGTCCAAGGGGTACGGCGCCGCCGGGCCGCTGCTCACCGACGTCTCGCTCGGTCTCGACGACGCCGACCGGGTCGGCGTCGTCGGCCTCAACGGGGCCGGCAAGTCGACCCTGCTGCGGATGCTCACCCGCACCGAGGAGCCCGACGACGGCCGGGTGACCCACCGCCGCGACCTGCGGGTGGCCTGGTTGCCGCAGCGGCTGGACCTGGCCGGCGACCTCACCGTGCGCGACGTGGTGCTCGGCACCGCCTGGCTCGACCAGAGCATGGGCGCGGAGCACGAGTGGGCCGGCGACGCCGGCGTCCGGGCGATCCTCGACGGCCTCGGCATGCCCCACCTCGGCCTGGACACCGCGATCGGCCCGATGTCCGGCGGGGAGCGCCGCCGGGTCGCGCTCGCCGCCCTGCTGGTCCGCGACGCCGACCTGCTGGTCCTCGACGAGCCCACCAACCACCTCGACGTCGGCGGCGTCGACTGGCTGGCCCGGCACCTGGTCACCCGCAAGGGCGCGCTCGTCGTGGTCACCCACGACCGCTGGTTCCTCGACGCCGTCTGCACCACCACCTGGGAGGTGGCCGACCAGACCGTCCGGGCGTACGAGGGCGGCTTCGCCGCCTGGACGCTGGCCCGCGTCGAGCGGCAACGGATCGCCGCGGCCACCGAGGCCCGCCGGCAGAACCTGCTCCGCAAGGAGATCGCCTGGCTGCGCCGGGGCCCGCCGGCGCGGACCTCCAAGCCCAAGTTCCGCATCGACGCGGCAAACGCGCTCATCGCCGACGTGCCGGAGCCGCGCGACACCATGTCGCTGCAACGGCTGGCCACCGCCCGGCTCGGCAAGCAGGTGTACGACCTGGAGCACGTCACCCTGCACGCCGGCCCGAAGGAGATCCTGCACGACACCACCTGGCAGGTCGGGCCCGGCGACCGGGTCGCCGTCCTCGGCCGCAACGGCGCCGGCAAGACCACCCTGCTGCGGCTGCTCGCCGGCGTGACGGGCGCCGACGGCGGGCGCTTCGCCGCCGGGCAGACCGTCCGGCCGGCGTTCCTCTCCCAGGAACTCGCCGAGCTGCCCGGTCACCTGCGCGTCCTGGAGGCCGTCGAGGAGGTGGCCCGCCGGGTGCAGTTCGGCGACCGGGAGATCAGCGCGGCCCAGCTCGCCGAGATCTTCGGCTTCGACGACCGGCGGCTCTGGACGCCGGTGAGCGACCTCTCCGGCGGCGAGCGCCGCCGCCTGCAGATGCTGCGGCTGCTGGCCGGCGAGCCCAACGTGCTGCTGCTCGACGAACCCACCAACGACCTCGACACCGACACCCTCGCCGCGCTGGAGGACCTGCTCGACTCGTGGCCCGGCACGATCGTGGTGGCCAGCCACGACCGCTACCTGATCGAGCGGGTCACCGACGTGGCGTACGGGATGTTCGGCGACGGCCGGCTGGTGCACCTGCCCGGCGGCGTCGACGAATACCTGGCGCGCGCCGCCGCGGCCGGCGGCCCGGCGCCCGCCGACCTCACCCCGGGCACGGTCGCCCCGGCCCGCGACGGCATGTCCGCCGCCGAGGTACGCACCGCGAAGAAGGAGCTCAACCGGCTGGAACGGCAGATCGCCAAGCTGGAGCAGAAGGAGGCGGGCCTGCACGAGCAGCTCGCCGCCAACGCCACCGACTACGCCCGCGTCGCCGAGCTGGACGCCCAGCTCAAGGAGGTGCGGGCCGAGCGGGACCGCACCGAGGAGACGTGGCTGGCGCTGGCCGAGGAGCTGCCCGGGGGTTGAGGCGTGGGGGGTGTGCGGCGTCACTGACCGGCGTACGGGACAATCAGCGGCGGAACCCTCGTCCGTTCGGTCTTTTGGAGACGCAGAGATGGCCCACACCCCCGTCAACCACCCCGCGCGGCCGATCTTCCGGGCGATCGGCGGGCTCGTTGGTCTTTACTTCGTCGTCTTCGGTGGGCTCGGCATCATCGCCAGCGCCGGCAACGACTTCTTCGCCCGGGACGACACCAAGGCCCTCGGCCAGGGCACCAACATGGGCTTCTCGCTCCTGTCGGTGCTGATCGGCGTGGTGATCCTGGCCGGCGTCGCGATCGGGCGCAACCTCGACGTGGCGATCAACCAGTGGCTGGCCTACACCCTGATGGTCATCGGTCTGGCCGAGCTGGCGTTCCTCCGGACCGACGCCAACGTCCTCAACTTCTCGGTCATGACCGTGGTCGTGCTCCTCACCCTGTCCCTGGTGCTGCTGGTGGTCGGCATGTACGGCAAGGTGGGCAGCGCGGACGAGCACGAGGCCTGGCAGAAGGCCCGCCTGGTGCTCTGAACCCGATCCGTTCCGACGGCCCGGCGCGATGCGTCGGGCCGTCGGCGTTTCCGGGACGCGAGCCGACCGGCCAGGCGACAATTGCCCCGAATCAGTCAGGCGACTGGAGGGCACCATGGCGCACTTCCCGGTGAACCACCCCGCACGACCGCTCTACCGGGTGCTGTCCGGGCTCATCGGTCTCTACATCCTGGTCTTCGGCGTCTGGGGCGTGTTCGAGACCTGGGGCGACGGCCTGTTCGGCCGGGGCGCCAACCACGCCCTCGGGCTGCGCACCAACCTGGCCTTCTCGCTGGCCTCGGTGGTCTTCGGTGTGGTCCTGATTGTCGGCGCGTCCCGGCGCGACAACCTCGGGCACTACATGAACCTCACCGCCGGCGTGGTTTTCCTGGTCACCAGCATCCTGATGATGTCCGTGCTGCAGACCTCGGCGAACATTCTGAACTTCTCGATGTCCACCGTCATCGTGTCGATGCTGTTCGGGCTGATCCTGCTCGCCACCGGTCTCTACGACAAGGTCGGGCCGCCGGAGCACGCCGACGAGGAGCGCCGCCGCCGTTACCACCCGGCCGCCGATGGACCTAACCGCTGATCGGCCCCGGCTTCGACTCCAGGTGCGACAGGCCGTTCCAGGCCAGATTCACCAGGTGCGCCGCCACCGTCTCCTTGCGCGGCTTGCGGACCTCCAGCCACCAGCGCCCGGTCAACGCCACCATGCCCACCAGCGCCTGCGAATAGAGTTCGGCAAGCTTCGGGTCGTATCCCCGGCTGGAGAACTCCGCGCCGAGGATGTGCTCCACCTGGTGCGCGACGTCGTTCATCACGCTGCTGAAGTTGCCCGTCGCCGACATCAACGGCGATTCGCGGACCAGCACCCGGAACCCGCTGGTCTCCTCCTCGATGTAGGTCAGCAACGTCAACGCGGCCTGCTCCAACAGCTCCCGCGGATGACCGGCGGTCAACGCCGTGGTGACCCGGTCCAGCAGGGAGCGGACCTCCCGGTCCACCACCACCGCGTAGAGCCCTTCCTTGCCGCCGAAGTGCTCGTAGACCACCGGCTTGGAGACCTTCGCCCGCGCCGCGACCTCCTCGATCGAGGTGGCGTCGAAACCGCGCTCGGCGAAGATCTGCCGGGCGATCGAGATCAACTGCTCGCGCCGCTGCGTCGCGGACATCCGGACCCGGGAGGGCTTGGTCGCCGGGACGGCCCGCCGTCGGGCGCGGTCGCTGCCGGGTAGGTCGGTCACCCGCCCCATCCTGCCAGGCGCTGCTCAACAAGACCGACCGGTCGGTCCCTGTCGTACGTCCGTTCCAAATTGCGCAGGTGACCGAGCCGCTCGCCGCCGAGGCGCGTCGTCTGCGCGTCGAGGAACAGCTCTCCGTCGCCGAGATCCGGGCCCGGCTCGGCATCGGCCGTGACCGCGCCTACGCGCTGCTGCGCGGTGTTCCCCCACCCGAACGGACCCGTCGACCTCGAGCCCGGGACGACGACCGCGCCGAGGCCGTGCGGCTGCGCGCGGCCGGCCGGTCGATCAACCAGATCGCGGCGCAGCTCGGCGTGGCGAAGTCGACGGCCTACCAGTGGGTGCGGCACCTGCCGCTGAATCCGGACGAGGCGGGCCGCGGTCGGCGGCCTCGGCGAGCGGGACCTGCTGCTGCTGGGCGCGGCCATCTACTGGTGCGAGGGAGCCAAGTCCAAGCCATGGCGGCTGCCCGTTACGGTGCAGTTCGTCAACACCGATCCCGGTCTGCTGGCGCTGTTCCTGAGTTTCCTCGAGGTCTGCGGCGTGGACCGGGCGGTGCCGACCTGCCGGGTGAGCATTCACGAGTCCGCCGACGCCGAGGCTGCCGTCCGCTGGTGGGTGCGGCGGCTGCGCCTGCCAGCGGATCGGTTCCGTCGGACCGTGCTCAAGCGGCACAACCCGACGACGGTGCGGCGGAACACCGGGGACACCTATCATGGCTGTCTGGTGATCACCGTGCCGCGCAGCCGTGCGCTCTACTGGCGGATCGAAGGTATGATCGCCGAGCTGTTTCGGATCGCGGACGAGCATCAAGCCCAAGAGGGGCGACCCGTAGGTCTTGACATGGCAATGGGGTGTGGGGTAACGGCAACCCGCAGGCCTTTGGAGCCTTGAGCTCCTGGTTCGAATCCAGGCACCCCAGCTCATTCGCTGGACCACCCTCGGGCGGGCGGCGTTTGTGTGGCCGGATGCAAAATGTGACGAGCCGCGTGGTTAGCATGACCGCGAGACTGTCGCCGTCCCGACGGGAGCCACGTCGTGCCCGAGCCCCACCTCCGCACCGTTGTCGTGCTCGCCGCCGGTGAGGGCAAGCGGATGAGGTCGTCCCTGCCCAAGGTGCTGCACCCGCTGCTCGGCCGCACCCTGCTCGGTCACGTCCTGGCCGCCGCCGAGCCGCTGGGCGCGGACCGCACGGTGGTGGTGGTCGGCCACGGCGCCGACCAGGTGCGGGCGCACCTGACCGAGGTCGCGCCGGCGGCCACCCCGGTCCTCCAGGAGCGCCAGCTCGGCACCGGGCACGCGGTCCGGATCGCACTGGACGCGGTGCCGGACGCCACCGGCACGGTCGTGGTGATCAACGGGGACGTGCCGCTGCTGCGGCCGGAGACGGTCGCGACCTTGGTCGAGGCGCACGAGGGCGCCGCCGCGGCGGCGACCGTGCTGGCCGCCGAGGTGCCGGACCCGACCGGCCTGGGCCGGATCGTGCGGGACGTGCAGGGGCAGTTGGAGCAGATCGTCGAGGAGCGCGACGCCACGGCGCAGCAGCGCGCGCTGCGGGAGATCAACGCCGGCATCTACGCGTTCGACCTGGCCCGGCTGCGGGAGGCGCTGGGCAAGCTCTCCACCGACAACGACCAGGGCGAGGAATACCTGACCGACGTCTTCGCCCTGCTCCGCGACGCGGGCGAGCCGGTGGCGGTGCACCGCGCGGCCGACCACGTGGAGACGCTGGGCTGCAACGACCGGGTGGAGTTGGCCGGGCTGCGCCGGCTGCTGCGCGACCGGGTCAACGAGGGCTGGATGCGCACCGGCGTGAGCATCCTCGACCCGCACACCACCTGGATCGACGTGACGGTGACCGTGGAGCGGGACGCGGTGATCGACCAGAACACCCAGTTGCAGGGTGCCACCACGGTCGGGGCGGGCGCGCTGGTCGGGCCGGACGCCACGCTCGTCGACACCGTGGTCGGCGAGGGCGCCAGCGTGGTGCGCAGCCACGCGGTGGGCGCCGAGGTGGGCCCGCAGGCGAGCGTCGGCCCGTACGCCTACCTGCGGCCGGAGTCGCGGCTGGCCCGCAGGGCGAAGGTCGGCACGTTCGTGGAGACCAAGAAGGCGTCGATCGGTGAGGGCTCCAAGGTGCCGCACCTGTCGTACGTGGGGGACGCGACGATCGGCGAGCACAGCAACATCGGCGCGGCCACGGTCTTCGTCAACTACGACGGGGTGCGCAAGCACCACACCACGATCGGCAGTCACGCGCGCACCGGGGCGGACAACATGTTCGTGGCGCCGGTGCGGGTGGGCGACGGCGCGTACACCGCGGCCGGTTCGGTGATCATCGGGGATGTGCCGGCGGGCGCGATGGCGGTGGCGCGCGGCCAGCAGCGCAACGTGGAGGGTTGGGTGCTGCGCAAGCGGGCCGGCACGGCAGCCGCGGAGGCGGCGCGGCGGGCTGGCGAGGATGCGTCGGGGTCGGGCGGGTCCGCAAGCGAAGGTGACTGAATCCACCGGGGCGGCCGGGCCATGGGTGGACCGGTGAACCCGGGGGATACTGCAACCGAACAGTCCCCGGCCCACCTCCGCCGGGCACCACCGACACACGGGAGCAGACGGGCCCATGGGCAGCATCGTCGCCGAGAACCGCAAGAGCCTGATGCTCTTCTCCGGGAGGGGTTTTCCGGAACTGGCCAAGGAGATCGGTGAGGTGCTCGGCATCGCGCCGACGCCCGCCGACGCCTACGAGTTCGCCAACGGTGAGATCTTCGTACGGTTCAAGGACTCGGTGCGTGGTTCGGACGCCTTCGTGGTGCAGTCCGTCACGCACGGGGTGAACACCTGGGTCATGGAGACCCTGATCATGGTGGACGCGCTGAAGCGCGGTTCGGCCAAGCGGATCACCGTGGTGCTGCCGTTCTACCCCTACTCGCGGCAGGACAAGAAGCACCGGGGTCGGGAGCCGATCTCGGCGCGGCTGGTGGCCGACCTGCTGAAGACCGCGGGCGCGAACCGGATCCTCACCGTCGACCTGCACACCGCGCAGATCCAGGGCTTCTTCGACGGGCCGGTGGATCACCTGTTCGCGATGGACGTGCTGGCCGAGTACGTCGAGCACAAGTACGCGGGCCGCCCGATGACGGTGGTGGCGCCGGATTCCGGCCGGGTGCGGGTGGCCGAGCGTTGGACGGACCGGCTGGGTGGTTGCCCGCTGGCGTTCATCCACAAGACCCGGGACCCGATGAAGCCGAACCAGGTGGTGGCGAACCGCGTGGTCGGTGAGGTCGAGGGCCGGGTGTGCCTGATCGTCGACGACATGATCGACACCGGCGGCACGATCACCAAGGCGGCCGACATCCTCAAGGAGTCGGGGGCCGCGGAGATCGTGGTCGCCTCGACCCACGCGCTGCTGTCGGATCCGGCGACGGAGCGGTTGAAGAACAGTCCGATCAGCGAGGTCGTGGTGACGAACACGCTGCCGTTGCCGCCGGAGAAGCAGCTCGACAAGCTGACCGTGCTGTCGATCGCGCCGCTGCTGGCCCGGGCGATCCGGGAGGTCTTCGACGACGGTTCGGTGACCACCCTCTTTGGTGGCCTGAGCTGATCGTGGGGTCCGGCCGCCGGCTCGTCCGGCGGCCGGCCGTTGCCCCGCGGACCGGCCGGGCGCGGTGATACGGGGACTGCCGGAGAGGCGGGAAATCGCTCGGGTAGACTGGTCCGGTTGCCACGGCGAGGGTGCCCGGCGGGCTGCTGAATAGCACCGCACGGAGGCGCCGTCATCGACGCGGTGCTCCGGGCGGTCGTTCATGACCTTGAGCCCCAGCGAGCCCCTCGCCCAGCACCGCCAGACGACAAGCCGCCGCAGCGAAGCATCAGGAGTTTCCCCGTGTCCGAGGTAAAGATCAGCGCCGAGCCCCGTACCGAGTTCGGCAAGGGTGGTGCCCGTCGTACCCGCCGGGCCGGCAAGGTGCCCGCCGTGCTGTACGGCCACGGCGAGAAGCCCAAGCACATCGCGTTGCCGGCGCGGGAGTTCGCCGCCGCGATCCGCAAGGGCGGCGCGAACCAGCTCTTCGCGATCGAGGTCAGCGACGGCACCCAGGTGCTGGCGCTGCCGAAGGCGATCCAGCGTGACCCGATCAAGGACAGCTTCGAGCACGTGGACCTGCTGCTGGTCCGCCGCGGCGAGAAGGTCACCGTCGAGGTCCCGGTCCAGCTCACCGGCGAGGCCGCGCGGGACACCCTGATCGTGCACGACCACGACACGCTGTCGGTGACCGCCGACGCGACGAAGGTGCCGGATCACCTGGAGGCGTCGATCGAGGGCGCCGAGGCGGGCACCGTGGTCACCGCCGGTGACGTCGAGCTGCCGTCCGGCGTCGAGCTGTCCGTGGACGCGGAGCTGCCGGTCGCCTCGGTGACCGCCGCGCCGACCGCCGAGCAGCTCGAGGCCACCCTCCCCGAGGTCGAGGAGGCCACCGAGGAGGCCGAGGCCGAGACCGGCGAGGAGACCGCCGAGGCCGCGGAGGGTGCTCCGGCCGCCGAGGGCGAGGCTACCCCGGCCGAGGCGAAGACCGAGGCCTGATCGGTCCGCAGGCTGTGCGACAGGCGTCCCCGAGCTTCGGGGGCGCCTGTCGGCGTACCGGGGCGGGTCGTCGGGGAAGCGAGCGGGAAGGGGCGTCGGGTGACGGATGAGTCGGGGCCGTGGCTGGTGGTCGGCCTGGGCAACCCCGGTCGGGAGTACGCGAACAACCGGCACAACGTCGGGTTCATGGTGGCCGACCTGCTGGCCGCGCGGGTGGGCGCGAAGTTCGGCCGGCACCGGCGCGCGGTGGCTGAGGCCGCCGAGGGGCGGCTGGGGTTCGGCGGGCCGAAGCTGGTGTTGCTGAAGCCGCTCACCTACATGAACCTCTCCGGCGGCCCGGTGGCCGGGCTGGCCCAGTTCCACAAGATCCCGCCCGCTCGGGTGATCGCGGTGCACGACGAGCTGGACATCGGCTACGGGCAGGTGCGGGTGAAGTGCGGCGGCGGGGAGGGCGGGCACAACGGCCTGCGGTCGATGTCGAAGTCGCTGGGCACCAGGGACTACGTGCGGGTGCGGTTCGGCGTCGGCCGCCCGCCGGGGCGGCAGGACCCGGCTGACTTCGTACTCTCGGATTTCTCCGCCGCGGAGCGCAAGGAGTTGGAGTTCCTGGTCGATCGCACGGCGGACGTGGTCGAGTCGGTGGTCACGAAGGGTGTGGAGCCGACGCAGAACCTGTACCACGGGGCTTGACCGGCGGGCCCGGCGGCGGCCGGTAGTCTGCGCCTTTCGGCGTGGGCGAAGGCGGGCGAGGGGAGCGGTGACACCATGGGCAGTCCTCCGATGATCGACAGCGCGTTCGCCCGCTGGCTGGCGTCGCGGGCCGGGCAGGCGTTGACGGACCTGCGCGCGGAGATGGGTTTCGCGGACGCCGGGGCGTTGCGGTCGGCGGGGGACAAGGTCTCGCACGACCTGATCCGGACCGAGCTGGCGCGGTGGCGCCCGGCGGACGCGGTGCTGTCGGAGGAGGACGAGGGCTCGCGCCTGGCCTGGACGGCCGAGGTGAGCAGCGGGGTGATGCCCCGGCTGACCGCGGACCGGGTGTGGATCGTCGATCCGCTGGACGGCACCCGGGAGTACGCCGAGGAGGGGCGCGCCGACTGGGCCGTGCACGTGGCGCTGTGGTCGCGGCACGCGCCCACGCCGCACGGCCTGGTCGCGGGCGCGGTGGGCCTCCCGGGGCGGCACCGGGTGCTGGGCACGGACTACCCGCCGGCGTATCCGCCGATGCGGGTGGAGGCGGCCACGGCGAGCGGGGCGCGGGCCATCCGATTGGCCGTGAGTCGTAGCCGTCCGCCGGTTTTCCTGACCGATCTGGCGGCGGACGTCGGCGCTCATCTGGTTCCGATGGGCTCGGCGGGTGCGAAGATCGCCGCCGTGGTCACCGGCGAGGTCGACGCGTACATCCACGCCGGCGGCCAGTACGAGTGGGATTCGGCCGCTCCGGTCGCTGTGGCGACGACCACCGGACTGCACGCTTCCCGGATCGACGGTTCTGCGCTGAAATACAACGAGGCCGACCCGCGCCTACCCGATCTGCTGGTCTGCCGCAAGGATCTCGCGAGTCGGTTGCTTGCAGCGTTGCAGCGGCAGTCCGGGTAACCTGAGCGTTCTTCTTCACGAGTCCGACCGGAAAGGTCTGGAATCCGATGTACGGATCCGAGCAAATCGAGTTCGTGTCATGACGTCCCCCGCCGCGTACCAGGTGTCGCACCTCGACGCGCTCGAGGCGGAGAGCATCTTCGTGATGCGCGAGGTCGTCGCCGAGATGGAGCGCCCGGTGCTGCTCTTCTCCGGCGGCAAGGACTCGATCGTGATGCTCCGGCTGGCGCAGAAGGCGTTCGCACCGGCCAACATCCCGTTCCCGGTGATGCACGTGGACACCGGGCACAACTTCCCCGAGGTGCTCGACTACCGCGACCAGCGGGTGGCCGAGCTGGGCCTGCAACTGATCGTGGCGAGCGTGCCCGAGGCGCTGACCAAGGGCATGGTCCGCGAGTCGGCGGACGGCATGCGTAACCGGATCCAGACGCCGGTGCTGCTCGACGCGGTGGAGAAGCACCGCTTCGACGCGCTCTTCGGCGGCGCCCGGCGGGACGAGGAGAAGGCCCGGGCCAAGGAGCGGGTGTTCAGCTTCCGCGACGAGTTCGGCCAGTGGGATCCGAAGAACCAGCGTCCGGAGCTGTGGTCGCTCTACAACGGCCGGCACCACCCCGGTGAGTCGATCCGGGTGTTCCCGCTGTCCAACTGGACCGAGCTGGACGTCTGGCACTACATCGCCCGGGAGCGGATCCCGCTGCCGTCGATCTACTTCGCGCACGAGCGCGAGGTGATCGAGCGCGACGGCATGTTCTACGCGGTGAACGAGTTCTTCCGGGCCCGCGCCGGTGAGCAGCCGTTCAAGGCCCAGGTGCGGTACCGGACCGTGGGCGACGCCTCCTGCACCGCGGCGGTCCGCTCGGACGCCGACACGGTGGAGAAGGTGATCGACGAGGTGGCCGCCACCCGGATCACCGAACGCGGCGCGACCCGCGGCGACGACCGGGTCAGCGAGGCCGCCATGGAGGACCGCAAGCGGGAGGGCTACTTCTGATGAGTGTCGACACCTTGGCCCCGGCCGACGGCGAGACCACCGCACGGCCGATGGACCTGCTGCGGTTCGCCACCGCCGGCAGCGTCGACGACGGCAAGTCGACGCTCATCGGCCGGCTGCTCTACGACACGAAGTCGCTCTTCAGCGATCAGCTCGCCGCGGTCGAGGCGGTCAGCGCGGCGCGGGGCGACGAATACACCAACCTGGCGTTGCTCACCGACGGCCTGCGGGCCGAGCGGGAGCAGGGCATCACCATCGACGTCGCCTACCGCTACTTCGCCACGCCGCGGCGCAAGTTCATCATCGCCGACACCCCGGGGCACATCCAGTACACCCGGAACATGGTCACCGGCGCGTCCACGGCCGACCTGGCGCTGATCCTGGTGGACGCGCGCAAGGGCCTGGTGGAGCAGTCCCGCCGGCACGCGTTCCTCTGTTCGCTGCTGCGGGTGCCGCACCTGGTCCTGTGCGTCAACAAGATGGACCTGGTCGACTGGTCGCAGGAGGTCTTCGAGCGGATCGCCGACGAGTTCACCGCGTTCGCCGCGAAGCTCGACGTGCCGGACCTGACCGTGGTGCCGGTCTCCGCGCTGCGGGGCGACAACATCGTCTCCCGCTCGGACAACATGCCGTGGTACGAGGGCCCGTCGCTGCTGCACCACCTGGAACGGGTGCACATCGCCTCCGACCGCAACCTGGTCGACGTCCGCTTCCCGGTGCAGTACGTGATCCGGCCGCAGTCCACCACCGTCACCGACTACCGGGGCTACGCGGGCCAGGTCGCCTCGGGCGTGCTGAAGCCGGGTGACGAGGTGATGGTGCTGCCGTCGGGCTTCACCAGCCGGATCGCCTCGGTGGAGACGGCCGACGGCCCGGTGGACGAGGCGTTCCCGCCGATGTCGGTGACGGTCCGGCTGACCGACGAGATCGACATCTCGCGCGGCGACCTGATCTGCCGGCCGAACAACGCGCCGATGGTCGCGCAGGACATCGAGGCGATGGTCTGCTGGATGGACGAGAGCCGGCCGCTCCAGGTCGGCGGCCGGTACGCGATCAAGCACACCACCCGTTCGGCACGGGCGATCGTGCGCGAGCTGCACTATCGGCTGGACATCAACTCGCTGCACCGGGACGAGGCGGCCGGCGAGTTGAAGCTGAACGAGATCGGCCGGATCCGGCTGCGGACCACCGTCCCGCTGCTCGCCGACGAATACCGCCGCAACCGCACCACCGGGGGTTTCGTCATCATCGACGAGGCCACCAACCGCACGGTGGGCGCCGGCATGATCGTCGAAGGCGCCTAGCCCTCGGCCCTCGTCGCGCAGATTCACGGAAAGAGTGGCTGTCCGAGCCCGGATGGCCACTCTTTCCGTGAATCAGGGCGTAAGGGCTAGGGGAGGCGGTGGGCGCCGGGGGCGGGGAGAACGGTGCGGGTGTGGGGGCGGGCGAAGGCGCGTTCGGCGTAGGCGGCCGTCACCGCCTCGGCGACCGGGTCGGTGGCGTCCGCGTCGACCAGGGCGAGCACGCAGCCGCCGAAGCCGCCGCCGGTCATCCGGGCGCCGTACGCCCCGGCGGCCAGCGCCGCCTCGACCGCGGTGTCGACCTCCGGCACGGTGATCTCGAAGTCGTCGCGCATCGAGGCGTGCGAGGCGGTCAGCAGCGGGCCGGCGTCGCGGACCCGGCCGGCGCGCAGCAACGCGACCGTGTCGAGCACCCGCTGGTTCTCGGTGACCACGTGCCGGACCCGGCGGCGGGTCTCGTCGTCGTCGAGGCGGGCCAGCGCCGCGTCGAGGTCGGCGGCGGGCACGTCGCGCAGGGCGGTCACGCCGAGCGTCGCGGCGGCCCGTTCGCAGCTGGCGCGCCGGGCGGCGTACTCGCCGTCGGCGTGCCGGTGCGGCGCGCGCGAGTCGACGACCAGCACGGCCAACCCGGCGGCGTCCAGGTCGAACGGGATCTGCTCGACCTCCTCGCTGCGGCAGTCGAGGAAGAGCGCGTGCCCCTCCCGGCCGCGGACCACCACGGACTGGTCCATGATCCCGGTCGGCGCACCGACGTAGTCGTTCTCGGCGCGCTGGGCCAGCCGGGGCCACCGGTCGGTGGGCAGGTCCAGCCCGCCGAGGTCGACGAGCGCGGCCAGCACCGCCGACTCGATGGCGGCCGACGAGGAGAGCCCGGAGCCGACCGGGACGTCGGAGGCGACGGCGAGCCGCGCGCCGGGCACGTGGTGGCCGGCGGCGCGCAGCGCCCACACCACACCGGCCACGTAGGCGGCCCAGCCGTCGACCCGGCCGGGTTCGTCGGCCGCCGCGGCGTCGAACTCGACAGGCTCGTCGGCCAGCTCCGAGCAGACCGTCCAGCGTCCGTCCGGGCCGGGCGCCGCGGCGACCACGGTACGCAGGGGGAGCGCGAAGGGCAGCACGAAGCCGTCGTTGTAGTCGGTGTGCTCGCCGATCAGGTTGACCCGCCCGGGAGCCGCCCAGCGGACGGCCGGCTCGGCGTCGTACCACCGGCGGAAGCCGGCGCCGGCCCGGTCGGCGACGTCGCCGCTCATGAGCGACCACGCCGGAGGTGTTCGCGGTAGAACGCCCAGGCGTCGCCGACCATGTCGTGCAGGGTCGGCTTGGCCGGCGCCCAGCCCAACTCGTCGCGGGCCAGCGCGGACGACGCGACCAGCTCGGCGGGGTCGCCCTCGCGGCGGGGCGCCACCTCGACCGGGACCGGGTGGCCGGTGACCTCGCGGACCACGTCGACCACCTGGCGGTTGGTGAAGCCGTTGCCGTTGCCCAGGTTGTAGATCCGGTGCCGGCCCGGCGTGGCCGCGTCGAGGGCGAGCAGGTGGGCGCGGGCCAGATCCTCGACGTGGATGTAGTCGCGGACGCAGGTGCCGTCGACGGTGGGGTAGTCGTCGCCGAAGAGTTGGAGCTTCTCGCGCCGGCCGGCGGCCACGTCGAGGGCGATCGGGATGAGGTGCGTCTCCGGGTCGTGCCGCTCGCCGATGGTCGCGCCGTCGTGCCGGTAGGCCCCGGCGACGTTGAAGTAGCGCAGCGAGACGGCACCCAGTTCGTGCGCGATCGCCTCGGAGGTGAGCGCCATGTCGACGGCCAGCTTGGTCGCCCCGTAGGTGCTGGTGGGGGCCTTGACTGCGGTTTCCGGGATGGGCAGCTCGGTGGGGTTGCCGTAGACGGCGGCGGTGGAGGAGAACACCATGCGCGGGACCCGGGCGGCGCGAACCGCGTCGATCAGGGCGAGTGAGCCGACGGTGTTGGTGTGCCAGTAGAGCTCGGGGCGGACCATCGACTCGCCGGCGGCGATCAGGGCGGCGAAGTGCAACACGCCGTCGAACCCGGCGTCGGGGGTGAGCACCCGGGCCGCCTCGTGCACCGGCAGGTCGACGTGGGTGGCGTCGGGGGCGAGCGCCTCGCGGTGGCCGGTGCGCAGGTCGTCCAGCACGGTCACCCGGTGGCCGTGGTCGAGCAGCATCCGGGTCACCACGCTGCCGATGTAGCCGGCGCCGCCGGTGACGAGCAGTTTCACGTCGGGTCCTCCTGCCTGGCCGTGCCTCGCGGCCGTTCGTGATCACCCTACGGCCGCCGGCGGTGCCGCCGCTGTCGAGTGAGCGGCACTCCATTCCACCACGATCCATCAGGATTGAACAGATACGCACATCTGCTCGGGCACCGTGCGGCCGCTGTCTACCATGCTTGTCATGCGGGAAGCGGGTGGTCCCGGGCCCCGGCGACGACCGTCGGGGCGGCCCCGGCGCGAATCCGGCCCGCTGGCGCGGACCGTGGCCCGGGTCGTGGTGCGGGCCGCCGACGGCGCCACCCGCCTCGTCACCGGCCTGCTCGGGGCCAGCCCCACCGCCGGGCGGGAACGGATCAGCGAGGCCGAGCTGCGCGACCTGGTGGCCGCGAACACGCTGCTCGACGCGGACGAGCGGCGGATCATCGACGAGGTGCTGGTGGCCGGCGCGCGGCTGGTCCGCGAGGTGATGGTGCCCCGCACCGAGGTGGTCTTCCTCTCCGCCAGCCTGCCGGTGGCGGAGGCGCAGCGGCTGGTCCGGGCCGACCCGCACACCCGCTACCCGGTGGTGGACGGCACGCACGACGACGTGATCGGCCTGGTGCACCTGCGGGACGTGCTGCTGCGCCCGGAGCGGGCCGGCCCGGCCGCCGTCGGCGAGCTGACCCGCGAGGTGAAGCGGCTGCCGGGCAGCAAGCGCGTGCTGGCGGCGCTCACCGAGATGCGCCGGGAGGGGCACCACCTGGCCGTGGTGGTCGACGAGTACGGCGGCACCGCCGGCATCGTCACCTGCGAGGACCTGGTCGAGGAGCTGGTCGGGGAGATCCACGACGAGGGTGACGACGCCGTCGACGCCGCCCCCGCCGGCCTGCCCGCAGTGGTCGACGGCCGGCTCAACCTGGCCGACTTCGCCGAGCGCACCGGCGTGCCGCTGCCCGCCGGCCCCTACGAGACGGTCGGTGGGTACGTGATGGCCGCGCTGGGCCGCCTGCCGGTGGCCGGCGACGAGGTGCCGGTGGCGGTCGAGGCGATCGACGGGTCGGACGGCGCCGATCCGGAGGGCTGGCTGCTGCGGGTGCTGTCGCTCGACGGCCGGCGGGTGTCCCGCCTGGCGGTCTCCACCCGGCGCCTGCCCGAGCCCCGGCGCGAGGTCAGCGGCCCGCCGCCACCCGTACCGGCCCGACCCGCCGGCCCGTCATGACGGATCCCGGTGCTTGCTGACAGAATCACCGCCATGTCCGACGTACCCGTCCGCCCGCGCGTCTTCTCCGGCATCCAGCCGACCGCCGACTCGTTCCATCTCGGCAACTATCTGGGCGCGTTGCGGCACTGGGTGGCGCTGCAGGACAGCCACGACGCGTTCTACTGCGTGGTGGACCTGCACGCGATCACGGCGGGGCACGACCCTCAGGTGCTCAAGCGGCGCAGCCGGGTGGCCGCCGCGCAGCTCTTCGCGCTGGGCATCGACCCGGAGCGCAGCACCCTCTTCGTCCAGTCGCAGGTGCCCGAGCACCCGCAACTGGCCTGGGTGCTCGGCTGCATCACCGGCTTCGGCGAGGCCGGCCGGATGACCCAGTTCAAGGACAAGTCGCAGAAGCGGGGCAGCGAGCGGGCCAGCGTCGGCCTGTTCACCTACCCGATCCTGCAGGCGGCCGACATTCTGCTCTACCAGGCGCACGCGGTCCCGGTCGGCGAGGACCAGCGGCAGCACCTGGAACTCTCCCGTGACCTGGCCCAGCGGTTCAACTCGTTGTTCGGCCCGACCTTCACGGTGCCGGCGCCGCACATCGTGAAGGACACTGCCAAGATCACCGACCTTCAGGACCCGACGGCCAAGATGTCGAAGTCGTCGTCCTCGCCGGCCGGCATCATCGACCTGCTGGAGGACCCGGCCCGCTCGGCCAAGAAGATCCGCTCGGCGGTCACCGACACCGGCCGCGAGATCGTCTTCGACGCGGCGGGGAAGCCGGGCATCTCCAACCTGCTCACCATCTACTCCGCGCTCTCCGGTCGCGGCATCGACGACCTGGTCGCCGCGTACGACGGCCGGGGCTACGGCGACCTCAAGAAGGACCTCGCCGAGGTGGTGCGGGAGTTCGTCACCCCGGTCCAGGAGCGCACCAACGGCTACCTCGACGACCCGGCCCAACTCGACAAGCTGCTCGCGCAGGGGGCGGAGAAGGCCCGGGCGGTGGCGGCCGGCACCCTGCGCGCCGCGTACGAACGGGTCGGCTTCTTCCCCCCGGTGCGAGCCGAGTAACGGCCGGCGCGGAGATGGCGGACAACGTGACGGACGGCGGGGACACGATCCAGATCGGGATCGCGGTGGACATCCCGGAGCCCTGGGGCGGGATGCTCACCCGCCGTCGGGTCTCCGCCGGCGACCCGCAGGCCGTGCCGGCCCACGTCACCCTGCTCGGGCCCACCGAGATCCCGGTCCGCGCGCTGCCCGCCGTCGAGGCGCACCTGACCCGGGTGGCCGCCGCGCACCTGCCGTTCACCCTGCACCTGCGCGGCACCGGCACGTTCCGCCCGGTCACCCAGGTGGTCTTCGTGACGGTCGCGGCCGGGATCAGCGAGTGCGAGCTGCTCGCCTCCGCCATCAACGCGGCCCCCGAACTGCGTCGCGAGGCGCGCTTCCCCTACCACCCGCACGTGACGGTGGCCCAGGACGTGCCGCCCGAGGTGCTCGACAAGGCATACGAGGACCTGGCCGACTTCTCCGCACTGTTCGAGGTGGAGGCGTTCACCCTCTTCTCGCACAGCGGTGCGGCCCGCTGGCAGCCCCGTCGCGACTTCCGGCTCGGCGGCCGGCGCTGAACGCCCGGCCGGCCGGACCACCCCGCCGGGGGCGGCGATCGGCGAGGATGGCGGGGTGAACGTCTTCGGCCGGATCGAGGCGGCGGCGGGACGCCGGATCGACGCGGCCCGTGGTCGCTCGCCGGTCTTCGACCATCTCTGGCAGGCCGGAGCGCTCTACGCCGACCTGCTGGCCGGTCGGCTCGCCGCCGCCATCGCCTACTACGGCTTCTTCGCCGTGTTCGCGCTGGCCCTGGTCGCATACTGGATCTTCGGCGCGGTGCTGCGGGACAACGAGGACGTCAGCCGGGCGGCGGCCGAGTTCCTCCGGGAGAACCTGCCCTTCCTCGACCCCGCGCAGATCGCCGAGAGCAGCAGCACCGTCGGCGTGGTCGGCCTGGTCATCCTGGTCTTCACCGGGATCGGGTGGGTGGAGGCGATCCGCTCCTCCCAGCGGCTGATGTACGGGTTCAACCAGCAGCCCGGCAACCTGGTGATGCGCCGCCTGGTCGACCTCGGCGTGCTGGTCGCGGTCTTCGTGCTGCTCTTCGTCTCGATCGCCGCCGTCGACGCGCTGGAGTCGCTGCTGCGGTTCCTGCTGCGCAGCACCGGCTCGGTCGGTCTGACCACGGTCAGCGCGGTGCTCAGCGTGCTGGTCAACGCCGTGCTGGCCGCCGCGCTGCTGCTGGCCGTGCCCCGGCTGCGGATGAGCCGCCGCCGGCTACGGCCGGCGGTGCTGAGCGTCGCGATCGGGATCACCCTGCTCAACACCGTGGGGCGCTACTACGTGGTGCGCACCGAGCGGAACCCGGCGTACACGGTGGTGGCGACCGCCGTGGGTCTGCTGCTCTATCTCTACCTGCTCAACCAGATGGTGCTCTTCGGCGCCGCGCTCGCCGCCACCAGCCGCTACGGCCGGGTGGTCGACCTGGCCGAGGGCGGGGCGGGGGCGCGGGAGGTGGACGTGGAGGCGGACGTGCTCGACGAGGAGACCGACCCGGGCACGCCGGGGGGTGGTGGGTGAGTCCCCGCGTCCGGGTCGACGCCGGGTCGGCAGTGCCCCCGTACGAGCAGGTGCGCGCGCAGCTCGCCGGCGCGATCTCCGACGGGCGGCTGGCGGTGGGCACCCGGCTGCCCGCGGTCCGGCAGCTCGCCGCCGACCTGGGGCTGGCGGCGAACACGGTGGCCCGGGCATACCGGGAGCTGGAGTCCGCCGGTCTGGTGCAGACCCGCGGCCGGCACGGCACCGTGGTGGCCCCGGGCCGTGACGACGCCGTCGACCGGCTGCACCGGGCCGCCGTCGGGTACGCGGCCGAGGCGCGCCGCCTGGGCGTGCCGCCGGAGCGGGCGGTCGCCCTGGTCCGTGCGGCGCTGGACGCCGGTACGGGTGGCTGAGGGCGGTCGCCTGAGCGGGGCGAGTCGGCCGATTGCCGTCCCCGCGCGGGCGCGCAGCGACAATGATGAGCCGGTGGGCGCACTCGTGACACTGGACCTGCCGGACGACTCGCCGATGCTGGGCCTGCCCTGGATCATCACGTTCGGCCCGCTGGCCGCGGAGGACGAGTGGGAGCCGGTGGTCTGCGGCCCGTACGAGCGACCGCACGCGTTGGCGCTGGCCGAGGCGGTGGTGGCGGAGGAACAGCTGATGGCGGTGGTGGAGCCGCTGTTGCCGGCGCTCACCCCGGAGGAGATCCGCGGTGAGATCGCCGCCGCGCAGATCGCCGCCGCGGACGAGACCGATCAGGCGGATCTCTACGGCGACTTCGAGGACGTCATCGACGACGAGCTGGAGTTGGCCGCCGAGCGCCGGCCGGAACCGCAGCCGGCGAGTCCGCCGGACTCCGACGAGGTCCGGGCCGGGTTCGCCCGGATCGCCGCGCTGCTCACCGCCAAGGGCGGTTGAGCGCCGGCGCGGTCGTCGATGGACGCCGGCCCCTCGGGAGCGGACTCCCGAGGGGCCGGGGCCACCTCACCCCCCACCACAAGGGGTCGGCAGCCCAGCCGCCCGTCGGCGCGGGGCACGACGGACGGCCAGGTCGTTGGCCGGTTACCCGGCTCAGCGCGGTTCGAACCATGCGGCGGCGTCCACCGGCAGGAGGTGTCCGTCGCCCCGCTCGGTGAGGTCGGCGCTGGCGACGAGCGGCCGGCCGTGACCGGTGACCGTCACGTCGGCGCCACTGAGGTTTACCACGCAGGTCAGCTCGGCGTCCGCGGCGGCGCGGCGGAACGCCAGCACGCCGGGCTCGGTCTCCAGCCAGGTGATGCCGCCGAGGTCGGCCAGCGCGGGATGCTCGCCCCGGATCCGCAGCGCGGCCCGGTACAGCTCCAGCGTCGAGCCCGGCGTGTGGGTCTGGGCGGCCACCGAGAGGGCCTGCCAGGTGGCCGGCGCGGGCAGCCAGCTCAGCTCGCTGCCGTCCGGCCCGAAACCGTACGGGGCCAGTTCGCCGCTCCACGGGATCGGCACCCGGCAGCCGTCCCGGCTCTCGCCGGTGCGCCGGAACGCCGGGTCCTGGCGCAGCTCGTCGGGGAGGTCCAGCACCTCCGGCAGCCCCAGTTCCTCACCCTGGTAGACGTACGCGCAGCCGGGCAGCGCGAACATCAGCAGCGCGGCGGCCCGGGCGCGACGCAGGCCGACCTCGCCGTCGCCGTAGCGGGTGACGTGGCGTTGCCGGTCGTGGTTGGAGAGCACCCAGGTGGTCGGCGCGCCGACGATCGTCGACTCGGCCAGCGCCGTGTCGATCACCTTGCGGAA
Organism: Micromonospora sp. NPDC050980; assembly: GCF_040653835.1. Lineage (NCBI taxonomy): Bacteria > Bacillati > Actinomycetota > Actinomycetes > Micromonosporales > Micromonosporaceae > Micromonospora > Micromonospora sp. NPDC050980. Next base: position 266,846 of record NZ_JBFAGS010000004.1, on the reverse strand, counting down.
CGAGTCGGCCGACCAGGTGGCGTCGAGGAAGTCGAAGCTGAACGCCTGGTGCAGCTCGTCCGGGCCGATGTAGCGGGCCAGCCGCTGCGGCGTCTCGGCCCACGCCTCGGCGACCGCCATCCGGCCGCCGGGGTAGCTGTCCAGGATCGGCCGCCAGGCGCGGTAGATGTCGTGCACCTCGTCCTGGTCGAAGTAGGGCAGCCGGCCCTTGCCCAGCAGTTCCGACTGGCGCTGGCCGGTGGTCATCGAGTTGAAGCCCACGTCGGGCAGGCCCTCGGCCTTGATCATCCCGTGTGCCACGTCGATCCGGAAGCCGTCCACCCCGCGGTCGAGCCAGAACCGCAGGATGTCCTCGAACTCGGCGCGCACCTCCCGGTGACGCCAGTTCAGGTCGGGCTGGGCGGGGTCGAACAGGTGCAGGTACCACTGGCCGTCGACGACCCGGGTCCAGGCGGGGCCGCCGAAGATGCTCTCCCAGTCGTTGGGGGGCAGTTCGCCCTGCTCGCCCTTGCCGTCGGCGAACAGGTAGCGCTCGCGTTCGGGTGAGCCGGGGCCGGCGGCGAGCGCGGCGGTGAACCACGGGTGCGCGCTGGAGGTGTGGTTGGGCACCAGGTCGATGATGATCCGCAGGCCCAGGGCGTGCGCGTCGGTGATCATTTCGTCGAAGTCGGCCAGGTTGCCGAAGAGCGGGTCGACGTCGCGGTAGTCGGCCACGTCGTAGCCGGCGTCGACCTGCGGGGAGGTGTAGAAGGGGGTCAGCCAGAGCGCGTCCACGCCGAGGTCGCGCAGGTAGGGCAGGCGCCCCCGGATGCCCTGGAGGTCGCCGACCCCGTCGGAGTTCGCATCGGCGAAGCTGCGGACGTAGACCTGGTAGACGACCGCGGACCGCCACCAGTCGTCGTCGGTGGTCAGCGGCGCGGGGGTGCGGGCGGAGGTCATCGGTGTCGATTCCCGTTCTGTGGCGGCGCAGGGTGTCTGAGCAGGATGCCGCGCCGACTCTGCAAGAGTCAAGCATTCCTTGCGCAAGAAATGACGGTAGTCACGCCGTCGCCGGCCCGATCACGCCCGCCCGCGCGTCCCGGATCCCGAGACGCGGTCTGGGATTCAGGCGGGGACGGCGAGGGAGCGCTGGCGCTTGACGGCGGAGCCGGGGCGCGCGACTGCGGTGGAGCCGCGCACCACCAGCTCGGGGCGGAACAGGTATTCCGAGTGCGGCGCCGCGTGCCCGTTGATCTCGTCGACCAGAGCCCGCACCGCGGCGACCGCCATCGCGGCCACCGGCTGGCGCATGGTGGTCAGCGGCGGGTCGGTGAAGGCCATCAGCGGCGAGTCGTCGTAGCCGACCACGGACAGCTCGCCGGGCACGGACCGGCCGCGCTGCCGGGCGGCCCGGATCGCGCCCAGCGCCATCAGGTCCGAACCGCAGACGATGCCGGTCACGTCGCGCTCGATGAGCCGGCCGGCGGCAGCCTCGCCACCCTCCACGCCGAACAGGGACAGCTCGGCCAGCTCGTCCAACTCGTGCTCGGTCAACCCGGCGAGCCGGGACATCGCGGCCCGGAAGCCGGCCACCCGGCGCTGCACCGGCACGAACCGGTCCGGGCCGGTGATCAGGCCGATCCGGCGGTGACCGAGCGCGACCAGATGGGCGACGGCCAGCTCGGTCGCCTCCCGGTCGTCGCAGGAGACGAACGGCGCGGCGATGTTGGGAGCGAATCCGTTGATCATGACGATCGGCAGCGGCCGGCCGATCAGCGCACGGTACCGGTCGTGGTCGGCCGCGGTGTCGGCGTGCAGGCCGGAGACGAAGACGATGCCGGAGACCTGACGGTCCAGCAGCATCTCCACGTACTCGTCCTCGGTGACCCCGCCCGGGGTCTGGGTGCACAGCACCGGCGTGAACCCGCTCTGCGCCAGGGTCGACTCGATGACCTGGGCGAACGCCGGGAAGATCGGGTTCTCCAGCTCGGGCACGACCAGGCCGACCAGCCCGGCGCTGCGCTTGCGCAGCCGGGCCGGACGCTCGTAGCCGAGCACGTCGAGGGCGGTGAGGACGGCCTGCCGGGTCTCCGGGGCCACTCCGGGGCGGTCGTTGAGCACCCGCGACACCGTGGCCTCGCTGACTTCGGCCTGTTGGGCGATGTCGGACAGTCGAGCGCGCATGGCGGCACTTTAGCTCAACGGCAAAGTCTTGCGTACACTTCTGCAAGCCCTTCCATTCTCTGCAACCTCTTGCTAACGTCCCCGCAACATGCGAGAGCAGCGGCGCAGCACCCCCGCGCCGGTCAGCAAGAACTTTCAGAGGTTTCCACTGGCGGTCGCCCTTCCCCCGGCGGACCGCCATGACGACAGGAGTACCGATGCGCATCCGTACCGCGGGTGTGGTCGCCGTCCTCGGCCTGGCGCTCGCCGCGTCCGGCTGTGGTGACAGCGGCAGCGACAAGCCGGCCGCCGAGCAGTCCGCCAGCAAGGCGACCGGCGGCAAGCTGGTCATCTGGGCCGACGACAAGCGCACCGCCGCCCTCAAGCCCTTCGCCGACGAGTTCGGCAAGGAGAACGGCGTGACCGTCGAGGTCCAGGCCGTCTCCAAGGACCTGCAGACCAACTTCGTCACCGCCTCCCAGCAGGGCAGCGGCCCGGACGTCGTGGTCGGTGCGCACGACTGGATCGGCAATCTGGTCCAGAACGGCGCCATCGACCCGGTGCAGCTCACCGCCGAGCAGAAGAGCGGCTTCAACGAGACCGCCATCAAGGCGGTCACGTTCAACGGCCAGCTCTACGGCGTGCCCTACGCCACCGAGAACATCGCGCTGATCCGCAACACCGAGCTGGCCCCCGAGGCGCCGAAGACCATCGAGGAACTGGTCGCCACCGGCAAGAAGCTCAAGGCCGACAAGAAGGCCAGCGAGATCCTCTGCCTCCAGTCCGGCCAGAACGGCGACGCCTACCACATCTACCCGCTCTACACCTCGGGTGGCGGCTACCTGTTCGGCACCACTGCCAACGGCGACTACGACCCGACCGACCTGGGCGTGGGCAAGCCGGGCTCGATCGCGGCCTTCCAGAAGATCGCGAAGCTCGGTGAGAAGGGCGACGGCGCGCTGAAGCGCTCCATCACCGGCGAGAACTCGATCGCCACCTTCACCGGCAAGAAGTGCGCCTACCTGGTCTCCGGCCCGTGGGCCATCGCGGACGCCAAGAAGGCCGGCATCTCCTACGACATCTCCCCGGTCCCCGGCTTCGCCGGTGGCAAGGAAGCCCAGCCGTTCGTGGGCGTCCAGGCGTTCTACGTCGCCGCCAAGGGCAAGAACAAGGCACTGGCCCAGGAGTTCGTCACCAACTACGTGACCAAGCCCGAGCTGGCCGTCGCGCTGTACCAGGCCGAGCCGCGCCCGCCGGCGCTGACCGCCGCCTTCGACCAGGTGAAGGGCGAGGACCCGGACCTGGCCAAGTTCTCCGAGGCCGGCAAGAACGGCCAGGTGCTCCCGGCGATCCCGGCCATGGCCGCGATCTGGGACCCGTTCGGCAAGGCGGAGGCCGCCGTCATCGGTGGCGCCGACCCGGCCAAGACGATCACGGCCGCCGGCAAGACCATCCAGGGCCAGATCAAGTAATGAGCGCGCCGCTGTCCGGCCCGGGGTCCGCCACGCGGACCCCGGGCCGGGAGCCCGCCCGATCCGGGCTCCCGCGCTCGCCCCGCACCGCGCGCAACCACGCGCCGATCACCGCGACCGGCCTCGTCGTCAAGGTGGTCCTGCTCGGCCTGGTGGCCGGGATCGCGATCTGGGCGGCGTTCCCGCTCATCGAGGCCGGACACTGGCTCGGGCTGGGCGTCCTCGCGGTCACCACCGCCGGCCTGTTCTACCTCTACCTGAGCCGCCGGCACATCCCGGCCAAATACCTGGTCCCCGGCACGCTCTTCCTGATCGCCTTCCAGATCTTCCCGGTGCTCTACACCGCGAGCACCGCGTTCACGAACTTCGGCGACGGGCACCGCGGCAGCAAGGACGACGCGGTCGTCGCCATCCAGACCTCCTCGGTGAAACAGGTCCCCGGCTCCACCGAGTACGCGCTCACCATCGCGACCAAGGGCGACCCCACGACCGGCGCGCTGGTCTTCCTGCTCAGTGATCCGAAGACCAAGGAGGTCTTCGCGGGCGACGCGGGCGGGCTGCGCCGGCTCGACGCCGCCGACGTCACCGTCAGCAGTCTCAGCGGCAAGGTCACCGCCGCCGACGGCTACACCGTGCTGAACATCGGGCAGGCCAGCACCCGCAGCGACGACGTCACCGCGCTGATCGTGCCCACGGACGACGGCGCCATCCGCTCCAACGGCCTCACCCGGGCCTACGAGGGCAAGGCGGCCCGGGCGTACGACGCCGGCTGCGACTGCATCTCCGACAGCGAGACCGGCAAGACCTGGACCGCCGACGAGAAGATCGGCTCCTTCGTCGCCGCCGACGGGGAACGACTCACCCAGGGCTGGAAGGTGAACGTCGGGCTGAAGAACTTCGGCGCGGTGCTCACCGACCCGAACATCGCCAAGCCGTTCTTCGGCACGCTGGCCTGGAACTTCGCGTTCGCGATCGGCTCCACCGGGTTCACCTTCCTGCTCGGCATGGCCATCGCGCTCGCGCTGCACTCGCCCCGGATGCGGGGCACCAACTTCTACCGGGTGCTGCTGATCCTGCCGTACGCCATGCCGTCGTTCGCGATGCTGCTGGTCTGGCGGGACATGTTCAACACCGACTTCGGCCTGCTCAACAACCTGTTCGGGCTGAACGTCGACTGGTTCGGCGGCAACTGGTCGGCCCGGATCGCGGTGCTGCTGGTGCAGCTCTGGCTCGGCTACCCGTACATGTTCCTGGTCGCCACCGGCGCGCTCCAGGCCATCCCGCGGGAGCTGACCGAGGCCACCTCGGTCGACGGGGCGTCGCCCTGGCAGTCGTTCCGGTCGGTCACCCTGCCGCTGCTGCTGGTGGCGCTCTCGCCGCTGCTGATCGCGTCGTTCGCGTACAACTTCAACAACGTCAACGCGATCCTGTTCACCACCGAGGGCGGGCCGTTCGCGCCGGACAACCCGCGCAACGGCGCCACCGACCTGCTGATCACCTACACCTACCGGCTGGCGTTCGGCGCCCAGGGCGCCGAGTTCGGCCTCGCCGCCACGGTGTCGATCTTCATCTTCGCGATCGTGGCGACCGTGTCGGCGATCAGCTTCCGGCGCACCCGCAAGCAGGAGGAGGTGTACTCGTGACCAGCATCGCGCAGACGCCGGTGGCCCACCGGTCCCGCGGCCGGTGGTTCGCGCAGGTGGGTTGGCGGCACCTGGTCGGGGTGCTGGCAGTGGTGTTCAGCCTCTTCCCGATCCTGTTCGTGATCTCGGCGGCGCTCAACCCGCTCGGCACGCTCTCCTCGACGCAACTGCTGCCCACCGGGGCGTCGCTGGAGAACTTCACCAACCTGTTCGAGCGCACCGCGTTCGCCCACTGGTTCCTCAACTCGCTGCTGCTCGCGGGCGTGGCCAGCTTCGCGTCGATCTTCCTGTCGGCGCTGGCCGCGTACGCGTTCTCCCGGATGCGGTTCGCCGGCCGCCGGGTCGGCCTGCTCGCGCTCCTGCTGATCCAGATGTTCCCGCAGTTCCTGGCGATCGTGGCGATCTTCCTGATCTTCACCACGATCACCGACCTCTACCCCGGGATCGGCTTCAACACCCCGTGGGGCCTGTTCCTGCTCTACATGGGTGGCGCGCTGGGGGCCAACACCTGGCTGATGAAGGGCTTCTTCGACACACTGCCGAAGGAGTTGGACGAGTCGGCGACCATGGACGGCGCCTCGCACGTGCAGGTGTTCTTCCGGATCATGCTGCCGCTGGTGGCGCCGATCCTGGCGGTGACCGGCCTGCTCGCCTTCATCGGGTCGATCAACGAGTTCATCATCGCCAACGTGTTCCTCACCGACACCGACTCGAAGACCCTCGCGGTCGGCATGTACGGCCTGGTGGCGGGCGAGCGCAACAACAACTTCGGGATCTTCGCGGCGGGCACGCTGCTCACCGCGATCCCCACGGTGCTGGTGTTCCAACTGCTCCAGCGCTACATCGTCTCCGGTCTCACCTCCGGAGCGGTAAAGGGCTGAGCCTCCTCGGCTCACGCTGCGGCAAGGGCGTCGTGTCGGCGTACACCGGAGCGGTTTGGAGGGCGACCGCCGCGGTCGGGTGACCGATCGCGGCGGTCGCCCCACTTCCTGTCGGTACGACGCGAAGGGCCGCATCATGTCCCTGCAACCCCACCACGACGGATCCGCCACCTATGTGCCGGAGCAGGAGCCCGCGCTCGGGCAGACCGTCGAGGTCTTCGTCCGGGTGCCGGCCGGCGCCGGCGTCGACCGGGTGCACGTGCGCACCACCGGCGACGGCGAGCCGCACTTCGCCGAGGCGGTCGTCGACCGCACCGCCGGCGGTGCGGTGTGGTGGCGGGCCGACGTCGAGGTCCGCAACCCGGTCAGCAACTACCGTTTCCTGCTCGACGGCGACGCCGGCGCCCGCTGGCTGAACGCGGCCGGCACGGCCGCCCACGACGTGCCGGATGACGGCGACTTCAAGCTGGTCAGCTACGCCCCGCCGCCGGCCTGGGCCCGGGACGCGGTGATCTACCAGATCTTCCCGGACCGGTTCGCCCGCTCCGCCGCCGCGGACGGGCGCACCGCCCCGGACTGGGCGATCCCGTGCGACTGGGACACCCCGGTGATCGGCCGTGGCCCGGAGACTCCCCGCCAGTTCTACGGCGGCGACCTGGACGGGATCACCGAACGCCTGGACCACCTGGAGCGGCTCGGCGTCAACACGGTCTACCTCACCCCGATCTTCCCGGCGCGCTCGAACCACCGCTTCGACGCGGCCAGCTTCGACACCGTCGATCCGCTGCTCGGCGGCGACGCGGCGCTGGTCCGGCTCGCCGACGCGGTGCACGCCCGGGGCTGGCGGCTGCTCGGCGACATCACCAGCAACCACACCGGCGACGCGCACCGGTGGTTCACCGACGCGGTCTCCGACGTCCACGCGCCGGAGCGCGAGCTGTACTACTTCGACCTGGCCGGTGGCGACTACGAGTCGTGGAACGGGGTGAAGTCGCTACCGAAGCTCAACTGGGGCAGCGCGGAGCTTCGTCGCCGCTTCGCCACCGCCGAGGACTCGCTGCTGCGGCGCTGGCTGCGCCCGCCGTACGGGCTGGACGGCTGGCGGGTGGACGTGGCGAACATGACCGGCCGGCGGGGCGCCGACGCCTACACCCATGAGGTGGCGCGGCTGTTGCGCCGGGTGGTCGCCGAGACCCGGCCGGACGGGCTGCTGCTTGCCGAGCACGGCCACGACCACACCGGCGACCTGGACCGCGACGGCTGGCACGGCACCATGAACTACGTCGGGTTCACCGACCCGGTGTGGTCGTGGCTGCGGGCGGGCGACGGCCCGGTGCCGAACTTCCTCGGCACCCCGGGCGGGGTGCGGCGGCGGGACGCGGACGCGGCACTGGCCACCATGAACGCCTACCGGTCGCTGGTCTCCTGGCGGTCCTACACCCACTCGTGGCAGCTCCTCGGCTCGCACGACTCGGCCCGGATCCGCACCGTGGTCGGGGACGCGGCGCGGCAGGAGGTGGCCGCCGGACTGCTCGCCACCATGCCCGGCATTCCGGTGGTCTTCGCCGGTGACGAGCTGGGCCTGACCGGCACGAACGGGGAGGGCTCGCGTACCCCGATGCCGTGGCACCGGCCGGAGAGCTGGGACCGGCGCACGTTCGACGCGTACCGGTCGCTGCTGGCGTTGCGCCGCGCCGAGCCGGCGCTGCGGCACGGCGGCCTGCGGTGGGTGCACGCCGACGCGGACACGCTGGTCTTCCTCCGCGAGGGGCCGACCGGCACGGTGCTGGCCCTGGCCCGCCGCGCCCCCGGGGCGCCGCTGCACCTGGCCGGCCTGCCGGCCGCCGACAACATCTACGGCGGCGCCCCCGCGCTGCGCCCGGGCACGGCCACCCTCCCGGCGGACGGCCCCACCTTCCAACTCTGGCGCTGGTGAAAGGAGGGGCCCCCTTTTAACGCATTCTGCATAGCAGGGGGCCCCTTTTAACACCTCAGCGCAGGAGGGTGCGGGCGCCGGCGAGGTAGGTGGCGCGGTCCGGGGAGCCGGTGAGGATGCGCTGGGTGAAGTAGCCGGGGACCAGGCCGAACAGGGCCGCGCCGACGGCCGCCGGGTCGGCGCCGGGGGGCAGTTCACCGGCGTCGCGCGCCCGCTCGGCCGCGATCACGAAATGGCCGCGCAGTCGGGTGTACGTGGCGGCGACGAACTCGGCCAGCGCCGGGTCCCGCTGCGCCTCGCTCCACACCTGCAACGCCAGCGGCAGCACCCCCTCCGGGCCGAGTTGGGTGTCGACGAAGGTCAGGGCGCGGTCCAGCACGCCGGTCAGCGGCAGCGGCGGGTCGGCGGTGGACAGGTCGGCGAAGGTCGCGTCGGCGGTGCCGATCACCGCCTGGGCGATGGCCGTGATCAGGTCGTTCTTGCTCGGGAAGTAGCGGTAGACCGCGCCGACCGAGAGCCCGGCCTCCTTGATCACGTCCTGCATGGAGGTGTGGTGGAAACCGTCGCGCACGAAGCAGCGCCGGGCCGCGTCGAGGATCTGCTGTCGGCGGGCGGCGAGGTGTTGTGCGGAGACGCGTGGCACGACACACATGCTAAAGCGAGCGTTCGTTCTTGACGAACGTCCGAGCGGCGGCGCACGCTCAACCTAAGAGAACGAACATTCGTTTTAAGGAGGCGACAATGCTCCGCTCCCGCTCGCCCTGGGCCCTCGCCGCGCTGCTCGTCGGCGCGGTGGTGGCGGTGCAGGCGCTGCTCGTACCGCTGTTCGCGGCCCCCGCCGCGCACCTCGCGCCGCGCGACCTGCCGGTGGCCGTGGCCGGCCCGCCGCCGGCCGTCGCCGAGCTGACCGCCCGACTGGCCGCCGCCCGCCCCGGCGGCTTCGCGGTCACCGCGCTGCCGGACGCCACGGCGGCCGACCGGGCGCTGCGCGACCGGGAGGTCTACGCCGCGTTCGTGGTCGGCCCGGACGGCGTCGCCCTGCACACCGCGCCGGCCGCCAGCCCCACCGTGGCGGCCCTGCTCACCGAGGCGGCCGGCCAGCTCTCCGCCGGCCGCCCGGTGCCCGTGACGGCGGTCGTGCCGGCCGACCCGGACGACCCGCGCGGGGCCGGGTTCGCGGCCGGCTTCCTGCCGCTGGCGCTCACCGGCATGCTGGCCGGCGTGCTGCTCACGCTCCTGGTCGCCGGCCGCCGCGCGCGGCTGGCCGGCCTGCTCGGGTACGCGGTGCTGGCCGGTGCGGTCGGGGTCGCGGTGCTGCATGGCTGGCTCGGCCTGCTCGGTGGCGCCCCGTGGCGGGAGGCGGGGGCGATCGGCCTGTTCTCGCTCGCCGCGGCCGGCATCGTGGCGGGTCTCGGCACGCTGCTCGGCCGCGCCGGCCTGGGGCTCGGCGCGCTGCTGGTCTTCCTGGTCGGCAACCCGCTCTCCGCGGTCGCCGCCGCGCCCGAGCTGCTGCCGCAGCCGTGGGGCACGGTCGGGCAGTTCCTGCCGGTGGGCGCCGGCGGCACGCTGCTGCGTTCGGCGGCGTTCTTCGACGGCGCGGGCGCGGCCCGGCCGCTGGCGGTGCTGGCCGGGTACGCGCTCGTCGGACTGGTGCTGGTGCTGGTCGGCCGCCGGGCCGTGGAACGTGTGGACGCGCCGTCGGCACCACCGGCCCGGACCGAGGTCACGGTATGACGGCACCTCGCCGAGCTGACTACTACGCGCCGTCGTTGATAGGGGAGAATGGCCGGCGTGGAAGCTCTTCGACTGATCCTTCTCTACGTCCATCTGATCGGCTTCGCGCTGCTGCTCGGCGGCGGGATCGCCCAGTACGTGAGCGGCCGGCTGCGGATCAACGCGGCCATGCTGTGGGGGGCGGTGATCCAGATCCTGACCGGTCTCGGACTCTCCGCGCCCCTGCGCGACGGCGACGAGCCGGCCCCGGCGAAGCTTGTTACCAAGTTGGTGCTCGCGTTGCTCATCTTCGTCATGGTCTTCTTCTCGCGTAAGCGGGAATCCGTGAACCGCGGGCACTTCCTCGCGATCATCGGGTTGACCCTGCTCAACGCGGCGGTCGCGGTCTTCTGGCGGTAGCTTGCCGGGCGACGGGAGCGCACCGGGAAACGGACGTTCAGGACACGTCCACGCACGCCTACCGGCCGGAAAAGTGATCTGCCCCACGCAAGGGTTACACCGGGGTAACGGACGCTCAACAGTCGTGCACGATTGTCGGCCGGTGGGTGGGCGCGGGCGTACGCTCCCGTCCGTAACGTGGGACGCCGGCGGCATACCGCAGGCCGGCGCAAGGGCATGCGTACCGCGCACGACGCGGGCGCAATGGGAAGGAGACGTCTTGCGCTCTGTGCGTGGGATGCGGATCGCCTCCGCCTTCGTGGCGGGTGGCCTCGTGCTGGGCGCCGCCGCATGTGGTGAGGCTCCCGAAGACGACAACAACGCCGGCGGCACCGGTGGCAAGAAGTACAGCGCCTGCATGGTGACCGACGTCGGTGGCATCGACGACAAGTCCTTCAACACCTCGGCCTGGAAGGGCCTCCAGGAGGCGAAGAAGGAGAACGACAACATCGACATCAAGAACGTGCAGTCGAAGGCCGAGGCGGACTACGAGGTCAACCTCAAGGGCTTCGTCGACCAGAAGTGCGACTTCATCCTGGCCGTCGGTGGCCTGATGTCGGACGCCACCAAGGCCGCCGCCACCGCGAACCCGAACCAGCAGTTCGCGATCGTGGACGCCAACCCGGGTGTAAGCAACGTCTACCCGATGCAGTTCGACACCGCGCAGGCCGCGTTCCAGGCCGGCTACCTGGCCGCCGGGATGAGCAAGACCGGCAAGGTGGGCACCTACGGCGGCCTGCCGATCCCGCCGGTCACCATCTTCATGGACGGCTTCGCCGACGGGGTGGCCTACTACAACAAGGCCAAGAGCAAGAACGTCCAGGTGCTGGGCTGGGACAAGGCCACCCAGAAGGGCTCCTTCACCAACGACTTCGTCAAGCAGGACGAGGGCAAGAAGGTCTCCGACGCGCTGGTCGCCCAGGGCGCCGACATCGTCATGCCGGTCGCCGGCGGCGCCGGCCTCGGCACCACCGCCGCGGCCAAGGCCTCGGGCGGCAAGTACTCGGTCGTCTGGGTGGACGTCGACGGCTGCGAGAGCACCCCGGACTGCTCGGCGATCCTCACCACGGTCGTCAAGAACATCCCGGACGCCGTCAAGGAGGCCGTGGTGAAGGCCGCCGGTGGCGAGAAGCTCCAGGCGCAGCCGGGCTTCGTGGGCACGCTGGCCAACAACGGCGTCTCCATCGCGCCGTACCACGAGTTCGACAGCAAGGTTCCGGCGGACCTGAAGGCCGAGGTCGACAAGATCAAGGCGGACATCGCCGCCGGCACCATCACGGTCACCTCGAAGGCCCAGCCGACCAAGTGACCGCTGCGCCGGCCGCCGCGGTGAGATCATCGGCTGCGGGGGCCGGCGAGCACAGGTAGCACGATCCGGCCGTCCCGGGCGTACGGGGTCCGAACCCCGCGCCCGGGGCGGCCGGTCACCTTCCTCCACCACACCCCACCCGGCGCGGTGGCGGCGCGGCAGTAGCTACGCTGCACCATCGCTCGCACTCCAGGAGGTTGCGCTGAGACTCGAACTGCGCGGCATCACCAAACGGTTCGGTGATCTGGTCGCCAACGACCACATCGACCTCACGGTGGAGCCTGGAGAGATCCACGCCCTGCTCGGCGAGAACGGTGCCGGCAAGTCGACCCTGATGAACGTGCTCTACGGCCTCTACCAGCCGGACGAGGGCGAGATCCTGGTCGACGGGAAGCCGCTGCGGCTGCGGGGGCCGTCGGACGCGATCACCGCCGGGATCGGGATGGTGCACCAGCACTTCATGCTGGTGCCGGTCTTCACCGTGGCCGAGAACGTGATGCTCGGCGCCGAGCAGGTCAAGCTGCCGTTCGCCGGGTTCCTCGACCGCCGGCGGGCCCGGCGTGAGGTGGCCGAGGTCTCCGAGCGCTACAACCTGCGGGTCGACCCGGACGCGGTGATCGAGGACCTGCCGGTGGGCATCCAGCAACGGGTGGAGATCGTCAAGGCGCTCACCCGTGACGTCGACCTGCTGATCCTCGACGAGCCGACCGCCGTGCTCACCCCGCAGGAGACCGACGAGCTGCTCACGGTCATGCGGTCGCTCAAGGCCGCCGGCAAGTCGATCGTGTTCATCACCCACAAGCTGGGCGAGGTGAAGGCGATCGCGGACCGGATCACCGTGATCCGGCGCGGGCGGACGGTCGGCACCGCCGAGCCGAGCGCCAGCCGGGACGAGCTGGCCGCGCTGATGGTCGGCCGCAACGTCCGGCTGACCGTGGACAAGAAGCCCGCCCAGCCCGGCAAGCCGATCCTGGAGGTCGCCGGCCTGGTCGTCGACGACGACCGCCAGGTACGCGCCGTCGACGGCGTCGACCTCACCGTGCACGCCGGTGAGGTGCTCGGCGTGGCGGGCGTGCAGGGCAACGGCCAGACCGAGCTGATCGAGGCGATCATGGGCCTGCGCCCGGTGCTCGCCGGCACGGTGAGCCTCGACGGCGAGGCGGCGTCAGGTTGGTCGACCAAGAAGGTGCTGCGCGCCGGCGTCGGCTACGTGCCGGAGGACCGCAGCGTCGACGGACTGGTCAAGGAGTTCTCCGTGGCGGAGAACCTGGTGCTGGACATCTACGACCGGCCGCCGTTCGGCCGGGGCCTGTCGCTGAAGCCGAACGCGATCGCGGAGTCGGCCAGGGAGCGGATCGAGCAGTTCGACGTCCGCACCTCGTCGGCGGACGCGGCGGTCGGCACGCTCTCCGGCGGCAACCAGCAGAAGGTGATCGTGGCGCGGGAGCTGTCCCGGCCGCTGAAGCTCTTCATCGCCGCCCAGCCCACCCGGGGTGTGGACGTCGGCTCGATCGAGTTCATCCACAGCCGGGTCGTCGGCGAGCGGGACGCCGGCACCGCGGTCATGGTGGTCTCCAGCGAGCTGGACGAGGTGATCGGCCTGGCCGACCGGATCGCGGTCATGTACCGCGGTCGGATCATCGGCATCGTCGGCCCGGACACCCCGCGCGAGGAGATCGGCCTGCTGATGGCCGGCATCACCCCGGACACGGCGCCCGCGACCCCGCACGAGGACAGCGCCGCCGCCACCCCGCACGAGGGCGACGCCGCCCCGGCCCCCGAGGGCCCCGGCAACGAGGACGAGGCATGACGAACCCGAACCCGGCGTCGGGCTCCCCCGACAAGGAGCCGGCGACCGAGGCGCTCCAGGCGCGCGAGGAGGCCCGGGCGACGCCGACCGCGCCGGCCGGCGACACCGCGCCGAAGCAGCGGCCCGCCGAGGCGCCCCGGCCCAGCCTGGGCAAGCTCTTCCTGGACAACCTCTGGGCGGCCAACACGGTCACCGTGACCGTGCTCGCGGTCGTGCTGGCGATGCTCGTCGGCGCGGTGCTGATCATCGTCTCCGACCCGGACGTGCTGGCCACCTACGGCTACATCACCGCCCGCCCGGCGGACGCCTTCAACGCCAGCTGGACCGTGGTCAGCGAGGCGTACGCGAACCTGTTCAAGGGTGCGGTCTTCGACCCGGACGCGGTCGGCTTCACCGCCGCGATGGGGCCGATCTCGGAGACGCTCACCTACACCGCGCCGCTGGTCTTCACCGGCCTGTCGGTGGCGCTGGCCTTCCGCGGCGGCCTGTTCAACATCGGCGCCCAGGGCCAGGCGACCATCGGTGTCATCCTGGCCGCGGTGGCCGGCTTCGCGCTGCCGCTGCCGCCCGGGGTGCACCTGCTGGTGGCGCTGCTCGCCGGCGCGCTGGGCGGTGCGCTGTGGGGGTTCATCCCCGGCATCCTCAAGGCGCGCACCGGCGCCCACGAGGTGATCAACACGATCATGCTCAACTATGTGGCGATCTACTTCCTGTCCTGGATCATCGTGCAGGGCGGGGTGCAGAACCCGGACCGCGCCGACGCGATCAGCAAGCCGGTCGAGTCCTCCGCGCAGCTGCCCCGGCTGCTCGGCGACAACCTGCGGGTGCACGCCGGCATCCTGCTCGCGGTGTTGGTCACCTGGTTCATCGCCTGGCTGCTCAACCGCTCCACGCTCGGCTTCGAGCTGCGCGCGGTGGGCGCCAACCCGGACGCCGCCCGGACCGCGGGCATCAGCGTGACGAAGACGTACGTGCTGGTGATGATGATCGCGGGGCTGCTGGCCGGTCTCGGCGGCTCGAACATGGTGCTCGGCTCCACCGCCGACGCGCTGACCCCGCTGGTGATCGCGCAGATCGGGTTCGACGGCATCCTGGTCGCCCTGCTCGGCCGGGTCAAGCCGTGGGGCGTGCTGCTGGCCGCGCTGCTGTTCGGCGCGCTTCAGGCCGGCGGCAACCGGATGCAGTCATACTCCGGGATCTCGCTGGAGCTGGTCACCGTGCTCCAGGCGCTCATCGTCATCTTCATCGCCGCGCCCGCCCTGGTGAAGGCGATCTTCCAGCTCCGGGCGGCCCGCACCGCCCGGTTGCAGACGAGCCTCGCGAAGGGCTGGTGAGCATGTCCACCACCGCTGTCCCCGCCGTCGCGGTCACCGCTGTCGACGAGGGTTTCTGGACGCGGGCCCGCAAGGCCGGTGCCGTCCTGCTGGCGCTGGGCGTGCTCGCGGCGGTGCTGTTCGGCTCGCTCGCCACCGACCAGCAGGCCCGCTTCACGCTCAGCGAGACCGAGGGCGGCGCCGCCCTGGCGATCCACGGCACGGTCGGCGCGATTCTGTTCGGGGTCATCGCCGCGGCGGCCGGTGGCGCGCTACTGGCCGGCGTGCCGAAGCGCTGGTTCACGCTGCTGCTCGGCGCCGGGCTGGTCGCCTTCGTGCTGAGCTTCCTGTGCTGGCAGGTGTCGGCCGCGCCCGACGGGCGCAACTTCATGCCGCTGGTCAACATCGTGCGGGGCACGTTCGTGCTCGCCCTGCCGCTGATCTTCGGTGCGCTGGCCGGCGTGCTCTGCGAGCGCTCCGGCGTGGTCAACGTGGCGATCGAGGGCCAACTGCTGATGGGCGCGTTCTCGGGCGCGCTGTTCGGCAGCATCTCCGGCAGCGTCTGGGTGGGTCTGGTGGCCGCCGCGCTCGGCGGAGCGTTCATCTCGCTGCTGCTGGCCGTGTTCGCCATCCGCTACCTGGTCGACCAGGTGGTCATGGGCATCGTGCTCAACCTGCTCGCGGTCGGCGTCACCGGCTTCCTCTACGAGCGGCTCATGCAGACCGACGCGGCGAAGTACAACAGCGCCCCGCGGTTCAGCAGGTGGGAGATCCCGCTGCTGTCCGATATCCCGCTGATCGGGCCGGCGCTGTTCCGGGGCAACATCTTCCTCTATCTCGGCCTGCTGCTGGTGCTGGTCATCCACCTGGCGCTGTTCCGCACCCGGTGGGGCCTGCGGACCCGGTCGGTAGGTGAGCACCCGACCGCCGCCGACACGGTGGGCGTTAAGGTGCTGCGGCTGCGCTACCGCAACGTGATCATGGCCGGTCTGGTGGCCGGGGTCGGCGGCGCGTCGTACACGCTGGCGCTCTACTCGTTCACCAAGAACATGATCGGCGGAAAGGGCTTCATCGCCCTGGCCGCGCTGATCTTCGGCCGGTGGAGCCCGACCGGCGCGCTGCTCGCGGCGCTCTTCTTCGGCTTCGCCGACCAGCTCGCCACCTACCTTGGTGCGATCGGCAGCGGCATTCCGAGCCAGTTCCTGGCGATGCTGCCCTACCTGGCGACGATCCTGGCGGTGGCCGGGCTGGTCGGCAAGGTCCGGGCGCCGGCCGCCGACGGCAAACCGTACGTCAAGGGCTGACCCGCCGCGACGCACCGTGCCCGGCGGGGGAGACCCGCCGGGCACTGTCGTCTCCGGCCGGGCACCCGACCGATCGGCGTGAATTGGGCAGAATGGGGGTTGTGATGGAGATCGACTGGGAGCGGCTGCGGGCCGCCGCCGTTGAGGTCATGCGGCACGCCTACGTGCCGTACTCGAAGTTCCCGGTCGGGGCCGCCGCCCTGGTCGACGACGGCCGGACGGTGGTCGGCTGCAACGTGGAGAACGCCGCGTACGGCGTGGTGCTCTGCGCCGAGTGCGGCGTCGTCTCCTCGCTGCACGCCACCGGCGGCGGCCGGATCGTGGCGCTGTCCTGCGTCGACGCGACAGGTGAGCCACTGATGCCGTGCGGCCGGTGCCGGCAGCTGCTCTGGGAACAGGGCGGCCCGGAGTGCCTGATCGAGGCGAAGGACCGCCCGCTGCGGATGGCTGAGCTGCTGCCGCACGCGTTCGACGTGGCCGACATCGAGGCGGTCACCGGCGAGCACCCGGTGCCGGTGGTGCCGGACCGGCTGGCTGCCTGGCGGGGCCGCGGCACCGTGTTCGTGCACCCCGACCTGTCCGCCGGGCAGCAGGTCTGGACGGCCTACTGGGAGCGGTCGGCCGGGGACACCGAGGGCGCCGAGACCGGCGTGCTGGAGGAGGGCCCCACCTGGGACGATCCGGCCGGCGCGATCGAGTGGGGGGCGGCGCGGACGCCGCGCGTGGTCGTGGTGGACGCGTCGGGCGCGATTTTCTGGGCCGGCGAGGGTGAGCCTCCGTCGGAGATTCCTGGCCGTTGGGGTGGTTGAGGTGGGGGCCTGGGCCGACCGTGCCCGGCTCCGGGCGGTCAGGCTTGATCCCTCCGCCGGTCACGGTCGGCCCAGGCCTGACGTGGTCGCCGTCCGCGGGTCGTCGCGGGTCCGAGTGTTGATCTATTGATGGGAACTCAAAGGTGAGTGCTTTTACGGCGGTTGACGTCATCCGGGCCAAGCGGGACGGGGGGGTGCTGAGCGACGGGCAGATCGACTGGGTGGTCGACGCGTACACCGAGGGGTTGGTGGCCGACGAGCAGATGTCGGCGCTGGCCATGGCGATCCTGCTGCGCGGCATGACCGGCCCGGAGATCGCCCGGTGGACCGCCGCCATGATCGCCAGCGGCGAGCGGCTGGACCTCTCGCCGGTGGCCCGGCCGACCGTCGACAAGCACTCCACCGGCGGCGTCGGTGACAAGATCACCCTGCCGCTCACCCCGCTGGTCGCCGCGTGCGGCGCGGCCGTCCCGCAGCTCTCCGGGCGGGGCCTGGGCCACACCGGCGGCACCCTCGACAAGCTGGAGTCGATCCCGGGCTGGCGGGCGGCGCTGTCCAACCACGAGTTCATCGCCCAGCTCCGCGACGTCGGCGCGGTGATCTGCGCGGCCGGTGACGGGCTCGCCCCGGCCGACCGCAAGCTGTACGCGCTGCGCGACGTCACCGGCACCGTCGAGGCGATCCCGCTGATCGCCAGCTCGATCATGAGCAAGAAGATCGCCGAGGGCACCGGGGCGCTGGTGCTCGACGTGAAGGTCGGCTCCGGCGCGTTCATGAAGCACGTCGACGACGCCCGCGAGCTGGCCCGCACCATGGTCGAGCTGGGCGACGCGCACGGGGTGCGGACGGTCGCCCTGCTCACCGACATGTCCACCCCGCTCGGCCGGGCCGTCGGCAACGCGGTCGAGGTGACCGAGTCGGTGGAGGTGCTGGCCGGCGGCGGCCCGGCCGACGTGGTGGAGCTGACGCTGGCGCTGGCCCGGGAGATGCTCGACGCGGCCGGCCTGCCGGACGCCGACCCGGCCGCCGCGCTGCGCGACGGGCGGGCCATGGACTCGTGGCGGGCGATGATCCGGGCGCAGGGCGGCGACCCGGACGCCCCGATGCCGACCGCGAACGAGGTCGAGGTGGTCACCGCTACCGAGGACGGCTGGGTGACCGGGGTGGACGCGTACGCGATCGGGGTGGCCGCCTGGCGCCTCGGCGCCGGCCGGGCCCGCAAGGAGGACCCGGTGAGCGTCCCCGCCGGCGTGGTGCTGCACAAGCGCCCCGGCGACCCGGTGCGTGCCGGTGACCCGCTGTTCGAGCTGCGCGCCGAGCACGCCGAGCGGATCCCGGCCGCGTTGGCGCAGGCGCGCGACGCGATCCGGGTGGCGCCGGCGGCCCCGACCACGACGCCGCTGGTGATCGAACGGATCGGGTGACCGGCGGGCCATGGTGCCGGCCCGGCCGGAGCCGCTATCCTCGCAGGCCAGGGGGACCGACCGGCATCGAGCCGAGGCGAGCAGACAGGGACTGAGGCGTTGCGCGTATCCGCTCCCGACCCCCGGGCCGTCCGTGAGGCGAGCCTCGACGAGTTGTCCCGGCTGGGCCTTCCGCTCCCGCCGCCGCAGTTCCCGCTGGTCTGGGAGCCGGGTGACGAGATCGAGCTGCGCCCGACGCCGGACATCGAGGCACGGATCGCGGTGCTGCACCTGATCCTGGCCCGCTGCTTCGGCATGCCGCCGCAGGCCGCGATGAGCTGGCTGCTGGAGTCGCATCTGGTAGAGATGCTGACGCCGCCGGAGTGGCAGTTCGTGATGGGCGGCCGGGGCGACCACCGGTCGTTCGTGCTGCACCACGACGCGCTCTTCTCGCTGGCCTGGGTGCTCGGCCTGAGCAAGCAGCTCGACCCGACCGTGCCGGTGGACGAGCGGCTGGTCGAGCGGATGCCGAACCTGGTGACGGGGGAGACGTTCGGCCGGTGGCGGGCCCGGATCCTGGCCGCGCCGCAGCATCCCGCCGACGCCGCCGCCCTGCTCGACCTGCACTACTGCCTGGACTGGGCCTACCTGGAAACCGAGCGGGCCGGCCGGGCGCTGCCCGGGCTGGTGGACGCGAACGCCATCGGGCAGCGCCGGTGGGCGCTGGAGTGGGCGGTGGTGCTGCGCGGGCCGTACCACGACGAGCCGCCGGGTTGGGAAGAGGTCGACCTCTCCACCTAGCGGGGACGGTGCGTGCCGAGCCGGACGGCGAGCGTGACCGGCGTCGGCTCGGGCAGGGCGGCGATCCGCGCCGCGAGCCGTGCCGGGTCCGCGTGCCAGGCGCTCGGCCCCATCCCGACCAGCGTGGTGACCTCGGCGCGGGTCAACGCCAGGCGGGCCCGGTGCTCGGTGGCGGCGTCCTCGACGAAGTGGGCGCCCAGGCTGCCGGCGACCCGGTCGGCCTTGGCCGGGTCGACCCGCAGCAGGTCGAGCGCCTCGACCAGTTCACCGAGGTGGTCGCCGGTCGGGGTGACCACCAGCAGCGCGCCGGCCGGGTCGAGCACCCGGTGGAACTCCGCGCCGTTGCGCGGCGCGAAGACGTTCAGCAGCACGGCCGTGGACCGGTCGGCGAGCGGCAGCCGCTGCCAGGTGTCGGCCAGCGCGGCGGCGGCGCGCGGGTGCGCGCGGGCCGCGCGGCGCAGCGCCGGCTTGGAGACGTCCAGGGCCAGGCCGGCGGCGTCCGGCAGCGCCGCCAGCACCGCGGCGAGATAGTGCCCGGTCCCGGCGCCGGGCTCCACCACCAGGGGGTACGGGTCACCCACCGTGATCCGGCTCGCGGCGTCGGACAGCGCGGCGGCGAGCGCGTCGTAGTGGCCGGCGGCGAGGAAGTCGGCCCGGGCGGCGACCATGTCCGCGCTGTCCCCGCTGTGCGGGGCCCGCCCGGCGAGCAGGTTGACGTAGCCCTGCCGGGCGGTGTCGAAGCTGTGCCCGCGCGGGCAGCGCAGCGCGCGGGCGGTGCCGGCGGTCGTCCCGGTCAGCGGCTCGCCGCAGACCGGGCAACGCAGCCGGGCCAGCACCGACGGGAGCAGAGCGGGGTCGGCCACGCCGAAGATCCTATTCCGGGCGCCGGGCGGGCCGATCTAGATTGGGGCATGGCAACCAGCGAGCGACTGTGGGAACTGTTCGGAGCGCACGGCCGCGGGGTCCTGGCCACCCTGCGCCGGGACGGCCGTCCCCAGCTCTCCAACCTCGACTACCTGGCCGAGCCGGGGCTCGTCCGCTGCTCCAGCACGGCCGACCGGGCCAAGGTGCGCAACCTGCGCCGCGACCCCCGGGCCAGCTTCCACGTGACCACCGCCGACGGCGGGGCGTACGCGGTGGCCGAGGGCACGGTCGCGCTCACCCCGCCGGCCGCCGCGACCGACGACGCGACGGTCGAGGAGTTGGTCGAGGTCTACCGGCGGATCCGCGGCGAGCACCCGGACTGGGCCGACTACCGGGCCGCCATGGTGGCCGACGGGCGGCTGGTCCTGCGTCTGCACGTCGAGCGGGTGTACGGCTGGCGGCCCTGAGCCGGTCCGCTGCCGGGACGGCACCGGCGATGACTAGGGTCTGAGCATGGTCGCAATCTCGTACGAGGACATCGTCAAGGTCCCGAAGGCGCTGCTGCACGATCACCTCGACGGCGGCCTGCGGCCCGCGACGATCGTCGAGCTGGCCGCCGAGGCCGGCCACGAACTGCCCACCACCGAACCGGACGCGCTCGGCCGCTGGTTCGCCGAGGCCGCGAACTCCGGTTCGCTGGAGCGCTACCTGGAGACGTTCGCGCACACCGTGGCGGTGATGCAGACCGCGCCCGCGTTGCGGCGGGTGGCCCGGGAGTGCGCGCTGGACCTGGCCGCCGACGGCGTCGTCTACGCCGAGGTCCGGTTCGCGCCCGAGCAGCACCTGGAGCGCAACCTCACCCTGGACGAGGTGGTCGAGGCGGTGGTGACCGGGTTCCGGGAGGGCAGCGCGCTGGCCGGTGAGGCGGGCACCCCGATCCGGATCGGCACCCTGCTCACCGCGATGCGGCACGCCGCCCGCTCGCAGGAGATCGCCGAGCTGGCGGTGCGGCACCGGGACACCGGCGTGGTCGGGTTCGACATCGCCGGCGCCGAGGCCGGCTTCCCGCCCACCCGGCACCTGGACGCGTTCGAATACCTCCAGCGGGAGAACTTCCACTTCACCATCCACGCCGGCGAGGCGTTCGGGCTGCCGTCGATCTGGCAGGCGATCCAGTGGTGCGGCGCGGACCGGCTGGGCCACGGTGTGCGCATCGTCGACGACATCACCCCGGGCAACCCGCCCGCGCTGGGTCGGCTGGCGGCGTACGTGCGGGACAAGCGCATCCCGCTGGAGCTGTGCCCGTCGTCGAACGTGCAGACCGGCGCCGCGGCGTCGATCGCGGACCATCCCATCGGGCTGCTGCGCGACCTGCGGTTCCGGGTGACGGTGAACACCGACAACCGGCTGATGAGCGGCACCTCGATGTCGCGCGAGATGGCGCTGCTGGTGGAGGCGTTCGGCTACGGCTGGAAGGAACTCCAGTGGTTCACCATCAACGCGATGAAGAGCGCGTTCATCCCGTTCGACGAGCGACTGCGGATCATCGAGGAGGTGATCAAGCCGGCGTACGCGAAGCTGATCGGCTGATCACGACCGGCGCGGGTGGCCGGCGAGCAGGGCGGCCACCCCGCGCAGCACCTCGCCGGCCCGCGCGGCCTCGGCGCCCAGCCCGGTCTGGCGGCGGAGCACGGCCGGCTCGGCCCGCAGCAGCGTGAGGCCGCGCCGGAGCAGCACCCGCGGCGCCTTGCGCTGTTCGGCGAGGTCGCGGGCGAGGCGGCGCAGGAAGGTCGCGCCGCGTGGGCGGCGCAGCGCGTACGCCCCGGCGAGCAGGCCGCGGCGCCGGCACTCGGCGACGATCTCGGCGGCGAAGATCCCTTCGGCGACGAAGAATGGCGATCCGTCGACGTCGAATGGCCGGGTGGCCACCCTCCGGTCCGCGCCGATCGCATAAACCGGCACTTCGGCCTTGCCCTCACGGGCCAATCGGGCAATGGTTTCCACCGCCGTGTCCGCATCCCAGGACAAGGGAGACTCCCAGTCGACCTGTCCGTTTTGACGCGGACACGTAGGGTCATCGCCGTCCTTGTAGAAGTCGTCCAAACACAGCACCGGAAGTCCTGTTCGCTGTGCTATGTACGACTTTCCTGAGCCGGACGGACCGGCGAGGAGGACGACGCGATGCGGGTGATTCATTACCTTCAGTGACTCCGGCCAGACGGATTGCTATCAAATTGCATCAACATCTCATCACACCTCAGGCGAGGGACAACCTGGGCTTTCTCTTTGCGAGGCGGCGTGATGGAATCTCGGAGGTCCGACCCGCCGGGTCGGACGCTCGGCGTTGCCCTCAGGTGACGTCGGACGCGGTTTTGCGAGGGCGGTGACGTGAGCAAACGGCCAACGACGGCGGGCTCCTTCCTGTCGCGGCTGCGCCGGCCGGCGAGCCGGCTGCGCGACATGCCGATCTGGTCCAAGCTCGGTCTGATCATGATCGTGCCGACCATCGCCACGGTCGTGGTGGGCACCAGCGGTCTGATCGACCACCTGGAGACGCTCAACAGCGCCAACCGGGCCGGCGACCTGGCCAGCCTGATCGGCTACTCGGGTGACCTGGCCGACACCATGCAGGACGAGCGGGCCGGCTCCGTGCTGTTCCTCGGCGCGCGGGAGGTCCAGACCCGGGCGCAATATCAGGAAGCCTTCAACCGGGCCAACCAGCGGGTGGACCAGGCGAAGGCGCCCTACCTGCGCCAGCGTGGCGAGCTGGACGATCTGCCGCGCAACTTCGAGGCCCGGCTGGACGAGATCGACGACCAGCTCAAGGACCTGCCCGCCACCCGCAGCCAGGTGCTGAACGGCAGGCTCAAGATCGACGACGCGAAGAAGGTGTACGACAGCCTGATCGAGGACCTGCTGTCGATCCGCGACTCGACCACCCAGCTCGCCGGCGACAACGACCTGAGCGACCGGATGCGCGCCGCCGCCGCGGTGGCCCGGCAGAAGGAATACCTGGCCCAGCGCCGGGTGGTCGTGCACCAGGCGCTCACCCAGGGGCAGTACAGTCCCGCGCTGCGTGAGCAGTTCATCGCCAGCGGCACCGCCCAGGCGCAGGCGCTGGCGACCTTCCGGTCCGTCGCCACCCCGGCCGACTCCGAGTTCTTCGACCAGACCGTCGAGGGTCCGGACCTGCGCAAGGCGGAGAACCTCACCGGCTTCATGCGCGGCAACAACAGCGGCTCGATGAAGAACGCGCCGTTCGGGCCGGACCAGTGGGACCAGGCCATGGTCGGCAACGCGAAGCTGCTCCGCACGGTCGAGTCCCGGCTCGACGGCAACGTGGTCCGGCAGGCCGACGAGCTGCGCTCGGACACCCAGCGCCAGGTGTTCCTCGAAACCGGCCTGCTGCTCACCATGCTGCTGCTGGCCATCCTCTTCGCCTACCTGGTCGCCCGCTCGATGGCCCGCTCGCTGCGCGACCTGCGCCAGGGCGCCCTCTCGGTCGCCCAATACGGCCTGCCGCAGGCGGTGGCCCGGCTGCGCGACCCGCAGGTGACCGGCCAGCTCTCGCCGGTGCAGCTCGCCAACCAGATCGCCGAGCCGCTGCCGGTGCGCAGCAAGGACGAGTTCGGCCAGGTGACCGAGGCGTTCAACGCCGTCCACCTGGAGGCGGTCCGGACCGCGGCCGAACAGGCCGCGCTGCGCGCCTCCGTCGCGACCATGTTCGTCAACCTGGCCCGCCGCTCGCAGATCCTGGTCGACCGCCTGATCGGCCACCTCGACCGGTTGGAGCGCGGCGAGGAGGACCCGGACCGGCTGGCCGAGCTGTTCCAGCTCGACCACCTCGCCACCCGGATGCGCCGCAACGACGAGAACCTGCTGGTCCTCGCCGGCGCGGACTCCACCCGCGTGCAGCGCGAGCCGGCTGCCCTGATCGACGTGCTCCGTGCCGCCCAGTCCGAGGTCGAGCACTACACCCGGATCGAGTTCGGCGTCATCGACCGGGACATCGAGGTCGCCGCGCACGCGGTGAACGACCTGGTGCACCTGGTCGCCGAGCTGTTCGACAACGCCACCGCGTTCTCCCCGCCGGACTCGCACGTCATGGTGGAGGCCCGCCGGGTCGGCGACCGCGCCTCCCTCTACGTCGAGGACCGAGGCATCGGCATCAGCGCCGACCAGCTGCACGACCTGAACGAGCGGCTGGCCACGCCGCCGCAGGTGGACGTGGCGGTCTCCCGGATGATGGGTCTCGTCGTGGTCGCCCGGCTGGCGGCCCGGCACGGCGTCAAGGTCGAGCTGCGCCCCGCCGCCGACCGGGGCACCGTCGCCGACGTCACGCTGCCCACCACGGTCCTGGTGCCGCGCGCCCTCGCCGGCCGCGGACAGCCGGTGCCGGCGCTCCCGGCCGCCGGCCAGCAGCAGGGCGGCCCCGCGCCGGCCTTCGGCAACGGTCCGGCGCCGGCTTTCGGCAGCGGTCCCGCGCCGGCCTTCGGCAGCGGCCCGGCGCCGGCTTTCGGCAGCGGTCCGGCGCCGGCTTTCGGCAGCGGTCCGGCGCCGGCCTTCGGCAGCGGTCCCGCGCCGGCTTTCGGCGCCGGCCCGGCGCCCGCCTTCGGTGCCCTGCCCGCATACGGCAACGGCCCGCAGAGCCAGCCGCCGTCGTCGCACCCCGGCACCTCCGGCAACCAGGTCACGCTCGGCGGCCGGTCCTTCGACCCGGGCCACCGCAACGGCGCCGGCACTCCGGCGAACGCCGGCCGCGCCATGCCGGCCTGGTCCGACCTGACCGGGGCCAACGCGAGCGCCAACGACAGCTACCCGCCGCGGCCCGAGAACGGCCAGCCGATCGACCCGCTGCCCCAGCGGCGCAACCCGGGCGACGGCGACCCGGCCGTCAGCGGTCAGCAGCCGGCGATCCCGCGGCAATTGCCCAGCAGCCCCGAGGCGCGGCCCTACCACCCGCCGCCGGTCTCCGCCCCGCCGGTCCCGCCGGTGTCGGCCCCGCCGCTGCCGCCGGTCTCCGGCGTCCCGGCCGGTGGTCACCCGTTCGCCGGTCGTCCGGTGTCGGCCGCGCCGGTCTCCGGTCACCCCGTCTCGGGTGACCCGTACCAGGGTGACCCATACTCGGGTCGACCGGTCTCGGGCGACGCGTACTTCGGCCGTCCGGTGTCGGCCGCGCCGGTCTCGGGTACCCCGCTGCCGGCCCGTCCGGTGTCGGCCGCGCCGGTCTCGGGCACTCCGCTGCCGGCCCGTCCGGTGTCGGCGGCGCCGGTCCCCGGCCCGGCGACCGACGGCGACCCGGTCTCCGCGCCGCCGGCCGACCAGCCGCCGTCGCGTCCGGCGCCCGCGTCGCACGTGGGCGCGCCGCCGGTCTGGCCGCCGGTCGCCCCGGCCCCGGCCGCGCCGGAGCGACCCGCCGGCGGCCTCGACATGACCACCGAGCTGCCTCGCGTCCCGCGTTCCGAGACCCCGTCGGCCGCGGCGCAGCAGCCCGCCGACCAGCCGCCGGCCACACCGCCGACGCCGGCCGGCGCGCCGCGGCCGGCCGCGCCCCAGCAGGCCGGCAACCGCCAGCGGTACGCGGACGAGACGATGGAGCTGCCGATCTTCCGGGAGCTCGAGTCGGCCTGGTTCCGCACCCGCCGGCCGGGGCCGAACGAGGAAGCGGCGGCACCGACCCCGGCGGCTCCGGCGAACGGCGCCGCGACCCAGCAGTTCGCCAAGGTGGACACCGCCGGCCGGCCCGTGCCGCAGACGACACCCGCAACGACAGGTAACACACCGATGGCACAGACCCCGACGGCCGGCGGAACACCCCAGGACAACCGGGCGGCGAACGGGAACGGCCGTCCCGCGTACGCCGGAGGTCTGCCCACCCGGCAGCCGACGGCGCCGCAGCAGTCGTCGCCGTGGCAGACCGCGGCGGACGACGGGTGGCGCGCCGCCTCGGCGGCCACCGAGGTGCCGGTCGCGGAAACCACGCGGAAGGGCCTGCCGAAGCGGACACCGATGGCGCAACTGGTGCCGGGCAGCATCGACAAGCCGTCGCCGGTGGCGCAGCGGCGGACGCCGGAGGCCGTCCGGGGTCTGCTCTCGGCCTACCATCGGGGTGTCCAGCGGGGGCGTAACCACCCGACCGACAGCAACACGACCGGCCCGGAGGGCACTCCGGGCGGGCAGCAGTCCTCGCAGTCTGGCTCAGGCCCGGTGGCCGGGAGCGGGCAGAAGGAGCAACAAGGATGACTACTACGCAGGATCTCGGATGGCTGCTCGCCAACTTCGCCGACCGGGTGCCCGGCGTGGCGCACGCGGTCGCGGTCTCGGCCGACGGCCTGCTGCTCGCCTCGTCCCGTGACCTTCCGCGGGACCGCGCCGACCAGCTCGCGGCGATCGCGTCCGGCCTGGTCAGCCTGACCCAGGGCGCGGCGCGCTGCTTCGAGGGCGGGGCGGTGCTGCAGACAGTCGTCGAGATGGACAACGGCTTCCTGTTCCTGATGTCGATCTCCGACGGCTCGTCGTTCGCGGTGCTCGCGGCGCGTAGCTGCGACGTGGGCCAGGTCGGGTACGAGATGGCCCTGCTCGTCGACCGGGTGGGCGACGCCCTGACGCCGCAGCCGCGTACGGCTGTGGGGATGATGGGCTGAATGACGCGCTGGCCGATGGGTCAGAAGCGGGAACAACGACGACAGCGACGGGTGCCACCGGGACGAGCCGGTGTCGGGTACGAGGGAGGTGAGCGGCGACATGGCGGATCGTGACGAACCGACCGGAGCGTTGGTCCGGCCGTACGCCGTGACCCGTGGTCGTACCCGCCCCCGGCTCGACATCGCCCTGGAGGCGCTCG
Source organism: Micromonospora sp. NPDC050980 (assembly GCF_040653835.1). Classification (NCBI taxonomy): domain Bacteria; kingdom Bacillati; phylum Actinomycetota; class Actinomycetes; order Micromonosporales; family Micromonosporaceae; genus Micromonospora; species Micromonospora sp. NPDC050980. The sequence goes on along the minus strand of NZ_JBFAGS010000004.1, from coordinate 240,143 downwards.
TCGAGACGACGGTGCGCGGCCGAGCGGTGGCCACCGGCAACGGTGGCCAAGGCCGTGAACACCAGTACATCGCCGCGTTGTGTGACGGACGTGTGCAGTCGCTCGCCGAGATCGCGGCGCGGATGCAGCTTCCGCTCGGCGTGGCCCGGGTGCTCATCGCCGACATGGCGACGGATGGCCTGGTCGCGGTCCACGAGCCGACCATTCTGGACGACTCCGACGACGCGGTGGGCACTGAATTGCTGGAGAGGGTGCTGAGTGGACTTCGCAGGCTCTGACATGTCGCACCGGCCGCCGGTGCCGAGCGGACGCGTGACGTCGGCGAAGATCGTTATCGCCGGGGGGTTCGGCGTCGGCAAGACGACGCTGGTCGGCTCGGTCTCGGAGATCACGCCGCTGACCACGGAGGCGATCATGACCTCCGCCGGCGTGGGCGTCGACGACACCCGGCAGGTGCCGGGCAAGACGACGACCACTGTGGCGATGGACTTCGGTCGTATCTCGATCGACCGTGACCTGATCCTGTACCTCTTCGGTACGCCGGGTCAGACGCGGTTCTGGTTCATGTGGGACGAGCTGGTCCGGGGAGCGATCGGCGCGGTGGTGATGGTCGACACCCGCCGCCTCGCCGACTGCTTCGCCGCCATCGACTTCTTCGAGCACCGGCGGCTGCCCTACCTGGTGGCCATCAACTGCTTCGACGGCATGCAGTACCACGACCCGCAGGACGTCCGGGACGCGCTCGCGATCTCCCGCGACGTGCCGGTGGTGCCCTGCGACGCCCGCAACCGGGAGTCGACGAAGCACGTGCTGATCTCCCTGGTCGAATACGTGCTCACCATGCGGCGCTCACGGGCGGTCGCACCCGCCTGACCGAGGTGCAGGAAGCGCCCGGCGGCCATCGGCCACCGGGCGCTTCCTGCTGTGTCCGTCACCGGACGTGAGGCGCACCCGCCCGGACGGTCAGGCGTACCGGGTCCAGCCGCCCTGGGACACCTGGTAGACGCCGAGCGAGTCGGCCTCCATGCCCCCGTGCCGGTCCGGGGTGAACGCGTACCCGCCCGCGATGCCCTCGCTCATCCGGGTCGACAGGAACGCCCGCAGCCGGCCCCGGTCGAGGCTCGTCGCCTCCCGGGCCGCCGTCGCGACGAGTTGCAGCGCGTCCGCGCCGTACGGGGCGAAGCCGACCGAGGAGCCGTGCCGTTGGGTGTAGCGGTAGTCGAAGTCCCGCCGCGCCACCAACGCGCCGCTGGTGGCGGTCAACGCGGACCCGCCCAGGCAGGTCGGGTGCACGGCGTACGCCCCCTCGACGGCCTTCGCGTTGGCGCCGCGCAGGGTGTCGTCGACGACCGCGCCGGCGTCGAAGAAGAGTGCGCCACGGTGGCCGGCGCGCCGCAGCTCCCGTGCCGCCGTGCCGGAGTCGGGTGCGGTGCCCCAGACGACGACGCCGTCCGGGTTCCCAGCGGTGGCCCGCTCCGCGGCGGCCCGGAAGCTGCGCCCACCGCCCGGCAGGCGCACCGTGCGCACCAGGTCCACGGTGCTGCCGCCCAGCGCGTCGCGGAGCGCCCGCACCCCGGAGTCGCCGTGCGGCCCGTCCTCGGCCAGCAGGACCACCCGCCCGACCCGCCGCGATTCGAGCAGGTCCACCATCCGGCGCGCCACGTCCGTGCCGTCCGGGGTGAGCTTGAAACTGAACGTGCGGTCGGGCAACGGCTGCAGAATCTGGTCGGAGAAGCCCAGCGCCAGAAACGGCGTCTTGACCTGCTGGGCGGCCACCGCGAGGGCCGTGGCCGTGTCACCGAGCACGCCACCGACCAGGGCGTGCGCCCCGGCCCGGGTCAACTCGGCGGCCTGCCGGGCGGCGACCTCCGGGTGGCTGCCATTGTCCCGGATCTCCAACCGGACCGACCGGAGCAGGGTGCCCACCATGACACCGGACCGGTTCAGCGACTCCGCCGTGATCTCCAGCGCTCGCCGCTGCACCACGCCGAGCGCCGCGCCTCGGCCGCTCAGCTCCAGGCTGGCGCCGACGATCAGGTTCTGGTCACCGGGCGCGCTGCTGCTCGCGCCCTCGTCCGGCCGTTGGCCCTGCGGCCCGCAACCCGCGAGCAGCAGGCCGCCGGCCGCGGCGGCGAGGACGCCCCGACGGGTGAGCACGGTGGAGTCGATTGCCGGTGTCGCCAATGGAGTCGCCTTCCCACCACGGCGAACGTGCGGCGCCGCTGGTCCGCCGGGTATGTTCCCGGCCGGCCGGACCCGGCGTCAAATTACCCGGGTGTGGGCAGGAACACCCGGACGTGGGCGGGCGATCAGGAGCGGTAACCCGCCGAGCGGTACTCGTATTCCCGCTCGTCGTCGCGGTCACCGGTGTCCCGGCTGAAGTCCCAGCCGCCGGCCGCCTCACGGCCCGGGCGACCGCCGACCGCGAAGCCGCCGATCTCCTGCCCGCGCCGCCAACCCCGGAAGTAACCGGTGGTGTTCTCGGCGAGGCTGGCCGCGTTGCGGATGATCCGCAGTGGACGCTCCTCGCGCAGCGGTGAGCCCGGCACCAGGTTGGCCTGCGGCACCCGCTTGGGCAGACCCGCCTTGGTCTCCGCGCCGGTCGCCGGGCGGGCCGCCTGCTCGGCGGCCTGCCAGCCGGTGTCGGCGGTGGACGACCACTCCAGGTCGGCCTCGTCGCCGTGCCCGACGAACCAGGCGGACTTGGCCTGCGCGAAGATCAGCAGGTCGCCGTCGCCCTCGTCGGAGACGGGCGGCGGCCGGTGCTCCTTCGGCGCGGGCCGCCGCTCGAGCGGGGCGGGCATCTCGGCGCGGGGGGCCGTGCGGGTCGCGTCGCCCCGGTCGACCAACCGCAGCGGCGGCGCGTCCGGGCCCGGGTCGGCCGACCGGTCCAGCTCGTTGCGCAGTGCCCGGTCGGCCAGCGGCGGTGGCTCGACCAGCCGCAGCATCGGCGGCTCCTGCGGCAGGTCGTCGGCGAGCCACGGCGGGGTGACCCGGCCCGGGTCGCTCGGCGCGTCCACGCTCCGCCCGTACGGGTAGGCGGGCGCCTCCCGCTCCCGGTCGGCCTGGTCGTCGGCGTTGTTGACCAGCGGCCAGTTGGCGCGGGAGCCCGGCGGGGCGGGTGGCGGGGCGGACGGCCCCGGGTTCGGCACCGGGATGCTCAGATCGGTGGCGCTGAACCCGCCGGTCGGCGGTTCGGCGGCAGTGGTCTTCGGGCGCGGCGGGATGACCGTGCGCTGCCGCTCGGCCCGCGCCTTGTTGATCGCCGCGGTGGTGAGCGTGGGACGGAACGGCTCGCCGGCCTCGGCCGGGGGCACCGCACCACGTTGGGACGGGGCGATCGGGGTGATCCCGGGCGGCGGCGGGGGCGGCGCGGAGACCGGCCGGTTGGTCGGCCCGTCCACCCGCGAGGGCAGGGGCGTGCCGGTCGGCTCGGGACGGCTCGGCGGCGCGGACATCGGCCGGCCCAGTGCCGCGGCCGGGGCGACGTGGGTGACCGGGGCCGGGGCGACCGGCGGCGGCGCGACCGGCGCGGGCGCGACCGGCGGCGGGCCGAGCGGTCGGGGCGCGGTCGAGGCGGCCGGGCCGGAGACCGGCTCCGGGCGGCTGCGCCGGCCACCGGGGACCGGCTCGGGTCGGCTGCGCCGGCCCGGCGGCTCGGTGACGTCGAGTTCCGGTTCGGGTCGGCTGCGCCGGCCGGCCGGCTCGACGGCGGGTCCGGGCTGGGCCGGGCGCACCGGGCGCAGCCCGGTGGAGCCGGCCAACTCGTCGACCGGCTCGCCGCTGCGGGCGGCGGCCCGGCGGCCGGCGGCCGGCGCCGGGGTGGTCCGTTCGGCCAGCGCGCCGACCAGCGCGTCGCAGCCGGCGTCGCAGGCCCGGACGGAAGCGACGGCCTGCCGCACGGTCTCGACGACTGCGGCGGTGAGCACCCGGTCGACGGTGGCCCGCCGGGGCGTCTCGGAGATGGCGACCCGCAGCGCGGTCACCGCCTCGGCGACGGTGTCGGCGTCCGCCAGGCCCTCGGCGGCCAGCTGCGCGGTCACCGCGTCGGTGGCCGCGCCGACGTCACGGCCACGGCCGGCACCGGTCAGCATGCTCGGTTCGGGCAGCGCGTCGAGCACCGCCAGGGCGACCGGCTCGGCCGGGTCGGGGTAGGCCCGCAGCGCGGCGGGATAGAGCTCGCGGAGCACCTCGCGCAGCGTCACGGCGGCCGAGTGCCGACCGCTCGCCAGCGCCGCGTGCGCGGCCAGAACCTGCTTGTAGCCGGCGAGGTCGCGCGGCGTGGGGAGGCTCACCGCGGACAGCGCGCCGGCCTGGAGGGCCCGGGCGAGACCGACCGCGCGGCGCTCGGCCGGCGGGGACTGCATCTCCTCCAGGGAGTCGTCGTCGGCGAACCGCTCGGCGAAGTCGTCGACCGAGTCGTCGTCCGCGATCGCGAGTGGCCGGCCGGCGGCACTGAGCAGCGAGGTGACGGTGTGGTCGTCGCTGTCCGCGGCGATGGCCGCCCCGCTCGGTCCACCGGACCGCTCCACCAGCAACGCGACCAGCCGGGCGTAGCCGGCGGGCTCGTCGCCGATCTCACAGACGTGCAGCAGACGGCCTGCGTCGTCGACCACAGCGGACGTCAGCGTTCCGGCCGAAGCCGTTCGGTCGGCCGGATCTGCCGAGGCCAGACCGCAGTACACGCGCACGAGCGCCACGGCGTCGTCCTCCTCCCGGACACAGGTCTTGTTCTGCCAGAGACTGATGCTCCCCGGTCCGGGTCAGTCGCGCCAGTCCACCACGGCAGAGATCTTGCCGACAATGGTGCGCCAACCCAGACTTGCGGTTTGTGCCCCGATTTTCTTCAACCGCCGGCGACCCAGGAAACCACCGACCCCGCCGTTGACGGAAGCGCGCAGCGCCTCGTCCAGATCGTCCAGGCTGGAGCCCGCGGAGAGCATGTCGAGCACGGCCGGTAGCCGCAGGGCGTACGCCAGGTCACGGGCGATCTCGCCGGCCTCGATCAGCAGCGCCGGGTCCCATGCGTCGTGGCCGCCGCGCAGGTTCTCCACGACCAGATCGAGCTCGTAGGTGTCCTCGTCCAGCGGGGCGATGTCGGCCGGTTCCAGCCGTTCGGACAGTTCATTCCAACTGTCCAGCTGGGACAGGTCGTTGGGCGCACCGGAACGGATGAAAGTGACAAGTGATTCCGGCGTCTTGAACAGCAGCAGTCGGCCCTTGTGGGTGAGGAAGACCGGCACCTCCTCGTCGCCCGCGGCGTCGTCGTCGGAGTCCGCCTCGTCGGCATCGGCATCGGCATCGTCCGCGTCGAGCGTCCCGCGGCGGCGGGTCGCGGCGCGTTCGGAGTCCTTCTTCCCGTCCTCGTCGTCCTCCTCGGCGGAGAGGGCGGCGAACTCCTCGTCGAGGATCACCACCTCCTCGTCGTCCTCGGCCTCGGCGACCTGGCGCCGGGCCAGGAAGGGGTCGTCCAGGTCGCGCTCGGCGACGTCGGTCGGAGTCAGCTCGCGCGCGGACCGGTAGGCCCGCAGCGTGTAGCCGGTGCCGGCGGGCAGGGCGATCTCCACCGGGTCGATCCGCACCTCGTCCCAGAGCGCGCGATCCGCCGTGGGGCGGTCGACCTCGACCTCGTCTGCTGCGGCCGGCGCCTCGGTGTCGTCGAGCTCGGGCTCGTCGGCGTCGGGCCGTTGGGGCGACTGGCGGGCCACGCTGACCTCCGTGTGCGTTCGGGTGCCCACCCGGCGGCGTCGCGCCGCCGAGTGACTCTGCGCACATACCCTAGTGGGCGACCGGTTCCGGTTGGGACCCGCACCCCGGTGGCGTCCCGAAGCCCCGACAAGTAGGCTTTCTACGCATGAAGGCGCAGGCGCTGCACGGACACCTGGACGCGCTGCTGCTCGCCGTGCTTGAGCAGGGCTCGTTGCACGGCTACGCGATCATCGAGGCGCTGCGGGCGCGCAGCGGCGGCACGCTGGAACTGCCCACCGGCACCATCTATCCGGCGTTGCGCCGGCTGGAACGGGCCGGCCTGGTAGCCAGCACGTGGAGCACGGTCAACGGCCGGGAACGGCGCACCTATCGACTCACCGACGCCGGCGGCCGGGCGCTCGCCGGCGAGCGGGCCGGCTGGCGCGAGTTCAGCGCCACCGTCGGCCGCTTCCTCGGCGCGGACGAGCAGCCCCCCGTGGCGCCGGCCTGACCCGCCCTCACCAGCGGGCGAACCGCGGGCCGCGCGCGCTGAGCAGCCACCATCGGGCCGAGCGGGCCAGAGCGAACCAGGCCGCCGACACCACCACCGCCCCGACGATCATCGGGGGCCAGGTCAACGCGGCGTCCCACAGCCGGACCGACCAGCCGAACAGCGCACCGCCGGCGATCACGCCGGCCAGCAGCCCCCCGGTCAGCCCGTGACCGACCGTGCGGGCCGACCGCAGGAGGCCGGGCGACCCCCGCCGGGCGGCGAGCATGCCGAGCAGCAACCCGGCCAGCGCCAGCCCGGCGATCACCCCCCAGATCCCGTTCAACGCGGCGGAGAGCAGCAGATAACCTGCCGGCGGACGGGGGCCCGCGCTCCAGCTCGACCCCCGCCAGGTCAGGTCGCCGGCGGCCATCAGCACCCACGCCACCGCGAGCGCGCGCAGCGCCAGCCCGCGTAACGCGCCGGCAGCCAGTTCGGCCTGGAAACCGGGCGCGAGCTGGGCGACGCCGCCGAACTCGGCCACCGCCCGCCGCTCGGCCTCGGCCCGCGACAGGCCACCCTCCCGGTACGCCTCGACGGCGTCCTCCAGCGCGTGCCGCGCCTCGGTCAGCAGGTCGGCCTTCAGCCGGGTGGGCCCGTGCAGCCGCCCGGACAGCTCGCGCAGCCGGTCCTCGACCCGCCCCTCCTGATCCACGCGCATGGCACCAGCCTGCCACCGCCGGGCCACGGGCCGCGTCCGGGAAATCCCCTACCGCCGCTCAGGGGGCCAGTGCCAGATAGCCGCGCTCGGCCGCCTCCTGGCGCAGCCACTGCTCCCGATACCAGCCGGGCCGCGCCACCAGCTCGTCGTGCCGGCCGCGCTGCGCCACCTCGCCGCCCTCCAGCACCACGATCTCGTCCAGCCCGGCCAGTCCGCTGAGCCGGTGGCTGATCAGCAGCACCGAGTGCCCGGTCGGGGTGGCGGCGAGCGCGGAGGCGAGCACCGCGTCGGCCGCCGCCGGGTCGAGCCCTTCGGTCGGCTCGTCCAGCACCAGCACCGGCGGGGCGGCCAGCAGCGCCCGGGCCAGCGCGAGCCGCTGCCGCTGCCCGCCGGAGAGCTGCCCGCCCTGCTCGCCGACCACGGTGTCCCAACCCTCGGGTTGGTCGCGTACCCAGTCCAGCAGCCCGGCCGCGCGGGTCGCCCCGGCCAGGTCCGCCTCGGTGGCGTCCGGCCGGCCGAGCAGCAGGTTCTCCCGCACCGTGGCGTGGAAGACGTAAGCCTCGGCGAGCAGGCCGCCGACCAGGCGGGGCAGGTGGTCGGAGACGGTCGCCGCACCGACGGTGACCTGGCCGGCGTGCGGGCGTACCACGCCGGTGAGCACCGCGGCGACAGTGCTCTTGCCGGCCCCGCTCGGCCCGACCACGGCCACCCGGCGGCCGGCCGGCAGGTCGAGGTCGAACCCGGCCAGCGCGGGCGCGGCGCCGGCCCGGTACCGGACCGTGACGTCGGTGAACCGCACGTGGTGGCCGGCGGACGCGGGCGGCGTCGCACCCGCCGACGCCGGCGCGGCGGGCTCGGTGAGCAGGTCGGCCACCCGGGCCAGCCCGGCCCGGAGCTGGGTGCGCTGCCGGGCGGCGGCGACGAGGGCGAGGGCCGCCTCGACGGCGGCCAGGGTGCCCACCGCGAGCACGCCGACCAGCACCCCGTCCACCCCGGCGCGCAGCGCCACGACCACCACCGCGGCGGCGGTGAGGCCGCTCACCAGCACGCCGGCCGTGTCCACCGCGAAGCCGGTCGCGGCGAGCCGGCGTTCCAGCCGGGCCAGCCGCCCGGCCCGCCCCCGCGCGGCGGCCAGCGCGGCGTCGGTCGCGCCGAAGGCGGCCAGGTCGGCCGCGCCGTGGGTGAGGTCGACCGCGTCCACCGCCAGCGCGCCCCGCAGCGGGGCCACCTCGTCGGCGGCCCGGCGGGTCAGTCGGGTGGCCAGCGCGGGCAGCGCCACCCCGGCCGCCAGCAGGCCGGCCGCGAGGACGCCGGCGGCCGGCAGCGAGATCAGCGCGGCGCCACCGACGGCGAGCAGGCCCACCACGGCCGCCGCGGCACCCGGCACCAGCACGCGCAGGAGCAGGTCCTGGGCCGCCTCCACGTCCGAGACCAGTCGGCTCAGCGCGTCCCCGGTGCGGCGGTCGACGCCGTCGCGTCGGGCGGCGAGCGTGGCGAAGACGCGCGCCCGCACGTCGGTGACCATGCGCAGCACGGCGTCGTGCCCGGCGAGCCGTTCGGTGTAGCGGAACACGCCCCGGCCGACCGCGAGCGCCCGCACCGCGACGATCGCCACGGTCAGCCGGTCGAGCGGCGGCCGGCCGGCGGCGCTCATCAGCAGCCAGGTGGCGGTCGCCATCAGCGCCAGCCCGGCGAACTCGGTCGCCGCCGCGAGCAGCCCGGCGCCCAGCAGCCGGCCCAGGTAGGGCCGGGCCAGGCGGAGCACGGCCCGCTCGGCGCCGGGACGGACCGGTGCCGGCGGCTCCGGCGAGCCGGACGGCCGGATCGGGATTCCGGTCGACCCGGCGGGCTCTCGGCCCACCGGCGTCACGCCGTCGCCGGCGGTCACCGGGTCACCGCCGTGCCGGCGTCGTCGGCCGGGGCGTCGTGGCGGCCCCGCGCCGCGCGGACGCCGTGCGGGGTCACCGGGTCACCGCCGGGTCGCCGGCCGCCGGGCGTAGCTCGGTGACCCGACCGTCGCGGACGCGCAGGATCCGGTCGGCGTCGGCCAGGAGCGCCGGCCGGTGCGCGACCAGCAGCGCGGTCCGCCCGGCGACCAGCCGGCGGGTGGCGGCCAGGACCACCGCCTCGCTGGCGCTGTCCAGCCGGGCCGTCGGCTCGTCCAGGAGCACCAGCGGGGCGTCCCGGAGGAACGCCCGAGCCAGCGCGACGCGCTGCCGCTGCCCGCTGGACAGGCCGTGGCCGCGCTCGCCGAGCCGGGTGTCGAGACCGTCGGGCAGCGCGTCGACCACCTCGTCGAGCGCGGCGTCGGCGACCGCGGCGGCCAGCGCGGCGGCCGGGGTGTCCGGGGCGCCGAGGCGGATGTTGTCGGCAAGTGAGCCGGCGAACAGGTGCGCCCGCTGCGGCACCCAGGCGAGTTCGCGCCGCCAGGCGTCGAGGTCGGCCCCGGCCAGGTCGACGCCGTCGACGGTGACCCGGCCGGCGGTCGGGGCGACGAAGCCGAGGAGCAGGTTGAGCAGCGTGCTCTTGCCCGCGCCGCTGGGGCCGATGACGGCCACCCGCTCGCCGGGCCGGATGGTCAGCGTGACGTCGCGCAGTGCGGTGGTCCGGTCGTACGCGACTGTCACGCCCTCGAAGCGGATCTCGCCCCGGCCGTCCGGCGCGCTGCGCCCGGCGGCGGCCGGCGCCGCCGGTGTGGTGGTCGCGGACAGGGTCAGTGCCTCGTCCAGCGCGGTGAGTCCCTCCATGCTGGCGTGGAACCGGCTGCCGGCGGCGCGCAGCGGCAGGTACGCCTCCGGCGTGAGCAGCAGCACCAGCAGCGCCGTGGAGAGCGTGATCCCGCCGCCGAGCAGGCGGATGCCGACCGGCACCGCGACCAGCGCGACGGAGAGCGTAGCGACCAGTTCCAGCACCAGCGCGGACAGGAACGCGATCCGCAGCGTCCGCATGGTGGCCTGGCGGTGGCCGTCGGCCATCCGGCGCACCACGTCCACCTGGGCCCGGGCCCGGCCGAACGCGCGCAGCGTGGGCAGCCCGGCGACCATGTCGAGGAAATGCCCGCCGAGCAGCGACAGTCGCCGCCACTGGCGTTCGGTGGCGGCCTGCGCCTGCCAGCCGAGCAGCGCCCCGAAGATCGGGATGAGCGGGATGGTGAGCGCGATGATCAGCGCCGAGCTCCAGTCGGCGAACACGATGCGGGCCAGCACCGCCGCCGGGACGGTCACGCTCAGCACGAGCTGCGGCAGATAACCGGTGAAGTACGGGTCGAGCGCGTCCAGCCCGCGGCCGGCCAGCGTGGCGAGCTGCCCGGCCCGCCGGCCGGCGACCCAGGTGGGACCGTGCCGGCCGACCGCGCGCAGCAGGTCGGCCCGCAGCGCCGCCTTGACCGTCGCGGCGGCCCGCGCCGCCACCGTGCCCTGCGCCCAGTTCACCAGCGCCCGGGCGGCGACCGCCACGACGAAACCGGCCAGCGCCGGGCGGTGCAGCCGCCCGTCGATCGCGGTGGCCAGGAGCGTGGCGAGCGCGGTGGCCTGGGCGACCACCAGCAGCGCGGTGAGCCCGCCGAGTGCCGCGAGCACGGCGAGGTCGCGCCGGGCCGCGGGGACCCGGCGCAGCAGACGCGGATCGAACGGACGGCGGTTCACCAGTACACCGGCGCCCTGCCGTCGATCCGTCCCCGGAACACCCACCAGCACATCGCCTGAAAGCCTAGTAGGGCCGGCACGAGCGGCAGCACGAGCCAGCCCAGCAGCGCCAGGGTGGGTCGGCTCGCCGCCGCCTCGGCCACGGTCAGCGACGTCGCCGGGTCGCCGGTGGCGACCAGGACGCGGGGCCAGAGCGCGGCGCCGACCAGCGGCACGGGCAGCGCCAGCGCCGTCGCGGTCGCGGCGAACGCCACCCCGGCCCGGCCCCGGCGCAGCGCCGCGCGGGCCATCAGCAGCGCCACCACCAGCGCCAACGGCAGGAGTACGGCGACCGCCGGGCGCGCCACGGCGGCGCGTACCCGATCGGAGAGCAGGCCCAGGACGGTGGCCGTGGCGACCGCGGTGAGCGCGGCGGGCACCAGGCCGCGGGCCAGCCGGGCGAGCGCCGGCGCGTCAGTGGGCGACAGCCGTAGCGTGAGGAATGTCGCACCGTGCAGCGCGACCAACGCGACAAGCGTCAGCCCGGTGGCGGCCACGAACGGCGTGACCACGTGACCGACGCCGGCCACGTGCCCGTCGGCGGTGAACGGCACGCCCTGGAGCAGGCCGCCGAGCAGAGCGCCCCAGCCCAGCGCGGCCAGGACGCTGCCGAGCACCACGATCCGGTCCCAGCCGGCACGGGCCGCCTCGCCGCCGGCCCGGCCGCGTAGCTGCACCCCGGCGGTCACCAGCACCACCCCGGCCAGGGTGCCGAGCACCACCGGATAGAAGCCCGAGAGCAGTTCGCCCTCCAGCGTGGGGAAGGCGCCGAACAGGATGCCGACGGCGGCCACCAGCCAGACCTCGTTGCCGAGGAAGAACGGCCCGACGGCGGTGAGCGCGGCCCGGCGGGCGCGGGCATCGCCCGGGGTGGTGGCGTGGCCCGGGGCGGTGGCGCCGCGCCGGGCCAGCAGCAGGCCGACGCCGTAGTCGTAGCCGCCGAGCACCAGGTAGCCGGCGAAGAAGAGGCCGAGCAGGGCGTACCAGGCGAGTTCCACGGTGGCCTCCCTCAGGCGAACACGGGCTGGTGGTGGTCGTTCGCATCCGGCGCGGGCGGGCGGCCGAGGAGCGGGTCGCGCGCCCCGCGGGCGGCGTGCCGGGCCAGCAGCACCCAGTTGGTGACGGCGAGCGCGCCGAGCAGCAGGGTGAACCCGATCAGCGAGGCGAGCATCAGCGCGGGCTGGACCGGCGAGACGGCCTGCGCGGTGGGCAGCAGCCCGTACGCCACCCAGGGCTGGCGGCCCACCTCCCGGGCGATCCAGCCGAGCAGCACCGCCACGAACGGCAGCGGCAGGCCGAGCAGGACGAGCCAGAGCGGGAACCGCAGCCGGATGATCCAGTCGCGCCGGAGCAGCGGCAGCAGGAGCCACACGCAGCCCAGCGTGAAGCCGATGAGGATCATGAAGCCGAGGGCGGCGCTGGAGAGCACCGGCGGGTTCCAGTCGCCGGGGCCGAACCGGGCGGTCCAGTCGGCGACCGTGGCGTCCCGGTCCGGGCCGCCGCCGAACTTGGTGGGCTGGAACTGCCCCACCGGGCCGAACTGGGCGAAGCCGAAACCCTGGAGCGCGCTGACCGCGAGCGCCGCGGTGACCAGCCCGAGCCGCAGCGAGGTGCGGAACAGCAGGAAGTCGGGCGTGCGCCGGAGCAGATGCCAGGCGCTGACCGCAGCCATCAGCAGGCCACCGGTGACCAGACCGGCGGACACCACGTGCCCGAACGCGAATCCGAACGTGGGATTGGCGACCAGCGCGCCGAAGTCGGTGAGGTGGGCGACGCCGTCGCGTACCTCGTAGCCGACCGGGTGCTGGAGCCAGGCGTTCGCCACCATGATCCAGAACGCCGAGGCGTACGCGGTGAGCGCGACCCCCCAGAGCAGCGCCAGGTGCACGCCGCGCCGGAGCCGGTGCCAACCGAAGATCCACATGCCGAGGAACGTGGACTCCAGGAAGAACGCCACGAGCGTCTCGATGGCCAGCGGTGCGCCGAACACGTTGCCCACGTAGCGCGACAGTCCGCTCCAGTTCAGCCCGAACTGGAACTCCATCACGATCCCGGTGGCGATGCCGAGCGCGTAGTTGATCACGTAGAGCTGGCCCCAGAACCGGGTCAGCCGCTCGTACACCGGTTTGCCGGTGACGTAGCCGGCGGTCTGGAGCCCGACCAGGAGGGTGACCAGGCCGAGCGTGACCGCCACGAAGAGGAAGTGCAGCGAGGTGGTGGTGGCGAACTGGAGTCGGGCGAGGAGCAGGGGATCCATGGCGGTTCTCCCACAGGTTGGTTCGCTTGTCGTAGCGAGCCTACACGTAGGTTTTCTACCTATCCGGGTGCGCGCACCCGGACTTGCCCCGTAGGGGTCCTCAGCTCAGGAACAGCGACACCGGCAACGCGACGAGCGTGGCGGCGACGGCCAGCGCGGTGGCGCCCAGCACCCGTGGCGGGCGGTCCGCCACCAGCAGCCGCTGCACCCGTACGTCGAGGTCGCGGTCGCCGACGCCGAGCGTGCCGGCCGGCGTGACCCGGTGCCCGGCGGCGGCGAACCGGCGCAACGCGCCGGCCAGCGGCGCGTTCGCGTGCAGCTCCCGGGCCTTGTCGTCGGCGCGCATCTCGACCAGCAGCGCCACCCGCGCGTGCGCGTCGCGCACCCAGCCGAACCAGGGCAGCGCCCGGCACAGCGCGGTGAACGGCAGCAGCACCAGGTCGTGCCGCTCCTGGGCGTGCGCCCGCTCGTGGGTGAGCACCGCCGCCAACTCGGCCGGGTCGAGCAGGTCGACGGTGCCGGCGCTCACCACCACCCGGGGTCGCACCCCGGGCAGGCAGTACGCCGCCGCGCTCGGGTGGTCGAGCACCAGCGCGCCCGGCACCGTCGGGTCGCGCCGGGCGACCAGGCTGAGCAGCTCCCGGTGCCGGCGCTGGGCGCGAACCGCGCCGTGCACCGCGCGCACGGTCGTGGTGAGCAGCACCGCGCCGATGCCGAAGCCCACCCCGACCAGGCCGAGGTGCGCCGCGCCCATGCCGGCCGGCGGCGTGCCGTGGGCCAGGTCGTCGGCGAGCGCCAGCAACGCGCTCCCGGTCGGCCGGTCGTAGGCGGTGAGACCCACCGCCATCGGCAGACCCATCGCGGAGAGACCGAGCGCCAACCCGACCGCCTGCCAGCAGAGGATCGCCACCCGGGGCGCGCGCCACGTCCACCGCGCGGCGGCGAGGACCTGCGCGGTCAGCCAGCAGGCCAGGATGGTCGCGGCGAAGTGCACGGCGTACGCCACGGCAGCCGCCCTACCGGTCCGTCGCCTCGTCGAGCGCCGGCCCGGCGGGCCGCGGATCCTCGACCCGGCCGGTCAACCCGGCCTCGGCGGTTCGGCCCGGGTCGGCCAGCCCGGCCTCGGCGGTTCGGCCCGGGTCGGCCAGCCCGGCCTCGGCGGCGAGCGCGGCGCGGAGCACGTCGGCCTCCGTGCCGGTCACCGACCGGGCGAAGCGCACCAGCGCGGCGTCCCGGCTGCCGCCGAGGTCGAGGGCATCGAGCATGAGCTGGGCGATGTGCGCCTCGCGGGTGGCGGCGGGCCGGTAACGCCAGGCCCGCCCCTCCCGCTCGCGCTGCACCATGCCCTTGCCGGCGAGCCGGTCGAGCACCGTCATGACCGTGGTGTAGGCCAGCTCACGCCCGTCCAGGGCGTCGGCGACCTCGCGCACGGTCACGCCGTCCGACGCGGCGGGCGCCGAATCCCACAGCACGTCCATCACCGCACGCTCAAGGTCCCCCAGCCGAGTCACCCGTCAATCCTACTCCGCGTAGTAGACCCCCTCCGCCACCCCACCCCCTCGCTTCCTGATTCACGGAAAGAGTGGCCATCCAGGGCTGGATGGCCACTCTTTCCGTGAATCAGTGCGGCACGGGGTGGGGGCGGGGTGTGTCAGGTGCCTTTGGGGTGCCAGACGGTCTTGGTTTCCAGGAGCGTGGTCATCCGGGTGAGGCCCGGATCGGTGTGCCAGTCGTGGTCCGGCGGGGCCGGTCGCAGCACCCGCTTGAGGTTCTCCGCGGCCTTGATCTCCAACTCCACCGCCAGCTCGGCGTCGGTGACGCCGGTCAGGTCGACGGCGTTGACGTCCATGTGCGCGGCAAGCGTCGGCGCCGTCTCGGTGATCCGCCCGGTGAGGATGTTGACCACCCCGCCCGGCAGGTCGGAGGTGGCCAGCACCTCGGCCAGGGTCACCGCCGCCAGCGGCGCCGCCGGGGAGGCGGCCACCACCACGGTGTTGCCGGTGACGATCGCCGGGGCGATCACGCTAACCAGGCCGAGTAGCGCCGGCGCCTCGGGCGCCACCACGGCCACCACGCCGGTCGGCTCCGGGGCCGACAGGTTGAAGTACGGGCCGGCCACCGGGTTCGCGCCGCCGTAGACCTGCGGCAGCTTGTCGGCCCAGCCGGCGTACCAGACCCAGCGGTCGATCGCCGCGTCCACCTCGTCGGCCGGTACGCCCAGCGCGACGAACTGCTCGCGCCGGCCCTCCAGCATCTCGGCCACCCGGTAGAGGATCTGCCCCCGGTTGTAGGCGGTCGCCCCGGCCCAGCCCTTCACCGCGGCCCGGGCCGCGACGACCGCGTCCCGCGCGTCCTTGCGCGAGGCCAGCGACACGTTGGAGTCCTGCACGAGATACGACCGTCCCGACTCGCTGCGCGGGAACTTCCCGCCGATGAAGAGCTTGTACGTCTTGCGTACCGCGACCCGCTCAGACATTGAGGTACCCCTCCAGCCCGTGCCGGCCGCCCTCGCGACCGTAGCCCGACTCCTTGTAGCCGCCGAACGGCGACGTCGGGTCGAACTTGTTGAACGTGTTGGCCCAGACCACGCCGGCGCGCAGCCGGTCGGCCATCCAGAGGATCCGGGAGCCCTTGTCGGTCCAGATCCCGGCCGACAGCCCGTACGGCGTGTTGTTGGCCTTCTCCACGGCCTCGGCCGGGGTGCGGAAGGTCAGCACGGACAGCACCGGGCCGAAGATCTCCTCGCGGGCGATCCGGTGCGCCTGGGTGACCCCGGTGAAGATGGTGGGCGCGAACCAGAAGCCGCGCTCGGGCAACTCGCACGGCGGCGACCAGCGCTGCGCGCCCTCGGCGGCGCCGACCTCGGACAGCTCGCGGATGCGTGCGAGCTGCTCGGCCGAGTTGATCGCGCCGACGTCGGTGTTCTTGTCCAGCGGGTCACCGACCCGCAGCCGGGCCATCCGGCGCTTGAGCGACTCCAGCACCGCGTCGGCGACCGACTCCTGCACCAGCAGGCGGGAGCCGGCGCAGCAGACGTGGCCCTGGTTGAAGAAGATGCCGTTGACGATCCCCTCGACCGCCTGGTCGACCGGGGCGTCGTCGAAGACGATGTTGGCGGCCTTGCCGCCCAGCTCCAGGGTCAGCTTCTTGCGGGTGCCGGCGACCGCGCGGGCGATGGCCCGGCCGACCTCGGTGGAGCCGGTGAACGCGACCTTGTCCACGCCCGGGTGCTCGACCAGCGCCCGGCCGGTGTCACCGGCGCCGGTGACGATGTTGACCACACCGGCCGGCAGGTCGGCCTGCTGGCAGATCTCGGCGAAGAGCAGCGCGGTCAGCGGGGTGGTCTCGGCCGGCTTCAGCACCACCGTGTTGCCCGCCGCGAGCGCCGGGGCGATCTTCCAGGCCAGCATGAGCAGCGGGAAGTTCCACGGGATGACCTGCGCGGCCACGCCCAGCGGGCGCGGGTTCGCGCCGAAACCGGCGTGTTCCAGCTTGTCCGCCCAGCCCGCGTAGTAGAAGAAGTGCGCGGCCACCAGCGGCACGTCGACGTCGCGGGACTCCCGGATCGGCTTGCCGTTGTCCAGCGACTCCAGCACCGCCAGCTCGCGCGAGCGCTCCTGAATGATCCGGGCGATCCGGAACAGGTACTTGGCCCGGTCCCGGCCCGGCATCGGACCCCAGACCCGCTCGTACGCCGTGCGTGCGGCACGGACCGCGCGGTCCACGTCCTCGTTGCCGGCCTCGGCGACCTCGGCCAGGACCTCCTCCGAGGCCGGGTTGACCGACTTGAAGCTGCCGCCGTCGGACGGGTCGACGAACGTCCCGTCGACGAAGAGCCCGTACGAGGGCTTGATGTCGACCACCGAGCGCGACTCGGGGGCGGGTGCGTATTCGAACATCGCGTTCAGTCCAGGGTGAAGTAGTCGGGGCCGGCGTAGACACCGGTCGTCAGCTTGGTGCGCTGCATGAGCAGGTCGTTGAGCAGGCTGGACGCGCCGAACCGGAACCACTCCGGGTCGAGCCAGTCGGCACCGACGGTCTCGTTGACCATGACCAGGTACTTGATCGCGTCCTTGGTGTTCTTGATGCCGCCGGCCGGCTTGACGCCGACCTGCCGCCCGGTGGCGGCGCGGAAGTCGCGGACCGCCTCCAGCATCACCAGCGTCACCGGGAGCGTGGCCGCGACCGGGACCTTGCCGGTGGAGGTCTTGATGAAGTCGCCGCCGGCCAGCATGGCCAGCCAGGAGGCGCGCCGCACGTTGTCGTAGGTGGCCAGCTCGCCGGTCTCCAGGATCACCTTGAGGTGCGCGTCCCCGCACGCCTCCTTGGTGGCGACGATCTCGTCGTGGACCTCGGAGTAGCGACCGGCCAGGAACGCGCCCCGGTTGATCACCATGTCGATCTCGTCCGCGCCCGCGGCGACGGCGGCCCGGGTGTCGGCGAGCTTGATCTCCAGCGGCGCCTGCCCGGACGGGAACGCGGTCGCCACGCTGGCCAGGTGCACGCCGCTGCCGCGCAGCACCTCGGCCACGTACGGAACCATCGCGGGATAGACGCAGACCGCGCCGACGTGCGGGCAGCTCGGGTCCGCCGGGTCGGGCCGCAGCGCCTTGGCGGCCAGCGCCCGCACCTTGCCCGGGGTGTCGGCCCCCTCCAGGGTGGTCAGGTCGACCATCCGGATCGCCAGGTCGATCGCCTGCGCCTTGGCCGTGGTCTTGATGGAGCGGGTGCCGAGTTGGGCCGCCCGCTGCTCCGCGCCGACCTGGTCCACGCCCGGCAGGCCGTGCAGGAAGGTCCGCAGAGCGGTCTCGGATCGTCCCAGCTCGGAGAGGTCCGACCGGGCCGACGTCGCTGTCGCCGTCATGCCCCGAATAGTACGCACCCGCGCGTCGAGTGATCTTGGTCACGCGGAACGAGGGCGTGAGCGGCGTCGCTGTTCGGGCCGCACCCGGCGTGCGCCGCGCCGGCGACCGGTAGGTTGAGCGATCGTGGACGTAACCGTCATTGACCACCCGCTCGCCCAGTCGCGGCTGACCGCCATGCGGGACGCCCGGACCGATTCCGCGTCGTTCCGGGCCGCGCTGCGCGAACTCACCACCATGCTGGTGTACGAGGCCGCGCGCTCCTTCCCGATCGAGAGGTACCCGGTCCAGACGCCGGTCACCGACACCGAGGGCACCCGGCTGGCGAATCCGCCGCTGCTGGTGCCGGTGCTGCGCGCCGGGCTCGGCATGGCCGACGCCGCACTCGACCTGCTGCCCGAGTCGTCGATGGGTTTCGTGGGCCTGGCCCGCGACGAACAGACGTATGAGCCCCGGGCGTACATGGAGTCGCTGCCCCGCGACCTGAGCGGCCTGCCGGTGCTGGTGCTCGACCCGATGCTCGCCACCGGCGGCTCGCTGGAGCACTGCTGCCGGCTGCTCGCCGACCGCGGCTGCACCGACATCACCGTGCTCTGCGTGCTGGCCGCCCCGGTCGGCATCCAGCGGCTGGAGCGGTCCGGCCTGCCGCTGCGCCTGGTCACGGCGAGCATCGACGAGGGCCTGAACGACCGGATGTTCATCGTCCCCGGCCTGGGCGACGCCGGCGACCGCCAATTCGGCGGCATGCCGCGCTTCTGACCGCCCCCCCGCCCCCGTCCCCCTGATTCACGGAAAGAGGCCCCATTTCCCCTCGGGCAGGGCCACTTTCCGTGAATCAGGCGGGCGAGGTGTGGGCGAGATGTGGGCACGGCGAAGTGGTGCGCGGAAGGGCGGGGAGGCGCTAGCGTTCCGGGCCATGACTGGTGTTGCGCTCGCCGAGGAGTTGCTGCTCCTCGCGTATGACGACGAAACTGGCAAGGCCGCCATGCCGCGGATCAGCCTGGACCTGGGCATGGCCGCCGCGGTGCTGGTCGAGCTGGCCCTGGCCGGCCGGGTCGCGTACGCGGACGGGAACCTGACGGCGGTGGATCCGACGCCGACCGGCGAGCCGATCGCCGACGCGGTGCTCGCCAAGATCGCTGCGGACACCCCGCACACACCCTCGTCCTGGGTGCAGCGGCTGCGGCACGGGCTGCGCGACAAGATCCTCGGCGATCTCTGCGGCCGGGGCGTGGTCCGCGACGTGGACGAGACCGAACTGGGCTTCATCCACGTGCACCGCTACCCGGTCGCGGACACCTCGGTCGAGGCGGACATCCGGCGACGGCTCGCCGCGGCGCTGACCAGCGGCCAGCTCCCGGACGAGCGGACCGCCGCGCTCGCCACGCTGGTCGCCGTGCTGCGGATGGAGCCCGCACTCGGGCTCACCGGCGCCGCCGCCGACGAGGCCCGCACGCGCCTGGAGGAGATCGCCGCCGGCGCCGGCTTCTCCGGTACGGTGAGCCTGGACGACAGCGTGGTCCGGCCCTCGGTCAGCCTCGTCGTCGCCGCCCTGGGCCAGGCGGTCGACGCCGCCCTGGGCAAGCGGTAAGGGGATGTAAGGAGGGGCCCCCTTCTAACGCCTCCGGTATAGGAGGGGCCCCTTCTCACACCTACGTGTTAAGAGGGGGCCCCTCCTTACACCTCAGAGGCCGAGGGCGGCGGCGATCTCGGTGCGCAGTTCGGTGACGGCGGCCCCGGCCCGGCTCCGGGCCGCGGCGACGTCGCCGCCGGTCACCGGCTCCACCACCTCCAGGTACGCCTTGAGCTTCGGCTCGGTGCCGGAAGGCCGGATCACCACCCGGGCGGCGTCGGTGCGCAGGATCACCACGTCCGCGTCGGGGAGCAGGTCGGACGCCCCGGTGACCGGGTGCCCGAGCAGCGTGGTCGGGGTGGCCGCCCGGATCCGCGCCATCGAGTCCGCGATCACCCGCAGGTCCTCCACCCGCACCGAGAGCTGGTCGGTGTGGTGCACGCCGAACTCGGCGGCCAGCTCGTCGAGCCGGTCGGTGAGCGTGCGGCCGTCGGCCTTCAGCCCGGCGGCCAACTCGGCGACGGTCAACGCGGCGGTGATGCCGTCCTTGTCCCGGACGTGCTCCGGCGCGACGCAGTAGCCGAGCGCCTCCTCGTAGCCGTAGACCAGCGGCTCCCGGCCGCCACCGGCGCGGACGATCCACTTGAATCCGGTGAGCGTCTCGTCGTAGGGCAGGCCCCGGGCCGCGCACATCGCCCGCAGCAGCGTCGACGAGACGATAGTCGTGCCGTACAGGCCGGTCACCCCGCGCCGCATCAGGTGATCGGCGAGCAGCGCGCCGACCTCGTCGCCGCGCAGCATCCGCCAGGACCCGGCGTCGCGCACGGCCACCGCGCAGCGGTCCGCGTCCGGGTCGTTGGCGATCGCGAGGTCCGCGCCGGTGCGGTCGGCGAGCGCGAGCAGCAGGTCCACCGCGCCCGGCTCCTCCGGGTTGGGGAAGCTGACGGTCGGGAACGCCGGGTCCGGCTCGGCCTGCTCGGGCACGACGCCGGGCACCGGAAACCCGGCCCGGGCGAACGCCGCGGTCAGCACCGCCGCCCCCACCCCGTGCAACGGCGTGTATGCCACCTTCAGTTCGCGCGACCCGCCCGGCTCCACCACGGCGGCGGCCCGGTCCACGTACGCGGCCACCAGGTCGTCGCCGAGCACCTGGCCGGCCGGGCCGAGCGGCACCTGGGCGAGCGCGCCGACCGCCCGGATGGCCGCCTCGATGCCGGCGTCGGCGGGCGGCACGATCTGCGCCCCGGCACCCAGCTCACCGCCGAGCTGCGCGCCCAGGTAGACCTTGTAGCCGTTGTCCTGGGGCGGGTTGTGACTGGCGGTGACCATCACCCCGGCGACCGCGCCGAGCTGCCGCACCGCGAACGCCAGCACCGGTGTGGGCAGCGGGCGGGGCAGCAGCAGCGCCGGCCGGCCCGCGCCGGTGGCCACCTGCGCGGTGCGCTCGGCGAAGGCACGCGAGCCGCGCCGGGCGTCGTACCCGATCACCAGCGGACCCTCGCCGCCCTGGGCGGCGAGCCAGCCGACCAGCCCGGCGGCGGCCTGGGTGACCACCGCGAGGTTCATCCCGTTGGGCCCGGCGCGCAGCGGACCGCGCAGCCCGGCGGTGCCGAAGGTCAGCGGGCCGGCGAACCGGTCGGCCAGGTCGGTGGCCGTGCCGGGCAGCCCGTCGAGGACGGCGCGCAGCTCGTCCCGGCCGGCCGGGTCGGGGTCGTCGGCGAGCCAGCGTTCGGCTCGGACGCGAAGGTCGTCAGGGTCAGTGGTATCCGCCGCCATGGCCTCTTGATAGCACGGCGGCGGAGCACCAGCGGCCGTCGGCCCCGACTCAGTTGGCCGCCGTGAGCTGGAACGAGTCGACCATCGCGTCGAAGATCGGCTTGCTCTCGGCGAACCGTGCGTCGGTGGAGGAGAGGTAGAACGAGTAGACCTTGCCGTCCCTGACCAGACCCCGCCAGATGCCGTGGCGCATGTCCTCGCCCTCGCCGCAGGTGTATTCGAGCTGGCCCGCGGTCTGGCCGGCGAGTGGCTGCTCGGTGACCGACACCTCCGTGTAGGGCGCGGGGCAGGTCTTGCTCTTGGTGCTGTTCTTCTTGAGGTTCCGCGAGGCGAACTCGGCCCAGCTGATCGAGGTGCCGCCCCAGTCCTCGGCGATGACCCGCACCTTGCGGCCGTCGTCGTCCGGGTCGACGTAGTCGATGAAGAGGCCGCCGGTCTGCCGCTGCCAGCCCTTCGGCAACTGGATGGTCATCCCCTTGACCGACTGCTCCTGCATCTCCACCGGCGGGGTGGCCGAGGCCGACGGCAGCGTGCCGACGACCGGCGGGGGAGCGTCGTCGCCGCCGCTGGTCAGCGCGATCACGCTCACCAGCAGCACCACGGCGAGCCCGCCGGCGGCGGCGAGTTGCACCTTGCGGGGCCACGCCCGCACCCGGCCGAGCAGGCCCGTCACCCCGCCGGGCGCGGCGCCGGCCGGCGCGGTGGCCGGGGTGGTCCACGGCTGGCCGGTGCCGGGCACCGACCACTGGTGGCCGCCGGGGACCGGTCGGGTGGCGTCGGCGCCTCCGCCGTAGCTGGTCGGCGAGGCGGTGGGCACGGCCTGCGTGGCGTCGGAGCCGGCGTCTCGACCGAAGCGGACCGTGGCGTCCGCCGAGGTGCGTCGGATGGTCTCGGGCCCATCCGGGCCGGACATCGCCCCGGTGGGGGTGTGCAGCGACCCGGCCAGCGCGTCGGCGCTGGTCTCGTCGAGCGCGGCGGCGCCCGCCGCGGGCTTCGCGCCGGGGCGCTCACCGCGCCGCAGCGCGGCGAGCCGGTCGGTCAGCGACTCGCTCGGGCCGATCATGGCCCGGCCGCCGATCTGAGCGCCCGGCTTGGGCTCCGCCGCGATGGCCGGCGGCGTCGTCGGGCGCGGCACCGGCACCACCGCGTACGGGTCGGTGACCGAGTTGACCGCCGTGGCGGTGCTGGTCAGCGGCCCGGCGAGCAGCTCGCGCAGCATGGCCCGGGCCCGGTGCACGTCCAGCCGGCGGGCCGGGTCCTTCTCCAGCAGGCCCATCAGCACCCCGGTGAGCGGGCCGCTGCGCTGCGGCGTGGCGGGCGGGTCCTCGACCACGGCGTGCATGGTCTCGATCGGGTCGCCCTTGTCGAACGGGGGCCGGCCCTCCACCGCGGTGTAGAGCGTCACGCCGAGCGAGAACAGGTCGCTGGGCGGGCCGAACTCCTGGCCCATGGCCCGCTCGGGGGAGATGAAGTGCGGCGAGCCGAGCACCATGCCGGGCGTGGTGAGCTGCACGTCGGTGGGCATCCGGGCGACCCCGAAGTCGGTCAGCACGCAGCGGCCGTCGGAGCAGATCAGCACGTTGGCCGGCTTGACGTCGCGGTGCAGCACGCTGAGGGCGTGCGCCACCTCCAGCGCGCCGAGCAGCGCGATGCCGATCTTGGCGACCGCGCGGGGCGCGACCGGCCCGTCCTCGATCACCATGTCGGCCAGGCTGCGGGCGTCCAGCAGCTCCATCACGATCCACGGCCGGCCGCCCTCGGTGACCACGTCGTAGACCTGGACCACGGCCGGGTGCTGGATCGCGGCGGCTGCGCGCGCCTCGCGCAGCGTGCGTTCGTAGAGCGCGTCGCGGTCGCTGGGGGCGAGCCCCGGCGGGAGGACGACCTCCTTGACCGCCACATCGCGGCGCAGCAGGGTGTCTGTGGCCCGCCAGACCGTGCCCATGCCACCGTTGCCCACCGGCGAGCGCAACGAGTAGCGACCACCGATGGTGGTGCCGGGCGCCGCGCGTCCAGTGGGGGGACTGGCCGGTCCACCGCTCCACGTCGGAATCTGAGTCACTTCAAAAGCCACCGGGGGATATCGAGGGGGCTGGGACACAACCCCCCTATCTTGCTGGTTCCGACGCCCGATGCGAAACCCGACGCGGCGGGCGTTTACCTACTCGACGGTATGTGGGCAGCTGCTCACCTCCGGTGGTTCGCCGCGTCCCGGTGTGCGGTATCCCTCACCCGTGCGGCGGCGACCGCGTCCTACCATCCGGTAATGAGCGATGCGCGGTCAAGCGAGTCGGGCTTCCCGATCAAGGGCGTCTACACGGCGGCCGACCTTCCGGCGGACCTGGATTCCCGGTTGGGCGAGCCGGGCGACTACCCGTACACCCGAGGGGTCTACCCGACGATGTACACGTCCCGTCCGTGGACCATGCGGCAGTACGCCGGGTTCGGCACCGCGACCGAGAGCAACGCCCGCTACCACCAGTTGCTGCGCGCCGGCACCATGGGCCTCTCCGTCGCGTTCGACCTGCCCACCCAGATGGGGTACGACTCGGACGACCCGATCGCGCACGGCGAGGTCGGCAAGGTCGGCGTCGCGATCGACTCCATCGAGGACATGCGGACCCTCTTCGGCGACATCCCGTTGGACAAGGTCTCCACCTCGATGACCATCAACGCGCCGGGCTCGGTGCTGCTGCTGCTCTACCAGCTGGTGGCGGAGGAGACCGGGGTGCCCGGCACGGCGCTCAACGGGACCATCCAGAACGACATCCTCAAGGAGTACATCGCCCGGGGGACGTACATCTTCCCGCCGAAGCCCTCGCTGCGGCTGGTCGCCGACACCTTTGCCTACTGCCGGGCCGAGGTGCCGAAGTGGAACACCATCTCGATCTCCGGCTACCACATGGCCGAGGCCGGCGCCTCGCCCGCGCAGGAGATCGCGTTCACGCTGGCCAACGGCGTGGAGTACGTCCGGGCGGCGCTCGCGGCCGGGCTGGCCGTGGACGACTTCGCGCCCCGGCTGTCGTTCTTCTTCGTGGCCCGCACCACGCTGCTTGAGGAGGTCGCCAAGTTCCGGGCGGCCCGGCGCATCTGGGCCCGGCTGATGCGCGAGGAGTTCGGCGCGAAGAACCCGAAGTCGATGATGCTGCGGTTCCACACCCAGACCGCTGGTGTGCAGCTCACCGCGCAGCAGCCGGAGGTCAACCTGGTCCGGGTGGCGGTGCAGGGCCTGGGCGCGGTGCTCGGCGGCACCCAGTCGCTGCACACCAACAGCTTCGACGAGGCGATCGCGCTGCCCACCGAGAAGGCGGCCCGGCTGGCGCTGCGCACCCAGCAGGTGCTGGCGTACGAGACGGATCTCACCGCCACCGTCGACCCGTTCGCCGGGTCGTACGTGGTGGAGGCGATGACCGACGAGTTGGAGACCGCGATCACCGCGCTGATGGAACGGGTCTTCGACCACGGTTCGGCGGTGGACGCCATCGAGGCGGGCTTCCAGAAGCGGGAGATCGAGCAGTCGGCGTACCGGATCGCCCAGGAGATCGATGCGGGCGAGCGGGTGGTGGTCGGGCTCAACCGGTTCCGGGTCGACGAGGAGGAGCCGTACGAGCCGCTGCGGGTGGACCCGACGATCGAGGCGGCCCAGGCGGAGCGGCTGGCCAAGTTGCGTGCCGACCGTGACTCCGCCGCGGTCGAGCGGGCCCTGGCCGAGCTGCGCGCCGCGGCCGAGGGTGACGCGAACGTGCTCTACCCGATGAAGGAGGCGCTGCGGGCGCGCGCCACGGTCGGCGAGGTGTGCGGGACGCTGCGAGCGGTGTGGGGCGTCCACCGGCCGAGCGACCGGTTCTGAGGCGTACCGACGGCGGCCCGGGCCGGCGCGGTGGAGGCGCCGGTGCGGGCCGTGTCGCGTCCGGGTGTGCGATTTTGGAATAGGGGTAACCCGATCGGGTGAACGGGACGGACAGTCTGTGCGGTCGGTCATCGGGCGGTCATGTCACCGTCGGGAGTCGCCTGGCGGCCGAATGTTGTCGGGCAATTGTCCGAGCGGCAGTTAATTGCCGCGACTAATGCGACAATTCGGAACGACGGCTCGCTGTTTGGTGACCGATGAAGCGGTTACGCGTTGTAGGAGGTGGGGAGCAGATGACGGCGTCCGACCGCGATCTACCTGCTGTCCCGCAGATATTCGAGCGCTCTCACCAGGGCATTCGTGACGCTACGCGGTCCGACCGCTACGGGAAAGACGTTGCGCAGCGTCACCGTCGGGGGTCTAGGCTGTCTGCTGTCCTACCCGATGATCCATCCCTCTCTAGTGATCGAGAATTCGACGTGACGAGTGCGTTGACGCTGCCCCCGGGCGGCCCGCTGGCGTCGTCCCGGCCCGAGTCGCCGACCGGTTCCCAGCCCCTGCCCTTCGAACTCGACCATCTGCTCGCGCTGCGGGTACCCGGCCTCATCGCGACCCGCCGTCACATCCATTCCCACCCGGAACTGTCGGGCGAGGAATTCGAGACGGCGGCCCTGGTGCACCGCGAGCTTTCCCTCGCCGGGCTGAACCCGCGCCTGCTGCCGAAGGGCAACGGCGTCATCTGCGACATCGACGGCCGCCCCGACGGGCCGGTGATCGCGCTCCGCGCCGACATCGACGCGCTGCCGCTGGGCGACCCGAAGGACGTCCCCTACCGGTCGACGGTGGAGGGCGTCTGCCACGCCTGCGGCCACGACGTGCACACCGCGGTGATGCTCGGCGTCGGCATGCTGCTCGCCCAGCTCGCCGACCTCGGCCAGCTCGACGGCCGGGTGCGGCTGATCTTCCAGCCGGCCGAGGAGATCCTGCCCTGCGGCTCGCTCGAGGTCATCGAGGCCGGCGGCCTGGACGACGTGGTGCAGATCTTCGCGCTGCACTGCGACCCGAACCTGCCGGTGGGCAAGGTCGGCCTGCGGGTCGGCCCGATCACCGCCGCGGCGGACAACGTCACCGTCCGGCTCACCGGCCCGGGCGGGCACACCGCCCGTCCGCACCTCACCGTCGACCTGGTCGACGCGCTCGGCCGGCTGGTCACCGAGGTGCCGACGCTGATCAGCCGCCGGGTGCCGGCCAACAGCGGGCTGCTGCTGGTGTTCGGCCACGCCTCGGCCGGCACCCGGTACAACGTCATCCCGTCCGAGGCGTGCGCCGCCGGCACGCTCCGGGTGATGGACCGGGACACCTGGAACCAGGCGCCCAAGATCGTGGCTCAGGTGGTGCGGGACGTGCTGGCGCCGACCGGCGCCACCGTCGACCTGGAATACCTGCGGGGCCGGCCGCCGGTGACCAACGACGCGGGGGCGATCGGCGTGTTCACCGCGGCGACCGCGTCGGCGCTCGGCCCGGAAGGCATCGCCGAGACGCCGCAGAGCATGGGCGGCGAAGACTTCTCCTGGTATCTGGAGCACGTGCCCGGCGCGCTCGCCCGCCTCGGTGTCGGCCGCGACGGGCCCAATGTGGACCTGCACCGGGCCTCTTTCGACGTGGACGAGCGCGCCATCGAGGCGGGCGTACGCCTCATGGTCCAGACCGCGCTGCGGGCACTGGCGGCGGCGCGCTGACCGGACCGCCGAGCGGCCCCGCCGGGTTCGGGCCGGCCGGCGGCGGCGTCCGCCGGGCCCGCCGGCGTCGCCACCGCAGCAGCAGCCACAGCGGTACGCCGATCACCACCGCGAACGGCAGCACCGCGCCGAGCACGGTGAGCAGCACGCGGACCGAGGTCAGGAAGACCGCCCAGCCACCGCCGAGGCCGCTGAGGAAGCCGAGGTCGGCGCCCTCGTGGGCGGTGCTGGCGTCGCGACCCAGGAACGTCACGGTGATGGTGGAGAGCGCGGTGAGGTCGGCCAGCCGGCGCTTGCGCGCCTCCAGCGCGGCCAGGTCCGCCTGTCGGGTGCCCACCTCGTTTTCCAGCGTGACCAACTGGTCCACCGAGTCGGCCCGGGCGAGCAGCTTGCGGGCGCTCTCCACCCGGGCCCGCTGGGTGGCGATCCGGGCGTCCAGGTCGACCACCTGCTCGGTGACGTCCTCGGTGCGGATCTCCCGGCTCTCCTGCCGGCCGTAGCCGGCCAACTGGTCGATCACGCCGGCGAACTTGTCCGCCGGCACCCGCAGGGTCAGCACCGCCCGGGCGTCGGCCGACCGGCTCGACCGCCGGTCCCCGCCGACGAAGCCGCCGGCCGCGGTGACCACCGTGGTCGCCTCCCGCGCCGCGGTGTCCACGTCGTCCACCCGGACCTGCATCGTGCCGGTGTAGATGATGGACCGCTGGTCCACCCGCAGGTCGGCGCCGCCCGTCCCGCCCGGCGCCGCCTGGTCGCGCCCCGCGCCGGCGTCACTGCCGCCCTCCGCGGCCGGTGCCGCCGCGTCGTTGCCGCCGCTGTCCCCGCCCGCACTGCACGCCCCCACGGCCAGCGCCGCGACGAGGCCCACCGCGACCAGGGCCACGCCCCGCACCCGTCGTCCGACCATGCTCCCCGCTCCGTTCCTCGACGGCCCCGCGAGCCGGGGCCGATACCTCGGACGCGACGCGGTGTCGCGCCGGTTCCGGCAGACTGCGCTGAGGACGTCACGATTCGGTAATCGAGGAGTCACGATGCAGCTCACCAAGTACGCCCATTCCTGCCTGCGGGTAGAGCACGACGGTGCGGTGCTCGTCGTCGACCCCGGTGTCTTCAGCGCCGCGGCGCAGGCGCTGGACGGGGCGGACGCGGTGCTGATCACCCACCAGCATCCGGACCACGTGGACGTCCCGGCGTTGACCGCCGCGCTCCAGCGGCGGCCGGTGCCGGTGCACGGCCCGGCGTCGCTCGCCGACGTGCTCGGCGACGCCGCCGAGGCGCTCGTCGCGGTCGCGCCCGGCGAGTCGTTCACCGCCGCCGGGATGCCGGTGCGGGCGTACGGGGGCCAGCACGCCGTCATCCACCCGGACATTCCGGTGATCCAGAACCTGGGTTACCTCCTCGACGACGTGGTCTACCACCCGGGCGACGCGCTGTTCGTCCCCGACGACGTGCGGGTGGACACGCTGTTCGCCCCGATCCACGCGCCCTGGTCGAAGTTCTCCGAGGTGCTCGACTTCATCCGCGCGGTCGCGCCGCGGCGGGCGTACGCGCTGCACGACGGACTGCTCAACGCCAACGGCTTCGGCGTGCTGGACCGGCAGTACGCCGCCATGTCGAACACCGACTACCGCCGTCTGGAGCCGGGCACCCGGATCGATGCCTGAGGTCCCCACCGAGGTTCTCCGGCGGCTCTACGCCGCGCCGCCGGACAGATTCGTCGCGGCCCGGGACGCCGCCGCCGCGCAGGCGCGCGAGGCCGGCGACCCGGGCACCGCCCGGGAGATCGGCCGGCTGCGGCGGCCCACAGTCGCGGCCTGGCTGGTCAACCTGCTCGCGATCCGGCGACCCGAACTGGTCGCCGACCTGGCCCAGCTCGCCGAGTCGCTCCGCGCCGCGCAACGCGACCTGCGCGGCGGCAAGCTCCGGGAACTCTCCGCCCAGCGCCGCGCCGTGGTGGGCGCGCTGGTCGCCGAGGTACGCCGGCTGGCCGCCGCCGAACCCGCCGCGCCGCCGGCCGGGAAGCTGCCGCTGGGCGAGGTGGAGGCGACGCTCAACGCCGCGCTCTCCGACACCGACGTGGCCGAGCGGGTGCGCGCCGGCCGGCTGCTGCGGGCCAGCCACTACGCCGGCTTCGGTGAGGTGCCCCGTCCCCAACTGCGGCTGGTGACCGGTGGCGAGGAGGAACCGCGGGCGGCCGGCGCGGCGAAGTCCGGCGTACCGGATCGGGCGGCCGAGCGGGCCGACGCGCGCCGGGCCCGCGACGAGCGGGCGGCGCGGGCCGAACGGGCCAAGCGGCGGCGGGCGGCCACCCGCGAACTGGAGAAGGCCCGCGCCGAGCTGGACCGGGCCGGGAAGGAACTGGCCGGCGCGGACGCTGCCGAGCGGGACGGCGCCGCCACGCTGGACCGGGTCGAGACCGAGCTGGCCGAGCTGGAGCGCCGCCGGGCCGTGGCCGAGCAGGAGCTGAGCCGGGCGCGGCTGGCCCGCCGGGGGGCGGAACGGGCGGTCACCGCCGCCCGCCGTCGGGCCGGCGAGGTGGAGGCCGTGTTGGAGGCGCTCGACGCCGAAGAGGGGGATGCCGAGGCCGGTGACGAACAGGCAGACTGAGCGTGATGAACGGCCACGGTGGACGGACGGCGGTGGATCGCCGATGACTCCGGAGCAGGTCGCCGCTGCCTGCAAACCGCTGGTGCTGGAGCTCGGGGAGGCGTTCTCCCGCTGCCCGTCGACCCTGCGGCGGGCCCGCTTGCTGGGCATCTCCGGGTGGGCGTTCTACATCACCGGCCGGGCCGGCGCGCTCGGCGACGTCCGTGCCGAGACGGTGGCCTCGGCGCTCGGCTTCATCGCCCCGGAGGCCGTCGCGGACGGCTGGGACGCCGCGGCGCGCGCGGTGCTACCGCTGGAGGTGGCCGCCGCCAACCTGGCGGAGTGCTGCCGGTGGGGCACGTCCCGGCTGGGCGACGCGCCCGACGTGGCTCGGCTGGCCGGACTGCTCGACCGGGCCGTCGACGCGGCGGACGGCAGCGCCATGCCGCTCTTCGCCGCGTGGCGGGCCATGCCGATGCGGGACCCGTCCGCCGGCGCCCGAGCCGCCGTCGGCCTGCTGTTGCTGCGTGAGCACTTCGCCGGCGCTTACCTGCTGGCCGTGCGGGCCGCCGGGTTGACGCCGCTGGAGGCGGTGCTGGCCGGGCCGGAGGGAGAGGCGGGCGCCGCCGCCTGCGGATGGACGCCCCCCTACCCGCCGGTCGGGCCGCTGGTGCGGCGCCGGATCTGGGCCGAGGCGGTGACCGACCGGCTGGTGTCCCCGGCGTTCCACGCGCTCGGCGCGGTCGGCGGCGCGGAGCTGGTCGACCTGCTCACCGCCGCGCGGCTGCACGCCCGGCGAGGATAAATGGGAGGCGCGGGGGCGGTCCGACTGCCAGGATCTGCCGCGTGACGCTCCCTGCCGGGTGGACCGCCCGCCGCCCCACCCTCGACGACGTCCCCGCGATCCTGGCGGTGGTGCACGCCGCCGACACGTTCGCGGTGGGCCATCCCGACTTCGACACCGAAGACGTACGGGACGCGCTGACCGCGCCGTTCGTCGACCCGACCCGGGACTCCTGGCTGGTCGACGACCCGGACGGCACGGTGGTGGCCTGGTCGATCCTGAGCAACCCGACCGGGGTGGGCCGGGAGTGGGTGGACGTGCTCGTCGACCCGGACCGGGGCGTCGAGCTGCGCGCGCCGCTGCTGGCCCGGCTGCTCGACCGGGTCGCCGACCGGGCCGCCGAGCGGGGCCTGCCCGCGCTGACCGTGCGCGCCGGGGCCTACCGGCCCGAGACCCGCTGGGCGGGCGAGCTGGCGACCGCCGGGTTCACCCGGGTCAAGCGCTACCTGCGGATGAGCCGGTCCCTGGCCGACCTGCCCGCCGAGCCGACGCCGCCGGCCGGCCTGACGATCCGGCCGCTGCGCCCGGACGACGAGGCCGACCTGCGACTGTTCCACCGGATCTACGACACGGCGTTCCGGGACACGCCGGATCACGAGCCGCTCGACTTCGACCGCTGGCGGGAGCTGCTTCCCTCCTCCGGCAAGGTCTGGGACGAGTGGTTCCTGGCCGAGGTCGACGGTGAGCCGGCCGGGGCCCTGCAATCCTCCGACCAGGCGGTCGACCAGGGTGGGGGCTGGGTTCGGACGCTCTCGGTGCTGCCGGAGCACCGTCGACGCGGGGTGGGCGCGGCGCTGCTGCGCCGGGCCTTCGCGGTCTACGCGGCCAAGGGCCGGGCCCGCGCCGGGCTGGGCGTGGACCTGGCCAACCCGACCGCGCCGGTCACCCTCTACCGCTCGGTCGGCCTGGTCGAGGAGCACTGGGTCGACATGTACGAGCGGAGCGTGCCCGCCACCCTGGTGTGACCCGGGCCCCCCGCATCGGGGTCGCCCGGCGGCCGACCGGCCGCCGGGCGCACACTGTCGGGGTGGGAGACGCGCTACGCGGACGCCGTGCCGGTGGGGCGGGACCGCAGCTCGGTGACGTAGTCGTCGGGCGCGCCCGCCTTCTCCGCCGCGTTCGCGATCTCCGACAGGTACCACGACGTCGGCAGGCCGCCCTCGTACCCGTCGAAGACGTAGACCCACGCGGTCACGTCCCCGTCCAGCGTCGAGACGCGGACGGTCAGCTTGCGGTAGGTCCCGGCGGTCACGCCCTCGATCTCGTCGAGCTGGGCGGCGTCGTACGGGTGGATGTCGTAGAGCGCCACGAAGACCCGGTCACCGGGGGCCTCGACCACGGTGCTGACCGAGCCCTCCCAGCCGATGACGTCCTCGCCGGCGAAGGTGAGTCGCCACCCTTCCAGCCAGCCGGTGCCCACCATCGGCGAATGCGGACAGTAGGCGCGCATGCGAGCGGGGTCCAGGTTTGAGCCGTAAGCGGCGTAGAGACGCACGGCGACGACGATAGTCCCGTCGGCGGGTGGGGGAGAATACGACGGTGCGTGTCGGACGCGACGGG
This sequence comes from Micromonospora sp. NPDC050980, assembly GCF_040653835.1. Taxonomy (NCBI): domain Bacteria; kingdom Bacillati; phylum Actinomycetota; class Actinomycetes; order Micromonosporales; family Micromonosporaceae; genus Micromonospora; species Micromonospora sp. NPDC050980. The sequence continues at coordinate 208,514 of NZ_JBFAGS010000004.1, read as the reverse complement.
GAGAAGAAAGTCACTGTGAGCACTGACGAGAGGACGGCTGTGGTGAGCGCGAGGAGCGCAGCGAAGCGGAGCCCCGCAGTCGCGAACGAAAGGATGGCTCTGTGAGCCAGATCGTGATCATCGGCGGTGGGCCGGCCGGGTACGAGGCGGCGCTGGTCGCCGCCCAGTTGGACGCCGATGTCACGGTGGTCGAGGCGGACGGTGCCGGCGGCGCGTGCGTGCTCTCCGACTGCGTGCCCTCCAAGACCTTCATCGCCAGCTCGGAGGTGGTCACCGGCTACCGGGACACCGAGGAGTTCGGGGTGCACTCCGACGGACTGGAAGCGGTCACCGTCGACGCCCGGGCGGTGCACGAGCGGGTCAGGCGGCTCGCGCTGGCCCAGTCCGCCGACATTCACACCAAGCTGGTCAAGGCCGGGGTGGAGTTCGTCGCCGGCACCGCGCGGCTCGGCGAGGACACGCTCGGTCACACCCACCAGGTGATCGTCACACCGGCCGACGGCTCGCCCGCGTATCCGATCGGCGCGTCCACGGTGCTGGTCGCCACCGGCGCGACCCCCCGCCAGCTCCCCACCGCCGTGCCCGACGGCGAGCGCATCCTGACCTGGCGGCAGGTCTACGACCTGCCCGAGCTGCCCGAGCACCTGATCGTGGTGGGCTCCGGCGTCACCGGCGCCGAGTTCGCCAGCGCCTACCTGGCCATGGGCGTGCCGGTGACGCTGGTCTCCAGCCGGGACCGGGTGATGCCGCACGAGGACGCGGACGCCGCGATGGCGATCGAGCGGGTGTTCCGCAACCGGGGCATGAGCATCCTCAACAACTCCCGGGCCGAGGCGGTGCGCCGGGCCGGCGACGGCGTCGAAGTGGTGCTCTCGGACGGCCGCCAGGTCACCGGCTCGCACGCGCTGATCGCGGTCGGCTCGATCCCGAACACCGCCGACCTGGGCCTGGCGGAATACGGCGTCGAGCTGGCCCGGGGCGGCTACGTGACGGTCGACCGGGTCTCCCGGACGAACGTGCCGGGCGTCTACGCGGCCGGTGACTGCACCGGCGTCCTGCCGCTGGCCAGCGTCGCGGCCATGCAGGGCCGGATCGCCATGTGGCACGCGCTGGGCGAGGCGGTCCGGCCGCTGCGGCTGCGTACCGTCGCGGCGAACGTCTTCACCGACCCGGAGCTGGCGACGGTCGGCGTCTCGCAGGACGAGGTGGACGCCGGCAAGACCCCGGCCCGCCAGGTGATGCTGCCGCTGTCCGGCAACGCGAGGGCGAAGATGGACGACCTGGCCGACGGTTTCGTGAAGCTGTTCTGCCGGCCGGCCAGCGGCCAGGTGATCGGCGGCGTGGTGGTGGCGCCGAAGGCCAGCGAACTGATCCTGCCGATCACCATGGCGGTGGAGAACAACCTCACCGTCAACGAGCTGGCCCACACCATCACCATCTACCCGAGCCTGTCCGGCTCGATCACCGAGGCCGCCCGGCAGCTCATGCTGCACGAGCTGGAGTGACGCCGGAGGGAGCGGTCGCGGTTGTCGCTACGGCCACCGCCACTGCGCGATCAGAGGAATCGACGATCCTGGTCATCAGCGTGGCGGCCATTCGAACTGACTTGGGGACGAGCATCTTCCAGTTGTCGGCGGTGTAGCGGGCGAGGCACCGGATGCCGAAGTTCCCCCGTGCCCCGGTCCGCCGATCGCGCGGGCGGTGAGCATCTGCGCGATGGCCAGCACGTTGACCTTGGCGCTACGGCCCATGAAGAGCTGGTCAGCCAGGGCCGACACGGCGGGGGACTAGTCGACCGAGGCCCCGGCCGGGGCCGGCGGGTCCGGCTCCTCGCCGGCCCGGTCGGGCCGGGCACCGTCGACCGCGGCCAGCATCTGCTTCCTGAGTTGCCGGCGTCGGGCCACCCGCTCGGGGTCGTTCCAGGTGGGGTCGGGTCGTCGGGCCTGCGTCCCGACATCGCGCCAGTTCGTCCCGTCATTCATGATCGTTCTCCTCCGCTGTGGTCACCTGCTCGTGGTGTCGCTCCGGCCGGCTGGGGCTGCCGGGTGCTGAGCCAGGTCATCACCCAGCCGGCCGCCGCGAACCCGAGCGCGGCCAAGCCGCCGATCAGCAGCAGCCGCCAGCCCGACTGGGTGAGCGCCCTGCCGCCCAGATGACCGACGAGCGTGCCGTAGCCGGCCCAGCCGACGGCCGCCACCGCCTCGTAGCCCAGGAAGAGGCGGTACGGATAGCGGCTGCGGCCGGCCGAGAAACAGGCCGCCATCCGGCCGCCGGGCACGAACCGGCAGAGCAGGATCACCAGCGGCCCGGGCTCGCGCAGCCGGCGGGTGGCCCGGGTGACGGCCCGGCGGGCCCGCCCCGGCGTCGCGTCCCGGTTCGCCCGTCGGGCCGGCGTGGTGCGGCCGAGCAGGTAGCAGGCCAGGTCGCCGACGAAGACGCCGGCCGCGCCGACCGCGATGGTGAGCGGCAGGCTGAGCCCGCCGTAGACGGTCAGCGCGCCGGTGGTGATCATGACGATCTGGGTCGGTACCACCGGAACGAAGGCGTCGGCGACCAGCAGCGTCAACAGCAGCGCGTACGCCCACATGGGCGACGCGACGCCGGCGATGAGGTCAGCCATGACCGCCGCCGGGGATCGGGCGGGGCAACGGATCCGTGCGCACCGGCGTACCGTTGACGGGACGCGGCACCGGTGCCGTCGGGTCCCCCGTTCCCGACGCCCGGGCCGCCGCGGGTCGCCGGCAGGTCCCGTGCCGGCGACCCGCACCCGGCCTCCGCTGTCGGGCCTGCGACAGCACGCCTCCCTGAGCGCCCTCCCTCGATACGATCTTGGGCGCTCTCAGCAATCCCGCACAGGAGGCTCCTCGATGGTTTCCACCCTGCTCCGGGGCGTGCTCGCCCTGACCCTGGCGGCCGGCGGCGGCGCGCTCGCCGTGGCCGGTCCCGCCGAGGCGGCGGCAGCCAAATACAAGAACTGCACCTCGCTCAACAAGACCTACAAGCACGGCGTCGGCAAGAAGGGCGCGAAGGACAAGGTGCGCGGCACCACCAAGCCGGTCACCACCTTCACGGTGTCCAACACCGTCTACGCGAAGAACACCCACCTCGACCGGGACAAGGACGGCGTGGCCTGCGAGAAGCGCTGACCGGGCACGGGCGGCGTCGACCGGAAAAGCCGTCGACCCGTCCGGTCCGCCGGCCGTAAGGTCGAGGCATGCGCAGCGCGGTGAGGACCACGACGCCGGGTGTTCCCGGCGCGCCGCACTGACGTTTCCGTCGACGAGGCCCCGGGGCGATCCGCTCCGGGGCCTCGCGGCGTTCCGAGCCCACTCGCCTCCGGGTCGTACCCGATCAAGGAGAGCGACATGATCGACCACCGTAGGCTCGGCCGGGAGCTGGAGCTGTTCGTCTCCGATCCGCTGGCCGGCGCCGGCCTGCCGATCTGGCTGCCGGCCGGCGCCGCCGCCCGGCACGCCGTGGAGGAGTACGTGCGGGAGTTGGAGCGCCGGGCCGGCTACCGGCACGTCTACTCGCCGCCGCTGGGCAAGCGGGAGCTGTTCGAGCGTTCGGGGCATCTCGGCTACTTCGCCGACGACATGTTCCCGCCGATGCGGCTGAGCGGCGACGACGAGTTCGTGCTCCGCCCGGCGCTCTGCCCGCACCACGCGCTGGTGTTCGCCGCCCGCGGCCGGTCCTACCGGGAGCTGCCGCTGAGGGTCGCCGAGCTGGGCGGGATGTATCGGGCGGAACGCTCCGGGGTGCTCGGCGGCCTGTCCCGGGTGCGCGCCATCTCGCTCAACGACGCGCACAACTTCTGCGCGCCGGAGCAGGTCGGCGACGAGGTCCGGGAGATCCTGCGGCTGATCGGCGAGGCGCACGCCGCGCTCGGCGTCCGGCCGGCCGGGTTCCGGCTGTCGGTGCGCGGGCCGGGCCAGCGGTACGTCGGCGACGACGCCGGCTGGGCGCGGGCCGAGGACCTGCTGCGCGCCGCGCTCGACGGGGTGGACGCCGTCGAGGCGCCCGGCGAGGCCGCGTTCTACGGCCCGAAGATCGACGTGCAGATCGTGGACGCGGGCGGCCGGGAGTCGACCATCTCCACCGTGCAGCTCGACTTCGACAAGCCGGAGCGGTTCGACCTGTCCTACACCGGCCCGGACGGGCGCCCGAAGCGGCCGGTGATGGTGCACCGGAGCCTGGTGGGCAGCATGGAGCGGCTGTTCGCCTACCTGATCGAGGTGCACGAGGGCGCGTTCCCGGCCTGGTACGCCCCGGTGCAGGTGCTGCTGCTCCCGGTCGACGACGCGCAGGCCGACGCCGCCCGGCGGCTGGGCGCGGAGGCGGAGGCGGCCGGGCTGCGGGTCGAGGTCGACGCGGGCGGTTCGCTGGGCGCCCGGATCCGCGACGCGGCCAGCCGCCGCGTTCCGTACGTCGGGGTGGTGGGCGCCCGGGAGGCGGCCGAGGGTGCGGTCTCGCTGCGCCTGCGTGACGGGCGTGGCCTCGACCCGATGCCCCGGGCGGACGCGTTGCGCCTGATCGGCGCCGTGGTCGCGAGCCGGTCGGCCGACCTGCTCCCGCCGGCCTGACCCGGCCCCGCCGCCCGGGTGACCCGCGGTCACCCGGGCGGTGCCCGGTGTCGGGGCTGTCGCGGGGTCCATCTCAGTTCCCGACCGGCGCGCCGGTGGGACGCATCCCGGCCGGCGGGCCCGGCGCAGCCGGCACCTCGTCGGCGAGCACCGCACCGGTGAACTGCGCCCGGTAGAGCCGGGCGTACGCGCCGTCGGCGGCGACGAGCTGGTCGTGGGTGCCCTGCTCGACGATCCGGCCCCGCTCCATCATCAGGATCAGGTCGGCGTCGCGGATGGTGGAGAGCCGGTGCGCGATGACGAAACTGGTCCGGTCCGAGCGCAGCGCCGCCATGGCGCGCTGGAGCAGCACCTCGGTGCGGGTGTCCACCGAGCTGGTCGCCTCGTCCAGGATCAGCAGCGACGGCTCGGCCAGGAACGCCCGCGCGATGGTGATGAGCTGTTTCTCGCCGGCGCTGACGTTGCTGCCCTCGGAGTCGATCACGGTGTCGTAGCCGTCCGGCAGGCTGCGGACGAACCGGTCCACGAAGGTCGCCCGGGCGGCGGCGAGGATCTCCTCCTCGGTGGCGTCCGGCCGCCCGTAGGCGATGTTGTCCCGGATGGTGCCGCCGAAGAGCCAGGTGTCCTGGAGCACCATGCCGATCCGGCCGCGCAGGTCGTCCCGGCGCATCTCGCTGATGTCCACCCCGTCCAGGGTGATCCGTCCGGCGTCCAGCTCGTAGAACCGCATGACGAGGTTGACAAGCGTGGTCTTGCCGGCGCCGGTGGGGCCGACGATGGCGACCGTGTGCCCCGGGTCGGCGACCAGGGAGAGATCGTCGATCAGCGGCTTGTCCGGGTCGTACCGGAAGGAGACGTGCGCGAACTCGACCCGGCCGTGCGGGTCGGCGATCCGGGCCGGGTCGGTCTGGTCGGCGCTCTGCTCGTCGGCGTCGAGCACCGCGAAGACCCGCTCGGCCGAGGCCACCCCGGACTGGAGCAGGTTCGCCATCGACGCGACCTGGGTGAGCGGCTGGGTGAACTGGCGCGAGTACTGGATGAACGCCTGCACGTCGCCGAGGGTCATCGCGCCGGAGGCCACCCGCAGCCCGCCGACGACCGCGATGGCGACGTAGCTGAGGTTCCCGATGAAGAACATCGCCGGCATGATGATCCCGGAGACGAACTGGGCGCCGAAGCTGGCCGTGAACAGCTCCTCGTTCTTGGCGTGGAAGGCGGCCTCGACCTCCTTCTGCCGGCCGAACACCTTGACCAGCTCGTGCCCGGTGTACGCCTCCTCGATCTGGGCGTTCAGCTCGCCGGTGTGCGTCCATTGGGCGATGAACTTGCGCTGCGACCGCTTGGCGATCTGGCCGGTGACGAGCACCGACAGCGGGATCGCGACCAGGGCCACCGTCGCCAGCAGCGGCGAGATCCAGAACATCATCCCGAGTACGCCGACGACCGTGAGCAGCGAGGTGAGCAGTTGGCTCAGCGTCTGCTGGAGCGTCTGCTGGACGTTGTCGATGTCGTTGGTGACCCGGCTCAGCAGCTCGCCGCGCGGCTGCTTGTCGAAGTAGGGCAGCGGCAGCCGGTTGAGCTTGTCCTCCACGTCGGCGCGCAGGCGCAGCACGGTGCGCTGCACCACCCCGTTGAGCACCCAGCCCTGCGCCCACATCAGCACGCCGGCGACGACGTAGAGCGCGACCGCGAACGCCAGCACCCGGCCCAGCCGGCCGAAGTCGATGCCCGCGCCCGGGACCACGTCCATCCGGGCCAGCATGTCGGCGAAATTGCCGTTGCCGGCTGCCCGGGCCGCGGCCACCGCCGCCTCGGTGCTGGTGCCCGGCGGCAGTTGCCGCCCGATCACCCCGTTGAAGATCAGGTCGGTGGCGTGCCCGAGCACCTTCGGCCCGACCACGCTCAGGCCGACGCTGGCCAGCGCCAGCGCCAGCACACCGGTGAGTTGGACGCGGTGCGGTCGCAGCCGACCCAGCAGCCGTCGCGCGGACGGGCCGAACCGCATCGCCTTCTCGGCCGGCATGCCCATGCTCATGTGCGGCGGCCCGCCCGGTCGCCGCCCGGCCGGCGGCAGCCGCTTCGGCTCACCCTGCTGCTGCGGTACGGCCTTCGTGCCCTCACG
>NZ_JBFAGS010000004.1:0-201715 GCF_040653835.1 Micromonospora sp. NPDC050980 | reverse complement strand
CCTCACGGCCCTCGCTGCGCTCGGTGCGTTCGCTCATGCGGTGCTGGTCGGGCATGCTCTCACGGCCCTCGCTGCGCTCGGTGCGTTCGCTCATGCGGTGCTGGTCGGGCATGCTCTCACGGCCCTCGCTGCGCTCGGTGCGTTCGCTCATGCGGGCACCCCCGCGGTCTGCTGGGACGCCACGATCTCGGCGTACGTCGGGCAGTTCTCCAACAACTCCGCGTGCCGTCCCATCCCGACGACACCCCCGTCCTCGAGCACGATGATCTGGTCGGCGTCGACGATCGTGGAGACCCGCTGGGCCACGATCACCACCGCCGCGTCCGCGGTGACCGGCTTGAGGGCGGCCCGCAGGCGGGCGTCCGTGCCGAGGTCGAGCGCGGAGAAGGAGTCGTCGAAGAGATAGATCTCCGGCTTGCGTACCAGCGCGCGGGCGATGGCCAGGCGTTGCCGCTGGCCGCCGGAGACGTTCGTGCCGCCCTGCGCGATCGGCGCGTCCAGCCCACCGGGCATCTCGGTGACGAAGTCGCGCGCCTGGGCGATCTCCAGGGCCGCCCACAGGTCCGCGTCGGTGGCCTCCGGGTTGCCGTAGCGCAGGTTGCTCGCCACCGTGCCGCTGAACAGGTACGGCCGTTGCGGCACCAGCCCGATCCGCCGCCACAGTTCGTCCGGGGCCAGGTCCCGCACGTTCACGCCGTCGACCAGGACCGCGCCGGCGGTCGGGTCGACCAGCCGGGGGATCAGCGTGAGCAGTGTGGTCTTGCCGGCGCCGGTGGAACCGATGATCGCCGTGGTCCGGCCCGGGCGGGCGGTGAACGAGATGTCGTGCAGCACCGGCGCGGTGGCGCCGGGGTACTGGAAGCCCGCGTCGCGCAGCTCCAGCTCACCGCGGCCGGTGACCTCGGTGACCGGTGCGGGCGCCGGCACCACCGACGAGTCGGTGTCCAGCACCTCCTCGATACGCTCCGCGCAGACCGCCGCGCGGGGCACCATCATCAGCATGAAGGTGGCCATCATGACCGCCATCAGGATCTGCATCAGGTATTGCAGGAACGCGGTGAGCGCGCCGATCTGGATCTGACCGGAGTCGACCCGGGCCGCGCCGAACCAGAGCACCGCGACGCTGGAGACGTTGAGCACCAGCATCACGATCGGGAAGATCAGCGCCTGGAGCCGGCCGATGCGCAGCGCGGTGGCGGTCAGGTCGGTGTTGGCCACCCGGAAGCGGTCGGTCTCGTACGGCTCGCGGACGAAGGCCCGGACCACCCGGATGCCGGTGATCTGCTCGCGCAGCACCCGGTTGACCGTGTCGATGCGCGTCTGCATGAGCCGGAAACCCGGCACCATCCGGCGGATGACCAGGCCCAGCGCGACGGCCAGCACCGGCACGCAGACCAGCATCAGCCAGGAGAGCCCGACGTCCTCGCGCAGCGCCATCACCACGCCGCCGACGCTCATGATCGGCGCGGCCACCAGCATGGTGCAGCTCAGCAGCACCAGCATCTGCACCTGCTGGACGTCGTTGGTGTTGCGGGTGATCAGCGACGGCGCCCCGAACCGGGCGACCTCTCGGGCGGAGAAGCGGTTGACGTGCCCGAAGAGGGCGGCCCGGACGTCCCGGCCGAAGCCCATCGCAGTCTTCGCGCCGAGGTAGACGGCGGCGATCGAGCAGGCGACCTGGAGCAGGCTGACCACCAGCATCCACCCGCCCGTACGCAGGATCTCGTCGGTGTCGCCGCGGGCGACGCCCCGGTCGATGATGTCGGCGTTCAGGCTGGGCAGGTAGAGCGAGGCCATCGTGCCGACGAACTGGAACGCCACCACGGCGGCCAGTAGTCGTCGGTACGGGCGTAGATGGGTGCGGAGCAGGCGGATCAGCACGGATGTCTCCCCGTTGGCGACTCGGTGTCGGACTCGCTGTCCCGGTTCAACCGACGGAGGTCCCCGTCGGACATGCCGGTGATGATTTCGGTCAGGAACTCGCGGATCACCGCGCGCTTGGCCGGGTCGGCGTCGACGGAGGTCAGCGGTGTGTCGCTGTGGATCTTGTCGATGATTCGTCGGGCATGTTCCTGGCCCTTGTCGGTGAGGGTGAGCTGGACGGTGCGGCGGTCCTCGGGGCTGCGTCGGCGGACGACGAAGCCGTCACGTTCCAGGGTGTCGACGATGCCGGTGAGGGTGGCCGGCCGCACGAAGCACAACTCCGCCATGTCGCGGTGGGTGACGTCGCCGGAGCGCAGCAGGATCATCAGCACGCGCATGCCGGCGGAGGTGAGGCCGTGGTGCTCGGCCAGGTAGCGCCCCCAGTGCTGCTCGACGACGTGGCCGGCGATGGAGACGAGCCGGCCGAGCGGAGCGTGTTGCAGCGCGTCGGGGAAGCGGACGAGCGGTCCCATGTTCACGAGCGTCAGATTAGCGCCCGAATCATCAGGCCCCAAACTAATTTCTGAGAATCACCTCAGCCGCCGTCGGCGCCGGTGCGCCGGGGCTGCGTCGGCTCGTCCGGGGCGGTCGCCACGTAGTCGCGCATCACGTCCGCGACCTCGCGCAGGAACGCCGCGGTGGCTTCGGCCTGCTCGGGGGTGAGCCGGGCGACGGCCCGGTCGACCCCGACGAGCATCGGGCGCAGCGCCTCCAGCACCTCGCCGACCGCGTGCTCGGTCACCTGGAGGCTGAGCCGTCGGCGGTCGTGCGGGTGCGGGGCGCGGGCGACGTGGCCGGCCCGCACCAGCCGGTCGACGAGCGTGGTGGCGGACGCGGACCGGATGCCGAGCCGGTTGCCCAGCTCGACCGGGCCCAGCGGCTCGGGGCTGGAGACCAGGTGGTCGATGGCCGCGGCGTCGGTCGCACCGATGCCGAGCCGGCGGGCCAGCGCGGCCCGGGTGTCCCCGGCGATCCGCAGCACCTCGCGCAGGGCGCGGGCGGCCTCGCTGCTCGGCGGTGGGCCGGCGGGCCCGGCCGCTCCGGTTGACGGCGACCCCTCCACGGGTTAAAGCTAGCATCTCGGGTAGCTAGAAAATCTAGCTAAAAGCGGGAGGGGTGCCATGCGCAGCGACGGGCGCGGACGCTGGTTCGGGCTGCTCGCCATCAGCCTCGGCGTCGCGATGATCATCGTGGACGCCACCATCGTGAACGTCGCGGTGCCGCAGATCATCCGGGACCTGGACATCACCTCGACCGACGCCCAGTGGGTGCAGGAGGCGTACACCCTGGTCTTCGCGGCCCTGCTGCTGGTGGCCGGCCGCTTCGCCGACCGGTCCGGGCGGCGGCGGATGTTCGTCACCGGGGTGGGCGTCTTCGTGGTGGCGAGCGTGCTGGCGGCGCTCGCCGGGTCCGGCGCGGCGCTGATCGGCGCCCGGGTGCTCCAGGGCATCGGCGGGGCGATGATGCTGCCCACCTCGCTCTCCCTGCTCAACGCCAACTTCACCGGCCGGGAGCGGGGCATCGCGTTCGCCGTCTGGGGCTCCACCATCGGCGGCGCGGCGGCGCTCGGGCCGCTGCTCGGCGGCTGGCTCACCACCACGTACTCCTGGCGGTGGGCGTTCGGCATCAACGTCCCGGTCAGCCTCGCCGTGATCGTGGGCACCCTGCTGATGGTCGCCGAGTCCCGCGACGACCGCGCCGAACGCGGCGTCGACCTGCTCGGCGCGTTGCTCTCCGTGGTCGGCATGACCGGCGTGGTGTTCGCGCTGATCGAGGGGCGCACCTACGGCTGGTGGGAGCGGGAACGGCCGTTCAGCCTCTTCGGGCTCGACTGGACCGCCTCGATCTCCCCGGTGCCGGTGGCCGCGCTGGCCGGGCTCACCGCACTCGGCGTCTTCCTGGCCCATCAGGTCCGCCGCAACCGGGCCGGCCGGGCCGCGCTGCTCGACCTGTCGCTGTTCGGCATCGGCTCGTTCCGCACCGGCATCCTCGCCGCCGCGATCGTCAGCCTGGGCGAGTTCGGCCTGCTCTTCGCGCTGCCGCTGTGGTTCCAGAACGTGCTCGGCTACAGCGCCTTCCGCACCGGTCTGGCACTGCTGCCGCTCGCCGTCGGCAGCTTCCTGGCCAGCGGCATCGGCGCGCCACTGACCCAACGCTGGGGCGCGGCCCGGGTGGTGCAGCTCGGCGTGGCCGCCGAACTGGTCGGCGTCGCCGGGCTCGGCCTCGTGGTCGCGCCGGACACCCGCTGGTGGGCGCCGGTGGCGTTCCTCTTCGTCTACGGCATCGGCGTCGGACTGGCCACCGCCCAGCTCACCGGCGTCTCCCTGGCCGAGGTGCCGGTACGCCGCAGCGGGCAGGGCTCCGGACTGCAGAGCACCGCCCGGCAGGTGGGCTCGGCGCTGGGCATCGCGGTGCTCGGCACCGTGCTCTTCGCCGGCCTCGGCGGGCTCCTCGGCGACCGGCTGACCGACCAGCCGGGCCTCGACCCGGCCGGGCGGGACCAGGTGGTGACCGCGGTGAAGGAGAGCGCCGGCGCGGCGATCAGCGGGCTGGCGGCGGATCCGCGTACCGCGCCGGTGGCCGAGGAGGCGAAGGCCGCCTTCTCCGACGCCACCCGCTACGCGGCCTTCACCGCGGCCGGGTTCCTGCTGATCGGCCTGCTCGCCTGCCTGCGCCTGCCGAGCGTGCGCACCGAGGCGCCCCCGGCCACCGCCGAGGGTAAGGAGGGGCCCCCGGTTAACGCCTCCGGTAGAGCACAGGGCCCCGCTTGACGCCTCGCGGTCACCAACTGGTCGGCAGCGGCATGCCCTCGGTGTAGCCGGCGGTGCTCTGCACACCCACCAGGGCGCGGTCGTGGAACTCGTCCAGGGTGCGTGCCCCGGCGTAGGTGAACGCGCTGCGTACCCCGGAAATGATCTCGTCGATCAGGTCCTCGACGCCGGGCCGCTGCGGGTTCAGATACATCCGGGCCGAGGAGATGCCCTCCTCGAAGATGGCCTTGCGGGCCCGGTCGAACGCGCTGTCCTCGGCGGTCCGGGCGCTCACCGCCCGGGACGAGGCCATGCCGAAGCTCTCCTTGTAGCGCCGGCCGTCGGCGTCGGTGTAGAGATCGCCGGGGGACTCGTAGGTGCCGGCGAACCAGGAGCCGATCATCACGTTCGACGCGCCGGCGGCCAACGCCAGCGCCACGTCCCGCGGGTGGCGCACGCCGCCGTCGGCCCAGACGTGCCGACCCAGTGAGCGGGCCGCCGCCGCGCAGTCGAGCACCGCGGAGAACTGCGGGCGGCCGACGCCGGTCATCATCCGGGTGGTGCACATGGCACCCGGACCCACGCCGACCTTGACGATGTCGGCGCCGGCCTCGACCAGGTCGCGTACCCCGTCCGCGGTGACCACGTTGCCGGCCGCGACCGGGACGCCCGGGTCGAGCTTGCGGACCGCCCGCAGCGCCTGCACCATCCGCTCCTGGTGCCCGTGCGCGGTGTCCACGACCAGCGTGTCCACCCCCGCCTCCAGCAGCGCGGCGGCCTTGCCGGTGACGTCGCCGTTGATGCCCACCGCCGCCGCGACGCGCAGCCGGCTCCGGTCGTCCACCGCCGGCGTGTAGAGCGTCGCGCGCAGCGCGCCCGCCCGGGTCAGCACGCCGACCAGGCGGCCGTCGGCATCCACCACCGGGGCCAGCCGCCGCCGGCCCGCCGACAGGCGGTCGAATCCGGTACGCGGGTCCGCGTCCGCCGGCACCGTGTGCAACTCGGTGGACATCACGTGCCGGAGCTGGGCGAACCGGTCCACCCCCACGGTGTCCGCCTCGGTCACCACGCCGACCGGCCGGCCACCGTCGTCCACCACGATCACCGCGCCGTGTGCGCGCTTCGGCAGCAGGTGGATGGCATCACCGACGGTATCGGTCGGGCCGAGTGTGATCGCGGTGTCGTGCACCAGGTGCCGCTGCTTGACCCAGCCCACGACGTTCGCGACGACCTCGATCGGGATGTCCTGCGGGATCACCGCGACGGCGCCGCGTCGGGCGACGGTCTCGGCCATCCGCCGGCCGGCCACGGCGGTCATGTTCGCCACCACCAGCGGGAGGGTGGTGCCGGTGCCGTCGCCGGAGGACAGGTCGACGTCGAGCCGGGAGCCCACCTCCGAACGGTTGGGCGCCATGAAGACGTCGTTGTAGGTCAGGTCGTGCGCGGGGACCGCGCCATGAAGGAACCGCACCCGAACATCATTCCCGCTCGCGGCGCTCCTCGCTGCCGCTGGTGGCCCAGACCACCCGGCTCTGCGCTGGTGAGAAGGGCCCCCTTCTCGACCGCAGGCGTTAAGAAGGGGCCCCTCCTCAACCCTCGATGGTGCAGATGGGGGCGCCGGCGGTGATGACGGCGCCCACCTCGGCGGCCAGCCCGCTCACCGTGCCCGCCTTGTGCGCGTGCAGCGGCTGCTCCATCTTCATCGCCTCCAGCACCACCACCAGGTCGCCCTCGGCGACGGTGTCGCCGTCGGCCACGGCAATCTTCACGATGGTGCCCTGCATCGGGGAGGCGAGCGTGTCTCCGCCGACCGCGGCGCCGGCCTTGCCGCCGCCGGTGCGGCGGGCCGGCTTCCGCGCGGCGGGCGCGGCGGTCGCCGTACCCGCGCCGAGGCCGGCGGGGAGGACGACCTCGATCCGCTTGCCGGCCACCTCGACCACGACGGTCTCGCGCTCGGCCGGGTCCTCGGCGGGGCCGGCGGCGGCGGTGAAGGCCGGGACGGTGTTGTTCCACCCGGTCTCGATCCACCGGGTGTGCACGGTGAACGGCTCGGTGGTGAACGCCTCGTCACGGACCACCAGGCGGTGGAAGGGCAGCGCGGTGGCCATCCCCTCGACCACCATCTCATCGAGCGCCCGGCGGGCCCGCTCCAGCGCCTCGGTGCGCGTCTCGCCGACGATGATCACCTTGGCCAGCAGCGAGTCGAAGTTGCCGCCGATCACGTCGCCGGCCGAGATGCCGGTGTCCACCCGCACGCCGGGGCCGGACGGCAGCCGCAGCGCGGTGACGGTGCCCGGTGCGGGCAGGAAGTTGCGGCCCGGGTCCTCACCGTTGATGCGGAACTCGATGGCGTGCCCGCGCGGCGTCGGGTCCTCGGTGATGCGCAGCTTCTCGCCGTCGGCGATGCGGAACTGCTCGCGCACCAGGTCGATCCCGGCGGTCTCCTCGGTGACCGGGTGCTCCACCTGCAGGCGGGTGTTGACCTCCAGGAAGGAGATGGTGCCGTCCGCGCCGACCAGGTATTCCACCGTGCCGGCGCCGTGGTAGCCGGCCTCCCGGCAGATCGCCTTGGCGCTGTCGTGGATCTGGGCGCGCTGCGCGTCGGTGAGGAACGGGGCGGGCGCCTCCTCGACCAGCTTCTGGTGCCGGCGCTGCAACGAGCAGTCGCGGGTGCCCACGACGATCACGTTGCCGTGCTGGTCGGCCAGCACCTGCGCCTCGACGTGGCGGGGCTGGTCCAGGTAGCGCTCGACGAAGCACTCGCCCCGGCCGAACGCGGCGACCGCTTCGCGGGTGGCCGACTCGAACAGGTGCGGGATCTCCGCCATGGTGCGGGCGACCTTGAGGCCGCGCCCGCCGCCGCCGAACGCCGCCTTGATGGCGACCGGCAGGCCGTGCTCGGCCGCGAACGCGGTCACCTCGTCGGCGTCGGCCGCCGGGTCCGACGTGCCGGGCACCAGCGGGGCGCCGGCACGCTGCGCGATGTGCCGTGCGGTGACCTTGTCACCCAGGTCGCGGATCGCCTGCGGGGTGGGGCCGATCCAGGTCAGGCCGGCGTCGATCACGGCCTGGGCGAAGTCGGCGTTCTCGGAGAGGAAGCCGTAGCCGGGGTGCACGGCGTCCGCGCCGGCCCGGGCCGCCACGTCGACGAGTTTGTCGATGCGCAGGTAGCTGTCGGCCGCGGTGTCGCCGCCCAGCGCGTACGCCTCGTCGGCCAGCGTGGCGTGCAGGGCGTCCCGGTCGGAGTCCGCGTAGACGGCGACGCTTGCGAGCCCGGCGTCGCGGCAGGCGCGGATGACGCGGACGGCGATCTCGCCGCGGTTGGCGATGAGGACCTTGCGCACCTTGGGGGCTCCTCCCGGGAGGTCGATGCCGGGAGTGTATCGGCCGGGCCGCGGGCCCTAACGATCGCTCAGTGTGGGATGCCGCACTGTAGTCAAACTTGGTTATTACGCTTGTCCGGTGTCGGCGACGCGGATGATGATTCTGGGACTGGTCAGGTGGATGCAGCCGGTGCACGGCTACGACGTGCGCCGCGAACTGCTGAGCTGGAGCGCGGACAAGTGGGCCAACGTGCAGCCCGGTTCGATCTATCACGCCCTGCGCAAGCTCACCGACGAGGGGTTGCTGCGGACGGTGTCGGTCGAGCAGGTGGGTGCCCGTCCGGCCCGCACCACCTACGAGGTGACCGCGAAGGGCGAGGACGAGTTCGAGACGTTGCTGCGGGCGCAGTGGTGGCAGCTCCACGAGTCACCGGACCCGTTCGCGGTGGCGTTCTCGTTCCTGCCGGCGTTGCCGCGCGAGGAGGCCGCGGCAGCGCTGCGCAATCGGGCGAACCTGCTGCGCGCCGGCGTCGGGTCGATGCGCGCGTCGCTGGACTCGGACTGGGTGCGCACCCGCAAGCCGGTGCACGTGGGCTGGATGTTCGAGCTGTGGCTGGCCCGGGCGGAGGCCGAGACGGCCTGGTGCGAGCGGATCGCGGAGCGGATCGAGGCCGGGGTGTCGTACCTGCCCGCGGGGATGGAGCGTGCGGAGGGATGGTCCGGCTGGACCGACGGTGACACGACCTAATCAAATTTGACCACAAGAGCTATATCGCGTTAGCCTCGACGCGAATCGCTCACCGGTGGCCGGGCAACTCCGGCCCGGACGACCAGGAGCAGAGATGATCGAGACCAGAGGGTTGCGGAAGTCGTTCCGCTCCCGCACGGGTCGCGAGACGAAGACCGTGGACGCGGTCCGCGGCGTCGACCTCGACGTCGCCGCGGGGGAGATCTTCGGCTTCCTCGGGCCCAACGGCGCCGGCAAGACCACCACGCTGCGGATGCTCGCCACCCTCATCGAGCCGGACGGCGGCGTGGCCACCATCGCCGGCGCCGATCTGCTGAAGGATCCGGCCGGCGTGCGCCGCCGGATCGGCTACGTGCCGCAGGGCGGCAGCACCTGGGACGAGTCCAGCGCCCGCGAGGAACTGGTGCTCCAGGCCCGCCTCTACGGCATCACCAAGACCGACGCGCAGCGCCGCGCCACCCGCGCGCTGGACGCCTTCCAGCTCAGCGAATACGCCGACCGTAAGTGCAAGACCTATTCGGGCGGTCAGCGCCGGCGGGTCGAGATCGCGCTCGGCATCATCCACGAACCGAAGATCGTCTTCCTGGACGAGCCGACCACCGGCCTCGACCCGCAGAGCCGCGCGCACATGTGGGACGAGATCCGCCGGCTGCGCACCGAGGGAATGACCGTCTTCATCACCACGCACTACCTCGACGAGGCCGACGCGCTCTGCGACCGGATCGCGATCATGGATCACGGCGAGGTGGTCGCGGAGGGCACCCCGACCGAGCTGAAGCGCGAGATCTCCGGCGAGGTGGTGGTCGTCGGCCTGGACGTCGCGACCACCCCGCACGCCGCCGAGATGCTCGACACCGAGGCGTACGTGAGCAAGCTGGAAACCGTCGACGAGGGCGGGCTGCGTCTCTATGTCGACGAGGGCGCCGTCGCCATCCCACAGGTGCTGCGCCGCCTCGACCACGCCGGGCTGGAGCTGCGCTCGATCGAGCTGCACCGCCCCAGCCTCGACGACGTCTTCCTCACCAAGACCGGCCGCTCGCTGCGCGAGTCCTGAACCCCGGAGAAGCTGTCATGAAACTCGCCCGCGACACCTGGTTGATCTTCCAGCGTCAGGCGCAACTGCTGCTGCGCAACCCGGTCTGGGTCTTCGTCGGCGTCTTCCAGCCGGTGATGTACCTGCTCCTCTTCGCCCCGCTGCTCAAGCCGGCGCTGAACGCGCCGACGCAGGCCGCCGCGTACAAGATCTTCGTGCCCGGCCTGCTTGTGCTGCTGGCCATCTTCGGCGGCCTGTTCCAGGGCTTCGGCCTGATCGCCGAGCTGCGCGCCGGGGTGATCGAACGTTCCCGGGTCACCCCGGTCAGCCGGCTCGCCCTGCTGCTGGGCCGCTCCCTGCGCGACGTCGTCTCGCTGATCTCGCAGGCCGTCATCATCACCGTGCTGGCGCTCCTGTTCGACCTGCGCGTCTTCATCGG
Source organism: Micromonospora sp. NPDC050980 (assembly GCF_040653835.1). Lineage (NCBI taxonomy): Bacteria > Bacillati > Actinomycetota > Actinomycetes > Micromonosporales > Micromonosporaceae > Micromonospora > Micromonospora sp. NPDC050980. Next base: position 191,499 of record NZ_JBFAGS010000004.1, on the reverse strand, counting down.
CTACCTACTCCTGGCCTACCTGATGCTCGCCCTGATCGCGTTGATGACCTCGGCCGTCTCCTACGGCGTCGCCCTCAAGGTCAAGAGCGAGGACGCGCTCGCCCCGCTGATGAACACCGTCGCGCAACCGGTGCTGCTGCTCTCCGGCATCCTGCTGCCGCTCACCTTCGCGCCCGGCTGGTTGCAGGGCGTGGCCAAGTGGAACCCGTTCTCCTGGGCGGTCGACGGCACCCGTGCGCTCTTCGACGGCGACCTAAGCAACGACGACGTCTGGCAGGGGCTCGGCATCATCGCCGTGCTCGCCGTCGCCGGCGTCGTCTGGGCGGCCCGCCAGTTCGCCCGCAGCGTGAGGTGAAAGGCGGGGCCCCCGGTTAACGCCTCCGGTAGAGAAGGGGCCCCTTCTCACCCTCACGAGAGCTGTCGGCGGGCCGCACCGGCGTCGCGGTCGGTGCCCTGGCCGGCGGCGTTCATCGCGGTGGCCGTGCTGCTGACCGTGCGGCTGGGGCGGGCGCTGTCCTGATCGGCTCCGCCTCGGCGACATGGCGGGGTCCCGAGCGGTCGGATGCCGCCACCTCGGCCAACCGGCTCATCGGACCCGGGCCAGGGTGACCCCGTCGGCGATCGGCAGCATGACGGCCTCGACGCGGACGTCCGCCACGACCTCGTCGTTGAACGCGGCGATGGCCCGGTCGTCCGCGTTGCCCGGAGCGAGCACCCGGCCCGCGCGAAGCGTGTTGTCGACCGCGATGACCCCGCCGGGACGCATCCGGGGCACCAACTCGTCCCAGTACACCGGATAGCCGACCTTGTCCGCGTCGATGAATGCGAAGTCGAGGTGACGCTCCCGGGGCAGGTCCCGCAGCGTCTCCGCGGCCGGCCCGATACGCAGCTCGATGCGGTCCTGGACGCCGGCCCGAGCCCAGTAGCGTCGGGCCACGCCGGTGTACTCCTCGGAGATGTCGAAGCAGGTCAACCGGCCGCCCTCGGCCAGCCCACGGGCGATCGCCAGCGCGGACAGCCCGGTGAACGTGCCCACCTCCACCGCCTGCCGCACCCCGAGCAGCCGGGTCAGGAAGGTCAGAAACGCCGCCTGCTCCGGCGCGACCTGCATGTCGGCCTCGGCCGGCAGGGCCGCCCGGGTCTCCTCGGCCAACTCCCGGACGACCTCGTCCGGGGCGGACCCGTGGGCCACCAGGTAGGCGTGCAGTTCCGGGGTCAGCGGCAACGGCTTCGTGGTCATGACCGGACGTTAGCCGAGTTGCTCGACCTCCTGGCCGCCCGGCGCGACCTTCGTCCACAGGTCGACGAGGCGCAGCCCCAACTCGTCGAGGAGCCGGCGCAGCAGCGGCAGGGACAGCCCCACCACCGTGCCCGGGTCACCCTCGATGCCAGTGAGGAACGCCCCGCCCAGCCCGTCGATGGTGAACGCGCCGGCCACCGCCAGCGGCTCGCCTGTCGCCACGTACGCGGCGACCTCCTCGTCGGTGATGTCGGCGAAGTGCACGGTGGTCGATGCGACAGCCTCCGCACGGGCCTCGTGCGTCACGTCGATCAGGCAGTGCCCGGTGTGCAGAACGCCGCTGCGCCCCCGCATCCGCTGCCACCGCCGGGTGGCGTCGGCCGCGTCGGCCGGTTTACCCAGGATCTCGCCGTCGAACGCGAGCACCGAGTCGCACCCGAGCACCAGCGTGCGCTCGTCCACCGCGGGACGCAGCCGGCCGAGCACGGCCTGAGCCTTCATCCGCGCCAGTTCGAGACACAAATCCTCGGCCCGAGCACTGACCACCTGCGACTCGTCGACGCCGCTGACCAGCACGTCGGGTTCGATCCCGGCGGCCTGGAGCAGCTTGCGGCGGGCGGGACTCTGCGAGGCGAGGACGAGACGCAACGGCACGGAGGTCGACACCCCGCCGACGCTACCGGCTGATCCTCGGCGGCGGGTCGGCGGCACGTCGACGACGACGCCAGATCAGATAGCCGCCCCCGGCGGCCAGCAGCACACCGAGGGTCGCAAGGCCCCGAGCCGTGCCGCCACCGTCACCGGTGTCGGGCGCAGCCACCGTCGACGCCGGCGCCGTCACCCCGGCAGACTCGAAACCGATCGGGGGTACGTCTGCGGTGAGCGCGGCGACCAGGTCGATGACCCCGTAGCCGTATTCGTCGTCGCGGCCAGGTGGTCCCTTGTCGACGGCGGTCGCGGTGAGCCGGTGTGCGACCTCGGCAGCGGGGAGGTGCGGATATTTGGAGCGGATCAGAGCAGCGGCCCCAGCCACGATCGCAGTGGCGCTGGAGGTTCCCGTGCCCTTCGAATACTTGCCGCCAAAACTGGTGCTATAGATGTCGACGGCCGGCGCGGCGACCTCAATTTTTGGTCCCTTGACGGAAATCGCAGCATGCTTCCCTAGGCGATCGACGCCGCTGACCGCAATGACGCCCTCCTGGGCGGCCGGGTAGCTGACGGTTGCTGCCCGCGGTACATTGCCAACACCTGCAACGACCACGACGTCTGCGTCCACTGCGCTTTTCACGGCCTGTACCAGCTTTTCGCTCGTAACGCCTGCGCTGGATATGCTTATTACCTCCACGTGCTGCGAGACGGCGTAGTCTATTGCGTTCGCGAGAGTGTCGGCATCGCCATAGTTGTCGGATGTAGAAGAAACAATGGGAAGGATCTTTGCCTCGGGGGCTATCCCGAGGGCGCCGAGTCCGTCGCCTGACCCGTGTGCAGCGATGATTCCCGCCATGGCTGTTCCGTGGCTATTTGTGTCGTGTAGGGCGTTCCGGCGGCCTGCAACTAGATCCTTGCCTGCTAGCAAATTCTCTGATAGGTCTGGATGGCGGTCTACTCCCGTGTCGGGGAGGGCAACCAGAACGCCCGCTCCTCGGCTTAACCTATGAGCCTCTTTTACTCTAAGGAACTTGAGATGCCACTGATCCCTGCGAACCTGGGCGGCAATTTCGGGTGGAACGACGCTAGGGCTTGGGAGTACTATATTACTAAAAATGATGCCAGTGGCAGTGAAAGCTGCGGCGGCCGCGCGAGTAGTGAGCCCAGTCAACTGCTACGGCCAATTGCTGGGCCAGGGTCGATCGGGCCCTCCTCGTCCGGAGGCAAGACGATTGGGCTCACACCCTCCCGTGTTTCCCATGGGTTATCCGGGTCCCATTCACCTGACGCCCCTGGCTTTTCCTGCTGACGCGAAGCCCGGCCGTTGGCGGTGGGGATGCCCGAAAGAGGAGGGCTGAGCTGCGGCCCCATTAATGGACCTCGTCCGAGTCCAGGTCGTGACCCTGCCGATCCACTAGGCGCAGTGCCGGCCCCGCCACCACCAATCACACCGCCGACGGGGTTTATGCGGCGCGGACCTCCGCTCCGAGCAGGCGGCTGGCCTAATCCCATTGTCGGCGGTTGGCCGATCAGTCCGCCGGGCTGCATGGGCCGTGCCGATGAGGTCCGTGAACCTTCACCTGCAACGGCTTGGCTGGATGGCAGGCCTACTCGCCTCTCCGGCGGATGTGGAGGTTGCCCTGGGCTTGGGCTGAGCGGCGGCAGTAGCCCTCCCAGCGAAGGCACTTGAGCTGTCGCAGTGCCCGGCGTAACCGTCGGAGGCGGAGTCGCTAGCGCTGCTGATCCAGCACCACCGAGGATGGGTCCGGCATTAGGTGTGGTTGGAACATGAGCCGGACTGTGCGTTACGCCGGTGCTTGTAGCGGAAGTAGGCTTCAGTGGCGTAGCGGTGAGTGCTATCGGAACGATCGGCGGAATGACAGGTGCTGCTTCGGAGCCATAGACGTCAGAGGTGCTTGTTTCAATTCCGGGCCGACGAATGATCGGCGGGCGCTGAAGCATGACCTGGGCCATCTGGAGTTCTCCGCTCAACCCCGTCATCAACCCGCGCGCCCGGATGTTCAACTGCTCCAGGTCGTCGTCCGTCACCGGGGGCCGTTCCGGCAGTCGACTGCCCGCCACCGCTTTCGGGTCGGCAATCGTCGCCTCGTACGCGCGTTTCTGCCGCAGCTTGGTCGCGTACTCGTCGTGGAGCGGCTGTAGTTCGGCGCGGGTGCTGCCGATCGCGCGCGCGGCGGCGGCGAGCGCGTCGTAGTTCGCTGCGGCGGCGTCGTGGGTGCGTTGCACCCGGTCGATGAGTTGGTCGAGTTCGCCGACGTAGGTCCGGGCGGCGGCGTTGCTCTCGGGCGGCCACGCCTCGGCGAGCCCGCGGCGGTATTCCCGCAGTCGGCTCAGGTGGGCCAGGGCGAGGTCGCACACCTTGCGCCAGCCGGCGACCTGCTTCCACTGGCCGCTGGTGTCCTGGTCGTGCAGGCACGCCCACATGCTGAGCACGTCCATCAGCCGCCAGTCGGTGAGCCCGGAGGTGCGTCCGCCGCCCCGTTCGATCACGGCAGGACCACCCGCCCCTGGTCGGGGCCGGTGGGGTCGGCGAGCGGTGGGGTCGGGCGCGCGACCGCGGTGGCGGGTGCGGCGAGCGCTCGCTCGACGTCGGCGACGCGGGCGGAGGAGAAGGCGTCCGCGCCGTCGTAGTGGGCGGCGATCCGGCCGGCGACGTCGGCGAGCCGGCCAGTGGCGGGCGCCAGGTCCCACACGGCGCTGACCGCGGCCTTCTGCGCCTCGTGGTGGGCCTGCATGAATTGAACCAGCTCGATGAAGGCGTCGGCCGGGTTGGGCACCGGAGCCTTCATGTCGTCGGCGATGTAGGACAGGTGCGGGGCGTAGTTGCGGGTGACCTCGTCCTGGAGGCGGTCGGCGAATTCCCTCATCTGTCGGATGTCGGCCTCGATGCTGCCGTAGTCGCGCAGCCAGCCGGCTGGCCGGTTGTCCTCCGGGATCATCGGACCTCCCTGCCCGTCACCGCACGGTTTCCCTGAGTGAGGTTAATGGCTCCACGGTGATCCCGGCAGCCCCCGCCGGGCTCGCGTACTCGGGGAAGGTTTCAGCGGGGAAGGCCGGAGGCGCGCCACGCGCCGGGACCGGCGGTGAGCGTCGCGGTGACCGGGTGGGCGCTCCGCGCCCAACGCGACGGCGCCGAGGGCGCGGCGACGGCGACGGGCCGGGTGCGGACCATGATCGCGCCGACCAGGGCAGCCAGCTCCTCGGCGGTGGGCACGCCACGGACGACCCGGAACATCGGCTCTTCGGCAGACATGGCCCAAGGGTACGCGTCGCGAACTCGACGGTCGGCACGCAGTGGCGTGCCGGCGGTGTGCGCGTCGGAGTGGCCGGGTACCGTTTCTGCGATGTCGAACGCACTTCCCCAACTCGTCGCTGACCGGTATCGGCTCCTCACGCCGCTCGGTCAGGGCGGCATGGGCCGCGTCTGGAAGGCGCGGGACGAGGTGCTGCACCGCGACGTCGCCATCAAGGAGTTGGTGCCGCCGCCCGGCCTCACCCCGGACGAGCGCCGCGAGATGCGGGAACGCTCGCTGCGTGAGGCGCGGGCCATCGCCCGGCTCAACAACGTCAACGTGGTTCGCATCTTCGACGTGCTGCGCACCGACGGCGATCCGTGGATCGTCATGGAATACGTCGCGTCGAAGTCGTTGCAGGACACGATCGCCGAGGACGGCCCGGTCTCGGCGGCCAAGGCGGTCGAGATCGGCCTCGGCGTGCTGGGCGCGTTGAAGGCCGCGCACAAGGCCGGCATCATGCACCGCGACGTCAAGCCGGGCAACGTGCTGCTCGGCGAGGACGGCCGGGTGGTGCTCACCGACTTCGGCCTGGCGACCATCCCCGGCGACCCGAACGTGACCCGCACCGGCATGGTGCTGGGGTCGCCCGCCTACATCTCGCCGGAGCGGGCGCGGGACGGCACGGCCGGGCCGGAGGCCGACCTGTGGTCCCTGGGCGCGACGCTCTACGCCGCCGTCGAGGGCAAGTCGCCGTACGCGCGTCCGTCGGCGATCGCCACGCTGGCCGCGCTCGCCACCGAGCCGATGCCGCCGCCGCGTAACGCCGGGCCGCTCAAGCCGGTGTTGCAAGGCCTGCTGCGCAAGGACCCGGACGAGCGGATCACCGCCGAGGTGGCGGAGCGCATGCTGCGCAAGGCCGCCGGGCGGCGGGCCAAGGGCATCTCGCTGCTGGACGGCGTACGCCGGCCCGGGCCGAACGGTCCGCGCGCGCCGCGACCGCCGCTGGTGCCGGCGCCGCGCCCGGCCGACGACCAGGTCGGACGCGCCGCCACCGGGGCGTCGGGGGTGGCCGCCACCGGAGGTACGGCGGCAGCCGCCGACCCGACCGCGAAGGTGCCGGCGTCCAGGACCGACGCGGGCCCCACCGCGCAGGTGACGCCGCCGGCCGCTGACCCGACGACCAAGCTCGACGCCGACCCGCCGCTCGACGGGACGCGGGTGGACGACGCCCCGGCGCTCGACGAGACCCGGCTCGACGGCGAGCCGGTCCCCGACGCGCCCGCCCAGCGCTCGGTCCCGGCGACGGTCGGCTCGGTCCCGTCCGACTCCGCCCCGGTCAGCCCGGCTCCGGTCAGCTCGCCTCCGGTCAGTTCGGCTCCGGTCAGCCCCGCGCCGTCGACGGGCCGGGCGTCCGTGCTGCCGGGGATCAAGGCGGCGCCGAACCGGCGCACCCTGCTGATCGGCGCGCTGGTCCTGGTGCTGCTGGTCGGCCTGGTGGTGGCGGTGCCGCTGCTGAACGACGGCGGCGGCGAAGACGACGGTGACGGCGGCCGGCCGACCGCCGGCTCCTCGGTGGCGTCGGCGGTCCCGCCCGCGCCGAGCGCCAGCGCCAGCGCCTCGGCGAGCGCGAGCGCCTCGTCGAGCAGCCCGTCGGCCAGTCCGTCGACGCCGTCGGCGAGCCCGTCGCCGACCGGGTTCGTGCTGCCGGCCGGCTGGACCTACTACACCGGCTCGAATGGCTTCAAGGTGCCGATCCCGAACGGCTTCGAGGCCCGCCCCGGCAACAACCAGGTCGTGCTCTACGAGAAGGGCGGCGCCAAGCGGGTGCTGTTCATGCAGTGGACGGACAGCCCGAAGAAGGACGCGTACGCCGACTGGAAGAAGCAGGAGCCCTACCGGCGATCGCTCGTCGACAACTACAAACTGGTCGGCATCACCCGGTGCGACGGCTACTACCGCACCTGCGCCGACTGGGACTGGTTGGAGACGCGCAACGACGGCACCCGGTTCCACGTGCGTAACCGGGGCGTGGCGACGGCCAGCAACCGCGGCTACGCGCTGCGCTGGGAGGTTCCGGCGAAGGACTGGCAGGCCAACCTGGCCAACTTCGACATCATCACCAGGGGTTTCGTGCCGGACCGCAAGAACTGACTCTGGGAGTCCCGCCGTCGCGAAACTGGTTCGCATGACTTTCCGTAGTCGCGGGTATGAACACCTCGACGACGAAGGAGGTGCGACATGGGTTACCGACACCGGGACACCGGCCCCCGGCTGGCACTGTGGATGCTGGTCGCGCTCGGCGACGCCATCCTGCTGCTTGTCGCCGCCGGCCTGTCCGCGCCGGTCGCGGTCCTCGGCGTGCTCACCCTGACCGTCGCCGGGGTGGCGGCGTGGCGCTGGACCCGCCGACCCACGCCCGTGCCCGTGGCGACCACAGCGCGTCGCCGGGCCTGAGGCGAGCACCAGACGGTACGACGACAGCGGGACCGCCCCACATCGGGGCGGTCCCGCTGTCGTGCGCGTAGCTCAGGTGTTGTTGGCCAGGGCGATCAGCCGGCTCCGGTCACCGTTCCAGTAGTTGCGGTCGACGTTGCCGCTGATCCCGGAGACGCTGCCGCTGCTGGTGTACTGCCAGAAGCTCCACACCGGGGCGCCGGCCGGCAGGGCGCCGGGCGTGCTCGACCAGCGGGCGAGCCACAGCGGGTGGTTGGCCCAGGGGCCGGTCCAACTGCCGGTGCACTGGTTCCACCAGCTCGTCGTGGTGTAGATGACCGCGTAGCGGCCGGTGCGGGACTTGTAGGTGTTGAGGAAGCTCTGGATCCAGTTGCGCATGCCGGTGGTGCTCAGGCCGTAGCAGTAGCCGCCGCTGTAGGGGTTGGCCTCGATGTCCAGCGCGGCGGGCAGGGTGCGGCTGTCGGCCGACCAGGCGCCGCCGTTGCTGGCCAGGTAGTTGGCCTGGGTGGAGCCGGCGGAGATGTTCGGCCGGGCGAAGTGGTACGCCCCGCGGATCACGCCGGCGTAGTACGAGTTGGTGTAGTTGCTGTTGAAGTTCGGGTCCTTGTAGCTGGTGCCCTCGGTGGCCTTGATGAAGGCGAACTGGATGCCCGCGTTACGCACGCTGGTCCAGTTGATGCTGCCCTGGTAGCGGGAGACGTCGACGCCGGGAGTGGTCGCGGCGGCGGCCGGTCCGGCGGTCGCCACGAGGGCCGCGACCGCGGTGGCGGCGACGGTCAGGCCGGCGGCGAGAAGCCGGCGTACGGAGAGTCTGGTACGGGCCATGGTGTGCCTCCAGAGGACGTCAACTGATTGACGACCATCTTTGGAGGTTACTACCCTAGATCGCAATAGGGTGCAAAGAAATTTTCACGGTGTTCAGCGGAGCGTGGCCGGGTCCATCGGGTTCGCCCAGAGCCAGGTAGTCGGTGTCGGTCCACGGACCCACGTGCGAAATGTATGGCTCCCAGGGAGCTGCGCTCACCGACCTCACCTCCGTTCGGGCACCTCGTCCGATCAGTCTCACACGCTATGAGACTTCGCCTGTCGAACGACACGAGTCGAGCCGGTAGGCTCCCCGCCCATGCCCCCGATCGACGGCCTCAGCACGCTCTGGGACACGCTGACCAGCGCCCAGCCGGACCCGCCCCCGCTGCTGGTGGTGCTCACCGCCGTCGTCGCGCTCGCGGTGGTCGCCACCCGGCTGCCCTGGCGGATCGCCCGCAACGCGGTGACCATCGCGCACGAGGGCGGGCACGCGCTGGTGGCGTTGCTCACCGGCCGGCGGCTGCACGGCATCCGGCTGCACTCGGACACCTCCGGGTTGACGCTCTCGGCCGGGCGCCCCAGCGGTCCCGGCATGATCCTCACACTGCTCGCCGGATACGTCGCGCCGTCGCTGCTCGGTCTCGGCGGCGCGTGGCTGCTGGCCGGTAACCGGATCACCCTGCTGCTCTGGCTGGCGGTGGCGTTGCTGCTGGCCATGCTGGTGCTGATCCGCAACCTCTTCGGCGCGCTGTCGGTGGTGGTCACCGGCGGCGTCGTGCTCGCCGTCTCCTGGTACACCTCGCCGCAGGTCCAGGCCGTCTTCGCCTGGACCTCGGTCTGGTTCCTGCTGTTCGGCGGCGTGCGGCCGGTCTTCGAGCTGCGGCGCCAGCGCAGCCGGGGCCGGATGCCGGAGTCCGACGCCGACCAGCTCGGGCGGCTCACGCCGGTCCCGCCGCTGTTCTGGGTCGGGGTGTTCCTGCTGGTCAGCCTCGGTGCGCTGGTCGTCGGCGGGCTGCTGCTGGCCGGCCCGATCCTCGCCGACGCCGGTGTCACCTTCTGAGTGCCGCGCGTCGGGCTCCACCCGGCGCTGCGGGCGAGCGGATGGCCCGGCACACGCGGTGGCCGGTTCCTGACCCGGTACGGCACGCCGCCGCCCGGGCGGGGCGCGCCTCGACGGGGCAGAATCGGACGGATGCGATACGTGATCATCGGAGCGGGCGCGGTCGGCGGCACCATCGGCGTACTCCTCGCCGAGGCCGGCCGGGACGTGACGCTGGTGGCCCGAGGCGCGCACCTGGACGCGCTGCGCGAGCGGGGGTTGACGCTGCGGCGACCCGACGGCACGGTGACCCGCCGGCTGCCGGCGGTGGCCGGGCCGGATGGCCCGCCGCTGCCGGCCGACACCGTGCTGGTGCTCACCGTGAAGTCGCAGGACACGGCCGCCGCGCTGGGAAGCTGGGCGGACGCGCCGGTCGAGGGCGGCGGGACGGCCGCCGAGCGGCTGCCCGTCGTGCTCGCCCAGAACGGCGTGGCGAACGAGCCGACCGCGTTGCGGCTCTTCGCCCGGGTGCACCCGGTCTGCGTGTGGCTGCCCGCCACCCACCTTGAGCCCGGCGTGGTGGTCGCCAACGGCCACCCGCACCCGGGCATGCTGCACCTCGGGCGCTACCCGACCGGCGCCGACGACACCAGCCGGGCGGTCGCGGCCGACCTGACCGACGCCGGCTTCGTCGCCCCGGTCCGCGACGACGTGATGCGCTGGAAGTACGGCAAACTGCTGGCCAACCTCGGCAACGGCCTCCAGGCGCTGCTCGGCCGGGAGGTGCCCGAACACCTGTCGCGGCGGGTACGCGCCGAGGGCGAGGCGGCGCTGGCCGCCGCCGGCATCGGGCACACCACCCGCGAGGAGGAGGCCACCGAGCGGGGTGACCTGGTGTCGCACCGGCCGGTCGACGGCGAGCCCCGCTCCGGCGGCTCCACCTGGCAGAGCCTGGCCCGGGGCGCCGGCTCGGCCGAGGCCGACCACCTCAACGGCGAGATCGTGCTGCTCGGCCGCCTGCACGGGGTGCCCACCCCGGTGAACGCGGCGGTGCAGGCCGCCGTGCGCCGGGCCGTCCGCGACCGGATCCCGGCCGGCGACTTCGGGGCCGCCGAGTTGGAGAAATTGCTCGGCTGAGCGGGCAACCGCGCCCGGTGCGGCAGGCGTGTCTCCTGCGACCGTCCCGGGGGAGGTGACAGCGTGCCGGACGTCGACGGGTTCGACGAGTTCTACCGGGGCAGCCGACAACGGCTGCTCGGTTTCGTCTTCGTGCTCACCGGCAACCTCGCCGAGGCGCAGGACGCGGTGCAGGAGGCGTACATCCGGGCCTGGCAACGGTGGTCGACGGTGCGTGACTACGACGACCCGGAGGCATGGTTGCGGGTGGTGGCCAGCCGGATCGCGGTGAGCCGGTGGCGCAGCCTGCGCAGCCGGGCCCGGGCCTACCTGCGGCACGGGGCCCAGGAGAGCGTGCCCGCCCCGAACACGGACACGGTCGAGGTGGTGGCGGCGTTACGACGGCTGCCCGAGGAGCAACGCACCGCCATCGCGCTCTACTACCTGCTCGGCATGCCGGTCGCCGAGGTGGCTCGGGAGACCGAGGCGCCGGTCGGCACGGTCAAGGCGCGGCTGTCCCGGGGGCGCTCCGCGCTCGCGGAACTGCTCGCGGTAGTGGATCTGGAGGAGCCGGCCGATGCGTGACGACGACCCGACGTTCATCGAACTCCTTCAGCGGGAGCTGCACGCCGTCCGCTGGGCGGAGCCGGCCGAGCTGCGGGCCCGCGCGCGGCGGCGCAGCCGGCGTACGGCGGTCGCGGCGGCCGTGGCGGTGCTGGCGCTCACCTCCGGGGCCGCGTTCGTGACGAGCCGAGGTGCCACCGCACCGGCGTCGGCGCCGGCCGTTCCGTCGGTGTCCGTCTGGACCGCCGCCGAGGTGCCCGCCGGGGCGCTGCTGCAACCGGTGGACCTGCGGCCGGCCATCGTGACGCCGTGGAACGAGGCAGGTCTGGGCGAGGAGATCCGCCTGGACGAGATGCTGGCGGTCTGCCGGAAGGACCAGGGACTGCTGACGCGATGGGAGCAGTCCCGATACTCGCGTTCGGTGACCATCGTCCGGGAGCGCCCGGGCGGAGCCGACCAGCGGGAGGGTCAGGTGCTCGCCATGCAGGACCTCTACCGGGTGTCGCCGGACCGGGCCGACCGACTCTTCGCCGGGCTGCCCGCACTGCTCGGGCCGTGCCGGCAGTGGCGGTCGAGCGGACCCACGGCATGGCGGGGCGCGACGATCAGGGCGGAGGCCGTCCACTCCTGGCAGGAGGTCGACCGCGACTTCGCCGGCGACGAGTCGGTGCTGGTGCGCCACACGGTCGGCGAGGTCCGCAACCTGGACACCGGCGCGACGCTCGACGACCGCACGTCCGTCACGTCCCAGGCGGTGGTCCGGGTCGGTGATCTGGTCAGCGTGCTCCGGAACGGGTCGGACGGCAGCGAGTCGCAGTTGCGGGGCCTGGCCCGGTTGGCGGCCGAGCGGATGTGTGCCGCCGCCAACCCCGGCTGCTGAGCCGGGCCCGCGTGTTAAGCGGGGCCCCCTGCTCTACCTGAGGCGTTAACAGGGGGCCCCTCCTTACACCTACAGGGGGATGTTGCCGTGCTTCTTCGGCGGCAGCGTCTCGCGCTTGGTGCGCAGCACCCGCAGCGCCCGGACGATCTGGGTCCGCGTCTCGTGCGGCGGGATCACCCCGTCGACGTAGCCGCGCTCGGCCGCGATGTACGGGTTGGCGAGCGTGTCCTCGTACTCGGCGATCTTCTCGGCACGCACCGCGGCCGGGTCGTCCGCGTTGGCCAGCTCGGAGCGGTAGAGGATGTTCACCGCGCCCTGCGCGCCCATCACCGCGATCTGCGCGGTCGGCCAGGCGAAGTTGAGGTCGGCGCCGAGGTGCTTGGAACCCATCACGTCGTACGCGCCGCCGTACGCCTTGCGGGTGATCACGGTGACCTTCGGGACGGTGGCCTCCGCGTACGCGTAGATCAGCTTGGCGCCGCGGCGGATGATGCCGTCCCACTCCTGCCCGGTGCCGGGCAGGAAGCCGGGCACGTCGACGAAGGTCAGCACCGGCACGTTGAACGCGTCGCAGGTGCGCACGAAGCGGGCCGCCTTCTCCGACGCGGCGATGTCGAGCGTGCCGGCGAACTGCATCGGCTGGTTGGCGACCACACCCACCGGGCGGCCCTCCACCCGACCGAAGCCGACCACCATGTTCTGCGCGTAGAGCGGCTGCACCTCCAGGAACTCGCCGTCGTCGAGCACGTGCTCGATCACCCGGTGCATGTCGTACGGCTGGTTGGCCGAGTCCGGGATGAGCGTGTCCAGCTCCCGGTCGGAGTCCGTGATGTCGAGGACCGCGGGCGCGTCGAACACCACCGGCTCGTCCAGGTTGTTCGACGGCAGGTACGACAGCAGCGCCTTGACGTAGGAGATCGCGTCGTCCTCGTCCGTGCCGAGGTAGTGCGCGTTGCCGCTGCGGGCGTTGTGGGTGCGGGCGCCGCCCAGCTCCTCCATGCCGACGTCCTCACCGGTGACCGTCTTGATCACGTCGGGGCCGGTGATGAACATGTGCGAGGTCTGGTCGACCATCACGGTGAAGTCGGTGACCGCCGGGGAGTAGACCGCGCCGCCCGCGCACGGGCCCATGATGAGCGAGATCTGCGGGATGACACCGCTGGCCCGCACGTTGCGGAAGAAGATCTCGCCGTAGAGGCCGAGCGAGGCGACACCCTCCTGGATCCGCGCGCCGCCGGAGTCGTTGATGCCGACCACCGGGCAGCCGATCTTCATGGCCAGGTCCATCAGCTTGACGATCTTCTCGCCGAAGACCTCGCCCAGGGAGCCGCCGAAGACGGTGAAGTCCTGCGCGAACACGCAGACCTGCCGACCGTCCACGGTGCCGTAGCCGGTCAGCACCCCGTCGCCGTACGGGCGGGTGCGCTCCAGGCCGAAGTTTGTGGAGCGGTGCCGGGCGAACTCGTCCAGTTCGACGAAGGAACCCTCGTCGAGGAGCATCCCGATCCGCTCCCGGGCGGTCTTCTTGCCCCGCGCGTGCTGCTTCTCGACCGCGCGCGCCGAGCCGGCGTGCACCGCCTCGTCGAGCCGTCGCTCCAGGTCCGCCAGCTTGCCGGCGGTCGTGTGGATGTTGGTCCCGGTCTCGGTAGTCACCCAGGGAATATAACGATGGTTCAGGCGGGTGACGCTGTGCAGTGCGCCTCACCCGGGCCGTAGGCTGACCGGATGCCCGGCTCGCCGTACACCGACCTGGATCGCCCGCCGCTGTCGGCGGCCCGGCTGCGGCGCGCGCTGGTCGCGCCGAACGGGCCCTGGCGTCGCCTGGAGTTGCTGGCCGAGACCGGCTCGACGAACGCCGACGTGGTGGCCGCGGCGCGGGCCGGCGAACCGGAGGGCCTGGTGGTGGTCGCCGAGCGGCAGAGCGCCGGCCGGGGGCGGCGGGGCCGGGTGTGGCAGTCGCCGCCGCGCGCCGGCATCGCGGCCAGCGTGCTGCTGCGACCCGGCGAGGCGGTCGCCGGGCGCGGCTGGTCGCCGGTGCCGGTCACCGGGTACGGCTGGCTGCCGCTGCTCGCCGGCGTCGCGCTGGTCGAGGCGGTACGCCTGCTGGCCGAGCTGGACGCCCGGCTGAAGTGGCCCAACGACCTGCTGGTGGACGGCGCGAAGTGCGCCGGGGTGCTGGCCGAGGTGGTGCCGGGCGACGGCGACGCCCAGCCGCCCGCGATCGTGGTCGGCGTGGGCCTGAACGTGACGGTGCGTGCCGACGAGTTGCCGGAGAACCCGACCGGCCTGCCGGCGACCTCGCTCCAACTCGCCGGCGCGACCGCCACCGATCGCGACCCGTTGCTGCGGTCGCTGCTGCGCTCGCTCGCCGAGTGGTACGAGCGCTGGCGTGACGCCGGTGGCGACGCGGTGGCCAGCGGGCTGCGTGACGCCTACCTGGCCGGCTGCGCGACCGTCGGCCGCCGGGTGCGGGTGCTGCTGCCGGACGGCCGCGAGGTGCACGGCACCGCCACCGGGGTCGACCCCGACGGCCAACTCCTGGTCGCCACCACCGACGGCGGCGCCCCCCTCCGCCTGGCCGCCGGCGATGTCCTCCACCTCCGGTGAAAGGAGGGGCCCCTTCTTAACGCCTCCGGTAGAGAAGGGGCCCCTTCTCACATCCGGCAGCCGCCCGCGCGGCCGATGCCGCCGGGCCGCGCTGACCGGTTACGGTCAGCGCGTCCGGTTTCCGCGAGGAGGTTCGAAGTGGCGTTTCCCGAAGACGTGCTCACCGAGGACGAGCATGTCGTGCTGCACCTGCACCCGCACTGGAAGGCACTGATCCGGCCGATCCTGGTGCTGGCGCTCACCGTGGCGGCGGTGGTCGCCGCCTGGCTCCTGCTGCCCGACGGCGACGGCGGCACGATCGCGGTCTACGCCGTCGCCGGGCTCGGCCTGGTGCTGACGTTGTGGCTGGGCCTGTGGCCGTTCCTGGTCTGGCGCACCACGCACTACCTCTTCACGAACGAGCGGGTGCTGTTGCAGGAGGGGGTGTTCTCCCGCAACCGGCGGGACCTGCCGCTGACCCGGATCAACGACCACGCCATGCACCAACGGTTCGTGGAGCGGCTCCTCGGCTGCGGCACGCTGACCATCGAGTCCGCCGGTGAGCGGGGTCAGTCGGTGCTCACCGACGTGCCGCACGTGGACCGGGTGCAGACGAAGCTGTACGAACTGGTCGAGGCACACCACGACAAGCACAGCCTGGGTGACGACGAGATGCGCGAGATCCTGGCGGACATGACCGAGGGCAAGTCGACGCGCGACCCGGCCTGAGGCGCAAGGCCCGCCCGCTCAGCGGCGGGCGCGGCGCGGACGCAGCTCGGCGGCGAGTTCGGCGTCCAGGTCGGCGCCGAGCGCGCTGCCCAGGGCGGCGTCGGCGGGCGCCGGGCGACCCTGCGGCGGCGGGTACTCGCCCCCGGGGCGGTTCGCGCCCAGCGGCGGCTCTTCCTCCTCCAGTTCGGTGACGGACTCGGCCAGCTCGGCGACCGGGTCCATCTCGGCGACGTTGTCCCACTCGTCCCGGGGGACGGCGTGCCAGGTCTCCTCGGCGTGCTTCGGCACCGGCTGGAAGACGAACGTCCGATAGGACCAGAAGCGGAACAGGGTGGCCAGCAGGACGCCGAAGGTCTTCGCCACGTTCAACGCCAGCAGGCCGTGCACGCCGAGGCCGTACTTGGCCAGGGCCAGGACGCCGAGTTCGATGACCAGACCGGCGCCGTTGAACAGGAAGAACAGGATGTATTCGCGCCGTAGCGCGGATTTCGGTCGATCCCGGTACGTCCAGTGACGATTCATCAGATACGACGTGATCGTCGCGACGACGGTGGCGATCACGGTCGCCTTGAGTTGACCGTCCCGGAAAACCGTGAGTGCCAGCGCATTGAACACCGCGTAATTGATGACGGTGTTGACGCCGCCGACGATGCCGAATTTGAGCGCCTCGTGGATGAACTTCTGCCAGCGCTCGGGCAGCAGACGGACTCCAGGCATGCGAAACACCTTAGGGCAGTGGGCAGGGCCGGCTGGGCCCGGCGGATCGGGATGGGCGGTGCGTCACGCCCCGGACTCTCGGTCGTGGCTCGGTGCCGGAACGGGGAGTGTTCCCGCCTCGACGAAGACGAACCGTCGGTACGACCAGAACCGGAACAGCGTGCCCAGGCCGGTGCCGACGACGAAGCTGGCGATGTTGTCGGCCAGCGGCGTCTGGAACACCCGCGGCCAGAGCGCGCCGAGCCCGTAGTGGCTGATCGCCAGGACGGCCACCGCGATGCCGAGACCCACCGCGTTGAAGGAGAAGAACAGCGCGTACTCGCGGGCGGGGTGGGAGCGCTGCCGATGCCGCCAGGTCCAGAACCGGTTGCCGACGAAGGCGACGGTCGCGGCGACCACGGTGGAGACGGTCTTCGCGACCAGCGGTGGCATGCCGCGACCGCTCGACAGGTAGTTGAAGAGCGCGAAGTCGACGAGGAAGGCGACGCCGCCGACGGTGGCGAACTTGCTCAACTCGTGGATGAGGTGACCGAAGCGGTGGAGCAGGGCTCCGATCGGACCCCGACGGGTCTCCGGAGCCTCCGGTTGGTCCCCGGTCATCGTCGCGGCCACCCGCCGAGAGTACCGGGTGCGCCCAACCCGGACCGACTGCAACGGCGAGTCGGGCCGCGGCAACTTCGGCGCCCGGCCGCCGGACCGGTCCGCCGGGTCGCGCGACGGTGACCCGTTCCGGATATCCGTGAGCACAGCGTAACCGGCGAGGCGAATGTGTGGAGCCGGTCACGGAATCGCGCTTCGAGGGACCGGCCCGGTGGAGGTTCACCGCAGGATTTGCGTGAAACTGCGCGCGAAAGCGGGTATCAGATCGTGATGCCGCAGCGTGGCCGCACCTTGTGCAGTTCTTCACAACCAGTCCCACTGACTGGCGAGGCAGCCCGGTTTACGCTGAGCCCAATCCCAGGTTTCCACGAACGGCGGCGCCTCGCCCGCCAGAACTCGTGCATCCCATAGATCGGTCAGCGTCGACCACAAGGAGATGTGACATGGTTGCTCCGGCTGCTGTTCGGGGTATCGATCAGGCCCCGACGTCCCACCCCAAACTGCTCGCCTGGGTTCGTGAGGTCGCGGAACTGACCACCCCGGAGCGGGTGGTCTGGGTGGACGGGTCCGACGAGGAGTGGCGTCGCCTCACCGACGAGCTCGTCGAGAACGGCACCCTGATCCGGCTGAACCCCGAGAAGAAGCCCAACTCGTTCTACGCGCGGACGGACCCGACGGACGTCGCCCGGGTCGAGGAGCGCACCTTCATCTGCTCCGTCGACGAGGCGGACGCCGGCCCCACCAACAACTGGATGGCGCCGGCGGAGATGAAGCGGACGATGACCGAGCTCTACCGCGGCAGCATGCGTGGTCGCACCATGTACGTCATCCCGTTCTGCATGGGTCCGGTCGAGGCCGAGAGCCCCATGTTCGGCGTCGAGATCACCGACAGCCCGTACGTGGTCGCGTCGATGCGAATCATGACCCGGATGGGGTCGTCGGTCCTGGCGGCGATGGGTGACGACGCCGACTTCGTGCACGCGCTGCACTCCATCGGCGCGCCGCTGGCCCCGGGCCAGCAGGACGTGGCCTGGCCGTGCAACGACACGAAGTACATCTCGCACTTCCCGGAGACGCGGGAGATCTGGTCCTACGGCTCCGGTTACGGCGGCAACTCGCTGCTCGGCAAGAAGTGCTACTCGCTGCGGATCGCCAGCGTGATGGGGCGCGACGAGGGCTGGCTCGCCGAGCACATGCTGATCCTCAAGATCACCTCGCCGGAGGGCAAGGTCTACCACATCGCCGGCGCCTTCCCGTCGGCGTGCGGCAAGACCAACCTGGCCATGCTGGAGCCGACCATCCCGGGCTGGAAGGTCGAGACGATCGGCGACGACATCGCCTGGATGCGGTTCGGCCCGGACGGTCGCCTCTACGCGATCAACCCGGAGTACGGCCTGTTCGGCGTCGCGCCCGGCACCGACTGGAAGACCAACGCGAACGCCATGCGGACGCTGGACCGGGGCAACTCCGTCTTCACCAACGTCGCCCTCACCGACGACGGCGACATCTGGTGGGAGGGCATGGGTGAGCCGCCGGCGCACCTGATCGACTGGAAGGGCAACGACTGGACGCCGGAGAGCGAGCAGCTCTCCTCGCACGCGAACAGCCGGTTCTGCACCCCGATCACCCAGTGCCCGATCCTGGCCGAGGACTACTTCGACCCGAACGGCGTGCCGATCGACGCGATCCTGTTCGGTGGCCGGCGGCGGGACACCGTCCCGCTGGTCACCGAGGCGCGGGACTGGGTGCACGGCGTCTACATGGGCGCGACGCTCTCCTCGGAGACCACGGCCGCCGCGTCCGGCGCGGTGGGTGTGGTGCGCCGCGACCCGATGGCCATGCTGCCGTTCATCGGCTACCACGCCGGCGACTACTTCCGGCACTGGATCGAGATGGGCAAGGGCACCGACGGCGACGAGGCGAAGCTGCCCAAGATCTACTACGTCAACTGGTTCCGGAAGGACCAGGAGGGCAGCTTCCTCTGGCCGGGCTTCGGCGAGAACTCCCGCGTGCTCAAGTGGATCATCGAGCGGCTGGAGGGCCGGGCCGAGGCCGTGGAGACCCCGATCGGCATGGTCCCGGCGCAGGACGCGCTGGACATCGAGGGTCTCGACATGACCCCGGAGGACGTCCGCATCGCCCTGAAGGTGGACCCGCAGGAGTGGCGCAAGGAGCTGCCGCTGGTCACCGAGTGGTTCGAGAAGTTCGGGGACAAGCTCCCCGGCGTGCTCTGGGCCGAGCTGGACGCGCTGCGCGCCCGGCTGGACGCGGAGCCGCAGAAGTAGCAGGTGTGCCGATTGCCCGCGCCGGGCAAGACCGGATGCCATGAGGACGGCCGCCGAACCTGTCGAGGTCCGGCGGCCGTCCGCCGTCCGGGCGCTGACCACGCTGCTCGCCGTGACCGCGGGAGCCACCGTCGTGGTCGAGCTGCTCAATTACTGGTACGCCCCGGAGCAGGAGTTCGGCCTCGCCGTCCGCACCGGTTGGGCGATGCTCCGGTCGCTCGGCTTCCTGGTGTTGATCGGGCACGTCAACTCCGGTCGGGTGGCGGCCCGGCCGTTCGGGCTGATCCTGGCCGTGACCACGATCTTCGCGGTGGGCCGGTTGGTAGTGCCCCGGGCCGGCGTGCCCGCGCTGCCCGGCCTGCTCGGCTTCGCCGCGCTCACCGCGCTCTGCGTCGCCGTGGTGGTGCTGCTCTACCGCTCCGACGCGGTCCGCGCACATCTGGTCCGCCATCGTAAGGGTCTGGTGGTCGAGGGCGGGACGATCTCCTGGCGCGAGGTGGCGCCGAAGCGTCCGCAGGCCAGCGGGTGGCTGCTCACCGCCCGGGTGGCGGCGTTCACCTACAGCCCGCTGATGCTGGTGCCGGCGCTGGTGGCGACGGGTTCGCTGCTGGACGGTGGGCTCGCCGCCGTGCCGGCGGTGCTGGGCTGGATCGGCGCCGGCATCGCGGCCAGCTACGCGGTGCTGTTCTGCACCGCGTTCCTGCTGCGCGGCAAGGGTTGGGCCCGGCGGGCGCTGGTCGTGGTGACGCTCGGTGTGCTGGCGCTCGACCTCCCGCTCTGCTGGTGGCTGCTCGGCGTGGACGGCCTGATCCGCGACGGCGCACCCCTGGTCACCGCCGCCGCCCTCTGCCTCTGGTCCCTGCACCGCGCCACCCCTCCCCGTTGATCATGAAGTTGACGGCACCGACGGAGATCGACATCGCCGCCAACTTCATGATCAACGAGGTGGGGCGGCGCGGTGGGGACGGGAGCGGGGGTGGGCGGGGGAGGATGTGCGGGTGGGTGGTGCGGTGTGGGACGTCGTGGTGGTGGGAGCGGGGCCGGCGGGGGCGGCGGCGGCGCTGGCCGCGCGGCGGGCCGGGGCGGCGCGGGTGCTGCTGCTCGACCGGTACGACTTCCCGCGCGACAAGGCGTGCGGCGACGGCGTCGCCGCGCACGCGCTGGACGTCCTCGCCGAGCTGGGGGTGACCGGCGCCGTCGAGGGCTATCCGCCCCTGCCCGCGCTGCGCCTGGTCGCGCCCGGTGGCGGCACGGTGGCCCGGGCGTTGCCCCGGCCGGCGTACACGGTGCCCCGGAAGGTGTTCGACGCCCGCCTGGTCCGGGCCGCCGTCCAGGGCGGTGCCGAGCTGCGCCGGCACACCGTACGCCGGGTGGAGGTGACCGCCGACCGGGTGGTGCTCGACGGCGAACTGGCCGCCCGGGCGGTGGTCGGGGCGGACGGCGCCGGTTCGGTGCTGCGGCGGGCACTCGGCCATCCGGTGAACCCGGACCGGCACCTGGCGCTCGCCATCCGGGGCTACGCGCCCGCGCCGCCCGGCCCGCCCGAGCAGCTCATCGTCACCTCGGCGGCGCGCTGGCCCGCGTACGCCTGGGCCTTTCCGATCGGTGACGGGCGCGCGAACGTCGGGTACGGGGAGGTGCTGCGCGGCGAGCCGCTGACCCGCGCGCACCTGCTGGACCGGATGGCCGCGCTGCTGCCCGGCACCGATCCGGCCACGGTGACCGACCTGCGGGCGCACCACCTGCCGCTCTCCACCCACCGCCCGGCACCGGGGCGGGGCCGGGTGGTGCTGGCCGGCGACGCGCTGTCGTTGATCAATCCGTTCACCGGCGAGGGCATCTTCTACGCGCTGCGCTCCGGCGCGCTGGCCGGGGCGTCGGCGGCCGGCGCGCCCGCCGACGCGGCCCGCCGCTACGCGGCGGCGCTGCGCGACCGGCTCGGCACGCACCTGCGGCACAGCTCGGCGGCGGCCTGGCTGGCCCGGCGGCGGTGGGTGGTGGACGCGGTGGTCGGCGCGGCCGGCCGGGACGAGCGGGTCTACCGGACGGTGGTGGAGCTGGGGCTCGGCGACGGCCGTCTGGACGTTCGCACGCTGGCCGCGATCGCCGCCGCGGTGCCGCGCCCGCGACGGGCCGGAGCGGACCTGCCGTCCCGCGATGCGCCACCGCGGCACTGATCTTTCCCACGGGTCGCTACCCTGCAAGGTGATGACTCTGCGGAAACTTCTCTACTCCGTGTACGAGCGCCGGCTGACGGCGAAGCTCGCGGGCAAGCCCGTGCCCGCGCACGTCGGCGTGATGTGCGACGGCAACCGCAGGTGGGCCCGGGAGATGGGCTTCGTCGATCCGAACGACGGCCACCGGATGGGCGCCGAGCGGATCAAGGAGCTGCTTCGCTGGTGCGACGCGGCCGGCGTCGGGCACGTCACGCTCTGGTTGCTCTCCACCGACAACCTGTCCCGGCCGGCGGCCGAGCTGGACCCGCTGCTGCAGATCATCGAGGACCTCACCGGCGAGCTGGCCGAGGAGGGCAACCCGTGGCGGCTGCGCATGGTGGGCGCGCTCGACGTGCTGCCGGCGCAGCACGCCGCCGCGCTCAAGGGCGCCGCCGAGCGCACCCGCGACCGCGACGGCGGGGCCCAGGTCAACATCGCCGTGGGGTACGGCGGCCGGCGCGAGATCGCCGACGCGGTCCGCTCACTGCTGCTGGAGCACGCGGCGCAGGGCGGCACGCTGGAGGAGCTGGCGACCACGATCGACGTCGACGACATCTCGGAGCATCTCTACACCAAGGGGCTGCCCGACCCCGACCTGATCATCCGGACCAGCGGCGAGCAGCGGCTGTCCGGCTTCATGCTCTGGCAGAGCGCGCATTCGGAGTTCTACTTCTGCGAGCTGAACTGGCCCGACTTCCGCAAGGTCGACTTCCTGCGCGCCCTGCGCTCCTACGCCACCCGCCAGCGCCGCTACGGCGTCTGACCCGCCGTCCGGTCCCGGCCCCGCCGGTCAGGAGAGGTGGGGAAGGGCGGCGGTGAGGAAGTCGCCCAGGGCGGCCGGGGAGTCGAGCGTGAGGTCGGCGGCGTCGGCCACCTCGTGACCGGTCTCCGGGTTGGCGACGGCCACGCAGACGCCGAGGAAGTCGGGGTCGCCGGCGGCGCGGGCGCGCAGCGCGGCGAACGCCTTGATGTCGGAGACGTCGTCGCCGAAATACCAGGCGCCGCCGGCGTCCCGGACCGTCTCGCCGATGACCATGCCCTTGTCCCGGTCGACCGGGGGTTTCAGTTCCAGCACCATCCGGCCGGCCTGGCAGCGCAGGCCCAGCCGCTCGGCCCGGGCCCGGCCCCACTCCTGCACCACGTCGCCGAGCTGCGGGGCGGTGCGCCAGTGCAGCGCGACGGAGAGCCGCTTGAACTCGACCAGGGCGCCGGCCGGCAGCTCCGCCTCGGCCTGCGCGGCCAGCTCGGCCATGGTCGGCACCCAGGGCAGGGCGGCCGGCTCGGTGACCGTCTCGCCGCCGGAGTGGCTGTGCTCCAGGCCGTAGAGCCCGTAGAGGTCGACGCCGGTGAGCCCGCCGAGATGGTCGCGGAGGAACTCCACCGGGCGGGCGGAGACGATGGCGATCCGGCGTACGCGGGGGGCGAGCGCCTCCAGCGCGGCGAGCACCTTCGGCGCGGGCCGCACCGCGGTGGGATCGTCGTCGACCGGCGCCAGGGTGCCGTCGAAGTCGAAGAAGAGCACGACGTCACCCGCGCGGGCGGCGGTGGCACGCCAGGCGTTCTCGGCGTCCAACGGGGTCTTCGGCGGCTGGTTGCCCAGATTCAACGGCGGCACGCGCGACAGCGTACCCCGCGCCGGGCGGCGTATTCGTGGCCGAGATGTGACGTCGGTACGACGTGGCGGTCAGCGTTCGGCGGCTCCTCTTCCCCGGCGCCCGAACGGCACGACGGTCGCCTCCTGCCCGTGGCTGAGCAGGTAGCCCTCCACGAAGCCGGTGTTCCGGTCGCCGGTGTGCGCCTCGATCTCGTTGAGCCGCGCCACCAGGAACTCGGTGAGCGCGCTGACTCGGTCGTTGAGCCGGTCGTGCAACTCGGCGACGACGGCGAGGATCACCGCTGTGCCGGCCGTGGTGAGCGCGAGGAGATTGACGACCAGGGGAAGCTGCCCGCCGTTCAGCACGCCGACCACCACGTTGCCGGTCACGCAGGATGTCACCGACACCACCGCGACCACGACTGCCAACCATTTCAGGGTCATGGACAGACCCCTCCTTCTGTCCCGCAGGGCTGGGTTCGGCTGTGTCCCGTCCCCCCGCCGATGACGAGCCCTTAGCAGTACAAACGTGGACGCTAGCGGGTCCGATCCGTCCCCGAGGGGAAACGATCGCTACTGACCTTCGGTTCTTTCGCCATCTGAGGAACTACCCGGCTTGTTTCCCCCTATTTCGGGCATTCCCGGGAAGCGTCGGGCGATATGCGAGGTAGCGGATGGTTTCTCGGATGTGGAACTTCTCCGCGTCGGACACGTCCGGGTCGATCAGTCGGCGCAGCAGCGCCTCGACGTCCGGGTCCATCGGCGGCGGGGTGGGGCCGGGGCGGGGGCCGGTCGTGCGGTCCCAGCCGAGCGCCGTGAACGCGACTGTCGGATCGAGGCCCAGCCCCTCGCAGAACGCGACCACGCGCTCGGCCTCCGGGTCGCTGGCCCAGTCGCCGCGGACCCAGCGGTTGATGGTCTGGCGGGAGACGCCGGTGCGTCGGGAGACCTCGGTGCCGCTCCAGGCCCGCATGGCCCGGGCGTCGTCGAGCGCCCGGCGGACGAAGGTGGCGAATGCGATCTTCCGTGCGTTGGCCGTCTCACTCACCCCGTGACGGTACGACCAGTCGGTCATTCCGAGGTGACTCGGCGCGCTGGTGTCACGCCGACGTGACGCTGATCCGGGTTTCCCGGTAAACGATCCAGAACCGCTTTCGAGGGATGTCACCCGGGCAGAATAGATAGACGCGAGTGCGGCGGCAAACGGACGAAAAGCTGATACTGTCACGCTCATGAGACAACTTACGGTGTGTCACGTGCTTGAGACGACGAGTGCTCACATGCGTCACTCCGCAGTTGCGGAGGGGGTTTCGTGACCGAGCTCGCGACCCGTGCCCAGGCGTTCGGGTTGATCGCGGACGGAGTGTCCGCCGGGTTGAGCGCCCCGTGGCGCCTCTACCTCGCCCGAGGCTGCCGCTATCTCTCGCTGAGCGTCGGGGACCGGGCGGAGTGGGACGCCTGGCGCACCCACCTCGGCTGTCCCGAGCTGAGCGTGCGCGTCTACGACTCCGCCGGCGAGATCCGCCGGGCGTCCGTCGCCGAGGTGATCCTCGACGGATGCCGGATCAGCGTCGAACTGGTCGAGGAGGTCAGCACCGACGACCTGGAGCGCCTGCTGGTGGTCGACCCGCTGCCCGGGGCGGACGAGCGGTGAGCCCCTTTCTCGCCGTCGTCCTCGTCCTGGTGCTCGGTTCCACCTGCTACGCCGCCGGCCGGCTGCACGGCCAGCTCAGCTACCGGATCGGTTACCGGTTCGGCTACCGGCAGGGCTACTTCGACGGCGACCGGGGCGCCTGGAACCGCCGGCGCCGCGACGCGCAGGCCGCGATCGCCTCGGCGCTCTCCGGTCCCGCCCCGACCGTGGTGACGTCGGGCGGGCGGGCGTCCACGCCGTTCGGCGGCACCGCCGTGCCGGCCGCGGTCACCGCCCGTCCCGGTGCCCCGGCCGTCCGGGTCACCGCGACCGCTCAGCTCGGCGGTGGACCGGCCACCCGCGCGGGCACCACGTACACCGGTTCCTCGTTCACCGCGTCGGCGGCCGGGCCGAGGGGCGGCACCCTGGTCCGCCGTTCCGGCTGAGCCCCACCCCGACCGGCCGGGACGCCCGCCGGGGGCAGGCGTCCCGGCCGCTTCCCCGCGGGCTTCGTCGGTGATCCACCCGGACCTCTAGCCGCGCGGGCCCCCGGGGATTAGCGTCTAGGCATGGCGCGGGGTTTTCCCGGGCCAGCCGGACAGCCCGGACCTGCGACCTCGCGCACGGGGCCCGCATCCGACCCCGTGTCCGCCGGGCACCGGAAGAGGCGGAACTCGGGTGGCCGGGTGCCCATCCGCGGAGCAGGCCTGTGACCACTCGCCGTACCCCCGCCGGTGCCGACCAGACCCCGGCCGCGACCGCCACGACCCGTCGGACCACCCGCAGCCGGCGCGCCGCCGCCGCTGCCACCGAGGAGCCTCGACCAGCCGGCCCGGCCTTCGTGCTGGACACCTCCGTGCTGCTCTCCGATCCGGCGGCGTTCCACCGTTTCGCCGAGCACGAGGTGGTGCTGCCGCTGGTGGTCATCTCCGAGCTGGAGGGCAAGCGGCACCATCCCGAGTTGGGGTGGTTCGCCCGCCAGTCGCTGCGCATGCTGGACGAGCTGCGGGTGCGACACGGCCGGTTGGACCGGCCGGTGCCGGCCAACGACGCCGGCGGCACGCTGCGGGTGGAGCTCAACCACACCGACGACGGCGTGCTGCCGCCCGGCTTCCGCAACGAGTCGAACGACGCCCGGATCCTCTCGGTGGCGCTCAACCTGGCCGCCGAGGGACGCGAGGTGACCCTGGTCAGCAAGGACATGCCGCTGCGGGTGAAGGCGGCGTCGGTCGGTCTGCGCGCGGACGAGTACCGGCACGGCCAGGCCAGCGATCCGACCTGGACCGGAATGGCCGAGCTGGAGCTGGCCGAGGAGGAGATCGCCCGGCTGTACGCGGGGGAAGCGCTGGACTGCGACGCCGCCGCGGGGCTGCCCTGCCACACCGGGCTGGTGCTGCACTCGGCGCGGGGCTCGGCGCTCGGCCGGGTGCAGCCGGACAAGACGGTGCGGCTGGTTCGCGGCGACCGGGAGGCGTTCGGCCTGCACGGCCGGTCGGCGGAGCAGCGGATCGCGCTGGACCTGCTGCTCGACGAGTCGATCGGGATCGTCTCGATGGGCGGCCGGGCCGGCACCGGCAAGTCGGCGCTGGCCCTGTGCGCCGGCCTGGAGGCGGTGATGGAACGCCGCCGGCACAAGAAGGTGATCGTCTTCCGCCCGCTGTACGCGGTCGGCGGTCAGGAACTCGGCTACCTGCCCGGCTCGGAGTCGGAGAAGATGTCGCCCTGGGCGCAGGCCGTCTTCGACACGCTCGGCGCGGTGGTGCACGAGAACGTGCTGGAGGAAGTCACCTCCCGTGGGCTGCTGGAGGTGCTCCCGCTCACCCACATCCGGGGCCGGAGCCTGCACGACGCGTTCGTCATCGTCGACGAGGCCCAGTCGTTGGAGCGGGGGGTCCTGCTCACGGTGCTGTCCCGGATCGGCCAGGGCTCGCGGGTGGTGCTCACCCACGACGTGGCGCAACGCGACAACCTGCGGGTCGGCCGGCACGACGGGGTGACCGCGGTGATCGAGGCGCTGAAGGGGCATCCACTCTTCGCACACGTCACCCTCAGCCGATCGGAGCGTTCGCCGATCGCCGCGATGGTGACCGACCTGCTGGAGGACATCCCGACCTGACGACCCATTACGCCCCACTTCGTCCGCATTGTTGGTGTGGCGCAGATCACTTTTGGCTCCTGCGGTTTCCCACTGGCCGCACCGTGCGCGATGGTGTCCATCGAGCGTCACCGACAACTCCAGTGCCTGGAGTCCCATTCGCACCGGGAACTCGTCGAGCATTCTCCGCCACGGACGGCGGGAGCCACGAGCGCCGGTGCGCCGGCCGAGACCGGTGGGTCGGGGCGCTCACGGCACCCGGGCGCGGTCGAGTCCGACCACGTGTGGTGTCGTGTCCCTGCCTCCGACGAAGGGAAACTTCGTGAGTCGGCTGTGGAGCCGGTTCGGCGCCCGTACGGCCGCTGTTGCGCTGCTCTCCGTGGGCGTTGCCGGCGGTTTCTACCTGGGCGAAGATCGTCAGACCCAGCAGCAGGGTCTGACCGCGCAGGCCGGCCGCATGGTCGACCAGGCCGAATACACCTACCAGCACGAGCGGCAGGCCGACCATCGCCTGCGGTCGTCGAAGCAGCGGGCCGCGGAATACCAGGCCAAGCTGCGGGCCGCGGCGGCGGCGAAGGAAGCCGCCGAGCGGGCCAAGGCGGCCGAGGCGGCCGCCGCCAACCGCAAGAAGGAGCGGGACGCGGCGGAGGCCGAGGCCAAGGCGACGGCGGAGGCCAAGGCCAAGCCGTACGCCGGACCGATCCCCGCCTCGTGCGCGGAATACAGCGGCAACCGGAAGATCGGCTGCGCCGTCATGCTGGACAAGGGCTTCGAGATCGACCAGTTCCCCTGCCTGGACCGCCTCTGGACGAAGGAGAGCGGCTGGAACCCGAAGGCCTCGAACAGCAGCTCCGGCGCGTACGGCATTCCGCAGGCCGTGCCGGGCAGCAAGATGAGCTCGGTGGCCGACGACTGGCGGACCAACCCCGCCACCCAGATCACCTGGGGTCTCGGCTACATCAAGGGGCGCTACGACACCCCGTGCGGCGCCTGGCAGCACTCCCAGAGCCAGGGCTGGTACTGATCCGGCCGATCGGCGGCGGGACGCGCGGAGGCTCGCGCGTCCCGCCGCCGTCGTTGCCCCCTCGACTGGCGGCCGGCCGCATTTACTGATAGCTCTTGGTGGGTGACCTGGCAGGACAGCCCTCGCGGCGGAGACCCCAACCGGTTCGGCACCGACGCGTTCTACGCGTCGCTCGGCCGGGCCTTCGTCGCGATGTGCGCGGTCGTGCCGGTGCTGTTCCTCATCGAGGCGCTCGACGTCGGGTTGAGCCTGAACCTGGACGTCACCGCCGGCATCATCCCGCACCGCATCCAGGGCCTGGACGGCGTCTTCTTCTCGCCGTTCCTGCACGCCGGCTGGAACCACCTCTACAGCAACAGCATCCCGCTGATCCTGCTCGGCACGTTCGTGCTGGCCGCCGGCACCCGCCGGTTCCTCTGGTCCACCGCGGTGATCATTCTGGTCAGCGGCCTGGGTGTGTGGTTCACCGGCTCGCCCACCTCGGTCGTGGTCGGCGCCAGCGGGGTGATCTTCGGCTACCTGGGCATCCTGATCACCCGGGGCGTGGTGGAGCGGAGCTGGTGGAACTTCGCCGTGGTGCTGCTGGTCGGGCTGCTCTACGGCTGGCAGTTGCTGGGCATCCTCCCCACCGACGAGCTGATCTCCTGGCAGGGGCACCTGTTCGGGCTGCTCGGTGGCGTGGTCGCGGCGATCCTGTTCCGACGCCGGACCGACACCGGCACGTCCGACCGGCTCGGGTCACCGCAGGTCACCCTGCCCTGACGACGCGCCCGTCCGTCGGCATGACGTGCTTGCCCGCGGCCGTCCGCCCGCCTACCGTCGGCATCAGCTCCGGCTGATCCCCGGCGGAAGTGTCCGGTTGGTTCCTGGCGGAAGTGTCCGGTTGGTTCCTGGCGGAATCATCCGGTTGGTCCCGGGCGGAAAGTGACGGTACGCCATGCGCGAGGTCGATGTCGCCGTGATCGGGGCCGGCCCGGCCGGGCTCTTCGCCGCCTACTACGCCGGGTTCCGAGGGCTCTCGGTGGCCGTAGTCGACGCCCTGCCCGAGCCGGGTGGGCAGGTCACCGCGATGTACCCGGAGAAGCTGATCCTCGACGTCGCCGGCTTCCCCGCCGTCAAGGGCCGGGAACTGGTCGCGAACCTGGTCGCCCAGGCCGCGCCGTACCGCCCCGAATACCTGCTCGGCGTACGCGCGGAGAAGCTGTCCCACCTCGACGGGCGGCCGGTGCTCGGCCTGGCCGGCGGGGAGCAGCTGGCCTGCGGGGCGGTGGTGGTGACCGGCGGGTTGGGCAGCTTCACCCCCCGACCGCTGCCGGCCGCGGAGAGTTTCACCGGCGGCGGCATCGTCTACTTCGTGCCGCAGCCCACCGCGTTGACCGACCGGCACGTGCTCATCGTCGGCGGTGGCGACTCGGCCTTCGACTGGGCGGCCACGCTCGCCCCGCTGGCCCGGTCGGTGACCCTGGCGCACCGGCGGGACCGCTTCCGCGCGCACGCGGCCACCGTCGAGCGGGTCCGCGGCCTGCCGGTGCGGGTCGTGGTCAACGCCGAGGTGAGCCGGTTGTACGGCGAGGAACACGTCACCGGCGCCGAGCTGACCGTGCGCGGCGGCGCCGCCGAGACGCTGCCGGTGGACACCGTGGTGGCCGCGCTCGGGTTCACCGCCGACCTGGGCTCGCTGGCCGAGTGGGGACTGGCCCTCGACCGGCGGCACATCCTGGTGGACAGCGCGATGGCCACCAACCTGCCCCGGGTGTACGCGGCCGGCGACATCACCGAATATCCCGGCAAGGTCCGCCTGATCGCCACCGGCTTCGGTGAGGCGGCCACGGCGGTGAACAACGCGGCGGTAGCCATCGACCCGACCGCGCACCTCTTCCCCGGCCACTCCTCCGACGGCACGTAAGGAGGGGCCCCTCTTAACGCCTTCGGTAGAGGCGGGGCCCCCTTTTAACACCTGAGGCGCGGTCCGGGCAGGCCGAGCAGGTCGGCCATCAGGCCGATCTGGTGGTCGAAGTATTCGTCGCGGTGCGGCAGCGCCCGGTTGATCCGGCCGAACAGCTCGAAACTGATCAGCCCGAAGAGCTGGGTCCAGCCGGCCATCCCGCGGGCCATCAGCGCGGGCGGCAGCGCCACGGCGGTCTGGTCGACCAGCTCGGCCACGTCGCCGCGCAGCGGCTCGGGCAGGACCTCGTCCGGTGTGGCGAGCCGGCCGCTCGTCACACCGTCGCGCAGGATCCCGAGCAACGTCATCGGGGGGCGCTGGGCCGGCGCGACGGTGTCGTCGGGGGCCGCGTAGCCGGGCACCGGGCTGCCGTAGAGCAGCGCGTACTCGGCGGGGTGCGCCAGCGCCCAGGTGCGGGCGGCCCGGCAGGCGGCGAACCAGCGCCCGCGCAGGTCGTCGACGTCGGCGTCCGCGTCGGCCGTCTCCACCGCGTCGCCGAGCGCGTCGTACGCCTCCAGGATCAGCGCGGTGAGCAGGTCGTCGCGGCTGGGGAAGTAGCGGTAGATCGCCGAGGAGACCATGCCGAGGTCCCGGGCGACCGCGCGCAGCGAGAGGTCGGCGCCGTCGGTGGCCAGGTGGCGACGGGCGACGGCCTTGATCTCTTCGATCATGCCGGCGCGGACCCGGGCGCGGAGCGACGGAGTGACCATGTCCGCACTCTGCCACGGATGAGAGCGGCAATCAAAATCGAGAGCACCGCTCTTGACTTTCCCCTCCCGCGCGAGTCATGCTCTCTTTCGAGAGCGCCGCTCTCTGTTTAGAGTACTGCTTCAGAGAAGGTGGACCCGCCATGGCCCTGCACGTGATCGTCGGAGCCGGACCCGTCGGCACCGCCACCGCCCGCCTGCTCGCCGAGCGCGGCGAGCGGGTGCGGGTGGTCACCCGGCGCGGCACCGGCCCCGAGCACCCGGCGGTCGAGCGGATCGCCGCCGACGCCGGCGACGTCCACCGGCTCGCCGCGCTCACCGAAGGCGCGGTCGCGCTGCACAACTGCGCCAACCCCGCCTACCACAGATGGGCGACGGACTGGCCGCCGTTGGCCGCCGCGCTGCTGACCGCCGCCGAACGCAGCGGCGCGGTGCTCGCCACCGTCGGCAACCTCTACGGCTACGGCCCGGTCGACGCGCCGATGACCGAGGCGACCCCGCTCGCCGCCACCGGCACCAAGGGCCGGGTCCGCAACCGGATGTGGTCCGACGCCCTGGCCGCGCACCACGCCGGTCGGGCCCGGATCACCGAGGTACGCGGCTCCGACTACATCGGCGTCGGCGGCACCTCGCTGGCCATGATGGTGTTGCCCCGGGTGCTCGCCGGCAAGCCGGTGTTCCTCCCGGTCGACTGGGACGCGCCGCACACCTGGACCTACGTTCCGGACGTCGCCCGTACCCTGGTCGCCGCCGCCACCGACCCGCGGGCCTGGGGGCGGGCCTGGCACGTGCCCAGCCCGCCGGCGATCTCCATGGGCGAGCTGGCCGCCCGGACGGCGGCGCGCGGCGGTGCCCCCGCGCCCCGGCTGACCCGGATGCCGTACCCGCTGCTCTGGGCGGCCGGCGCGGTCAACCCGTTCGCCCGCGAACTGCGCGAGACCGCGCACCAGTTCGCCCGGCCGTTCGTGCTGGACTCCAGCGCCGCCACCGCCACGCTCGGTGTCGAGCCGACCCCGCTGGACCGGATCGTCGACGAGATCGTCACCGGCTTACGCGGTCGTGCCGCGTGACCGGGCGGGTTGTTGAGAGGGGGCCCCTCCTCTACCCGAGGCGTTAACCGGGGGCCCCGCCTTACCGCCGAAGGCGGCGACGAGGACGGCGACCAACGTCAGCGCGGCGCCGAGCAACGTCCACACCCCGGGATGCGACGCCTCGGTCGGCAGCACCACGTCCATCAGCACCGCGCCGACGATCTGCCCGGCGATGGTGGCCAGGCCGAGCAGCAACACCCCGGTGAACCGGACCAGCGCGGCGGCCAGCGCGATGAACACGATGCCGATCGGGCCACCCAGATAGAGCCACGGCTCGCCGGGCAGGCCGCCGGCCGGCCGGCCCCGCACGGCCACCTCCACCGCGAACGTGGCGAGCAGCGCCACCGTGCCGACGGTGAAGTTGACCAGGGTGGCGGTCACCGCGCTGCCCGCCGCCGCCCGGACCCGGCCGTTCACCGCCTGCTGCCAGGCGATACCCACCCCGGCCGCCAGCGGCAGCAGAGCCAGCGCCAGGGCACCCGGGTCGCCGAGCCGGTCGCCCACCGCCAGCAGGACGGCCAGCACGGTGAGCACCGCGCCGGCCAGCCGGTTCGGGGTGACCGGTTGCCGGCCGGTCGGACCGAGACCGGCCCGGTCGACAAGCAGGCTGCTGCCGGACTGTCCGGCGACCACCGCGACGGTGAAGACGGCCACACCGAGCGCGCCGATGGTCAATCCCTGGGTCGCCACCAGCAACGCGCCGCACACCCCGCCCAGGCACTGCCACGGGCGCAGTGCGCCGCCGCGCAGCGCGCCACGCAGCGCGGCCAGTCCCCGCCGGCCACCCGGGGTGGCGGGGACCAGCACCAGCAGGATCAGCAGGCCCGAACCGAACGAGACCACCGCGGCGGCGATCCCGTCGGCCAGCCGTACGCCCAACTCGCCGTTGATCCGGGACTGCAGCGCCACCAGTACGCCGGAGGCGGTGGCCAGCCCGACACCGGCGATCCGCCGACCGGCCGACAGCATCGGCGGCGCCGCGGTCCCGGCTGTCACTCCTGCTCGGCCAGGGGGCGCCCGTCGAAGTCGACAGCCGAGTAGAGGGCGAGCTTCTCCAGGCGGTGATACGAGTCGATGACCCGGATCGTGCCGCTCTTGGAGCGCATCACGATCGACTGGGTGTACGCCCCGCCGGCCCGGTAGCGCACGCCCCGCAACAGGTCGCCGGAGGTGACGCCGGTGGCCACGAAGAAGCAGTTGTCACCGGTGACCAGGTCGTCGGTGAACAGCACCCGGTCCAGGTCGTGCCCGGCGGCCAGCGCCTTCTCCCGCTCAGCCGCGTCCTTCGGCCAGAGCTTCGCCTGCATCACCCCGCCCATGCACTTCAGCGCGCAGGCCGCGGTGATGCCCTCCGGGGTGCCGCCGATGCCCATCAGCACGTCGACGTCCGACTCGCCGCGCGCCGCCGCGATGGCACCGGCGATGTCACCGTCGGAGATCAGCCGGATGCCGGCACCGGCCCGCCGGATCTGCTTCACCAGGTCGTCGTGGCGCGACCGGTCGAGCACGCAGACCGTCACGTCGGCGGTGTCGGTGCCCTTGACCTTCGCGATCCGGCGGATGTTCTCGGCCACCCCGGCGTCGATGTCGACCACGTCGGCGTACATCGGGCCGACGGCCAGCTTCTCCATGTAGAAGACCGCGCTCGGGTCGAACATCGCGCCGCGCTCGGCGACCGCGAGCACCGCGAGCGCGTTCGGCATGCCCTTGCTCATCAGGGTGGTGCCGTCGATCGGGTCGACCGCCACGTCCACCTCGGGACCGGTCCCGTCGCCGACCTCCTCGCCGTTGAAGAGCATCGGGGCGTTGTCCTTCTCGCCCTCGCCGATCACCACGACACCGCGCATCGGAATCGAGTTGATCAGCTTGCGCATGGCGTCGACGGCCGCGCCGTCGCCGCCCTCCTTGTCGCCCCGGCCGACCCAACGGCCCGCGGCCATGGCCGCGGCCTCGGTGACCCGGACCAGATCGAGGGCGAGATTACGGTCGAGATCCTGGGGCGTCCGCGTCCTGGTGGTTGTCATGGCGGCCTCCTCCTCGCGACGTTGCGGGGTGGACCGGCGGAAGTGCGGCCGTCGCCGCCGCCGGTTTTGTCGCTGATCCTCACACGATCTCAGGTTCGCCGCCCCGGCGGGGCGGAGGAGGCCAGGATCACCTCCCCCGTGCGGCTGCGACAATGGCCGGGTGGAACCCGCACAGCCTGCCGATCGCGTACCACCCGACGCCACCCCGCCCGACGGCCAGCCGCCGGTGCGGCCCGCCGCCGGCCCATCGCCGCCGGACGGCCCGCCCGCGCTGGTGGAGCCGTCCGCACCGGCCGCGGACGCGGGGGAGCGGCAGGCGCCACCGCCGGACCGGGAGAAGGCCCGCACCGAGCGGTCGCCGAAGGACATGGTGCTGTCGCTGCTGGTCCTGCTGGTGCCGATCGCGCTGCTGATCGCCTTCTACCGGGGTTTCCTGGGCGGTGACTCACCGGTCACCGTCGATGCCGCGCCCGCGTTCGAGCAGGCCCGGTCGGCCAACGCCTTTCCGGTCGCCCAGCCGACCGGGCTGGACTCCGACTGGCGTACGGTCAACGCCCGCTTCCGGACCGAGGCGGACGGCGCGACGCTGCGGATCGGGTACGTGACGCCCGAGGGGCGGGGCGCGCAGCTCGTGCAGAGCAACGTCGGAGCGGAGAAGCTGCTGCCGGCCGAGTTGAGTGACGGGCAGCCGCAGGGCCCGGTCGACCTGCCGGACGGCTTGAGCTGGCAGCGGTACACCGCCCGCGGCAACGAGCAGGCGCTCGTCCTGCTGGAGCCGAACCGCACGGTGATCGTCGTCGGCGACGCGCGGGAGAGCGAGCTGCGCTGGCTGGCCACCTCGCTGCGCTGACGCCCCGATCGGGTGACCCGGGATTGCCCAACGCCACTTCAGGGAAGAGAAGGGGCACGAGCCCGGACGATCCCACCCGAAGAGGTTGACGTGAAGATTCGACGCTTCAGCGCCACCGCGTTCGCCGCGGCGTTGCTCATTCCCGGCATGGCGGCCTGCAACAGCGACGGGACCTCCGACGCGTCCGCGACCCCCAGCGCCTCCGGCAGCGTCGCCCCCAGCGCCTCGGGGCCCACGAGCGCGGCCAAGCAGGCGCTGCTCGACTCGACGAACGCGATCCGGGAGGGCAACTTCCGGTTCACCATGGCGGGGGCCGGCTCCACCGCCGAGGGGCAGGTGCACGAGCCCAGCCAGAGCGCCGAGATGCGGATGACGATCGGTGACCCGTCGTCGGACCTGATGATGAAGCTGGACCTCATCCACGCCAAGCCGGACAGCTGGGTCAAGCTGGAGCTGGGCGGCACCGCCGCTAGCCAGATCCCCGGCGTGAAGAACCTCAACACCGGCAAGTAC
The DNA here is from genome assembly GCF_040653835.1 of Micromonospora sp. NPDC050980. Lineage (NCBI taxonomy): Bacteria > Bacillati > Actinomycetota > Actinomycetes > Micromonosporales > Micromonosporaceae > Micromonospora > Micromonospora sp. NPDC050980. The sequence goes on along the minus strand of NZ_JBFAGS010000004.1, from coordinate 156,885 downwards.
CAGCACCTCGACCAGAACCGGATCAAGGGCAACCGGGCGCTGGGCTTCGACTTCGACAAGGTCGACCCGGCCGGCAGCGCGGTGCTCACCCGGGGTGTCACCGAGGTACGGCAGACCGGCGACGGCGGCTACGAGGGCACCGTCGACGTGTCCAAGGCTGCCGAGGCCGGCTCGCTCGACCCGGCCGTGATCACCGCGCTCGGGGCGCAGGCCCAGTCGGTGCCGTTCACCGCCGAGGTCGACCCGCAGGGCCGGCTCAGCGAGCTGGTGCTCAAGATCCCGGCCGCCGGCCAGACCGCCGCGCAGGACGTGAAGATCACCTACTCCGACTACGGCAACGCCGCCGCCGCGACGAAGCCCCCGGCCGACCAGGTCGTCGAGGCGCCGCCGGAGCTCTACAACCTGTTCAACTGACCGGCATCCGTCCGGAGCGGACGGCACTCCTCGGCGGTATACCTCGGAGGCACCTCCTCCGAGGTATACCGCTCCGCGCCGACGCGGGTCGCTCGCGGGCCGAACTCGACCGGTCCCACACCGGCGGCCCGGGCGGCACGCCGGCCCGGCCACCTGCGGACGGGCCGGGTCAGTCCGGCGGGCGTTGCCGGGCGGCGTCGATGCGGGCCCGGGCCCCGTCCAGCCAGCGTTGGCACACCCCGGCCAACTGCTCGCCCCGCTCCCAGAGGGCCAGCGACTCCTCCAACGAGGTGCCGCCCGCCTCCAACCGCTCCACCACCGACGCCAGCTCGGCGCGGGCCTGCTCGTAGCTGAGCTGCTCGTTCTCGGTCGCTTCAGTCATCGGTCCCATTCCATCAGCCGTCGACGGTGGCGGTCAGCTCGCCCTCGGCGAGGCGTACCCGCAGTGGATCGCCCTTGGCCACCTCGGCGGCGGCGCGGACCACGTGGCCGTCGCCGCGCTGGACGATGGCGTAGCCGCGGTCGAGCGTGGCCGCCGGGGAGAGGGCCCGCAGCCGGGCCAGGGTGTGGCGCAGCTCGTCCGCGGCGGCGCCCAGCCGGTGCTCCAGACACCGGCCGGCGCGATCGTGCAGCGCGGTCACCTCGACGGCCCGCTGCTCGACCATCACCTGCGGCCGGGCCAGCACCGGGCGGGAGCGCAGCAAATCGACCCGGTGCTGCTCGCGGTCGACGAAGTGACGCACGGCCCGTTCGAGGCGGGCGCGGGCCTGACCGATGAGACGCACCTCCTCCGTCAGATCGGGCACGATCCGTTTCGCCGCGTCGGTGGGCGTGGAGGCGCGCACGTCGGCCACGTAGTCGAGCAGCGGCGCATCGGTCTCGTGGCCGATCGCGCTGACCACCGGCGTGCGGCAGGCGAAGACCGCCCGGCACAGCGCCTCGTCGGAGAAGGGCAGCAGATCCTCCAGGCCGCCACCGCCGCGGGCGATGACGATCACCTCGACCGTCGGGTCGGCGTCGAGCACCTTGAGCGCGCCCACGATGTCGGGCACCGCGCTCGGCCCCTGCACCGCCACGTTGACCGTGCGGAACTCGACCGCCGGCCAGCGCCGCCGGGCGTTGGTCAGCACGTCACGCTCGGCCGCCGAAGCCCGCCCGGTGATCAGACCCACCCGGCCGGGCAGGAACGGGAGCCGCCGCTTGCGCGCCCGGTCGAACAGCCCTTCGGCGGCGAGCAGCTTCTTCAGCTTCTCCAGCCGGGCCAGCAGCTCGCCGAGGCCGACCTGGCGGATCTCGTCCGCGCGCAGGCTGAGGGTGCCCCGCGCGGCGTAGAACTCGGGCTTGGCGTGCAGCACCACCCGGGCGCCCTCGCGCAGCTCCGGCGCGCCCGAGTCGAGCACGTCACGGTTGGTGGTGACGGTCAGGCTGAGGTCGGCCGACGGGTCTCGCAGGGTGAGGAAGACGGTGGAGGCGCCGGGGCGCCGGCTGATCTGCGCCACCTGGCCGTCGACCCACACCCAGCCGAGCCGGGCGATCCAGGCCCCGACCTTCTGGCTGACCACCCGGACCGGCCACGGCTCGTCGGACGTGCTCCGCTCCTGCGACGTGTTCCGCTCCTGCGACGTGTTCCGCTCCTGCGACGTGTTCCGACCCACCTCACCCGCGCTCACCCCGCCCACCCTACGGCCCGGCGCCGACAGGCCGGGGCAGGGCGCTGCGGGCGCACGTACGATGGTCGGGTGACTGATGCGCAGACGACTCCCCGGACCGGCAAGCGCGTGCTCCTGGCGAACCCTCGCGGCTACTGCGCGGGCGTGGACCGGGCGGTGCAGACCGTCGAGGAGGCGTTGAAGCTCTACGGCGCGCCGATCTACGTCCGCAAGCAGATCGTGCACAACAAGCACGTGGTCCGGACGCTCGAGGCCCAGGGCGCGATCTTCGTGGAGGAGAACGAGGAGGTGCCGGAGGGCGCCACCGTGATCTTCTCCGCCCACGGCGTCGCCCCCGAGGTCTACGCCCAGGCGAAGGAGCGCTCGCTCAAGGCGATCGACGCCACCTGCCCGCTGGTCACCAAGGTGCACCACGAGGCGCGGCGGTTCGCCCAGCAGGACTACGACATCCTGCTGATCGGCCACGAGGGGCACGAGGAGGTCATCGGCACCGCCGGCGAGGCCCCGGCCCACATCCAGCTCGTCGACGGCCCGGACAGCGTCGACCAGGTCACCGTGCGTGACCCGGAGAAGGTGGTCTGGCTCTCCCAGACCACCCTGTCCGTCGACGAGACGCTGGAGACGGTGGCCCGGCTCAAGCAGCGGCTGCCGCTGCTCCAGTCGCCGCCCAGCGACGACATCTGCTATGCGACCTCCAACCGCCAGCACGTGGTCAAGGAGATCGCCCCGGAGTGCGACGTGGTGATCGTGGTCGGCTCGCGCAACTCCTCGAACTCGGTCCGCCTGGTCGAGGTGGCGCTGGACGCCGGCGCCCGCACCGGCCACCTCGTCGACTTCGCCCACGAGATCGACGACGCCTGGCTGGCCGGGGCCCGCACCGTGGGCGTCACCTCCGGCGCGAGCGTGCCGGACGACCTGGTCCAGCAGGTGCTGGCGCACCTGGCCGAGCGCGGCTTCGCCGACGTCGAGGAGATCACCACCGCGGACGAGCGGCTGACCTTCTCGCTGCCGCAGGAGCTGAAGCGCGACATGAAGGCCGCCGCGGCCCGCGGCTGACCGGGAACGGATCAGGCGCCCGGCGCGTCCAACCGACATGAAGACTCCTCGGACGGTGTTCGTCGCCCTGCTCGCCGCTGCCGCGCTGACCGCCTGCGCCGCCCCGGACGACGAGCCTGCCGGCCCCGGCCCGACCGGAGCCACCCCGGCGACCAGCCAGCCCGGGCCCGTGCCCAGCGTCAGCCCGAGCCGCCCGGACCCGACCTGGAAGGGCGGTGCGTCGACGCCGCCGGGCGTCGGCGAGACCACGCTCAGCGGCACCATCCGGGCCGGGGTCGAGCCGAACTGCCTGCTGCTCGACGACCACCTGCTGATCGGCGGTCCGCGCGACCTGCTCAAGGCCGGCGCCGAGGTGGAGGTCACCGGTCGGCCCGAGCCGGGCATGGTGACCACCTGCCAGCAGGGCACCCCGTTCGTGGTCGAATCCGCCCGCCGGGGGTGAAACTCAGGCTTCGGAGCGCAGCTCCGGCGCCTGCGGCTGCCGGGGCGCCAGCTCGACCTGCGCCGGGGCGGGCAGCTCGTCACCGGAGACGCCCATCTCGGCCAGCTTGCGGGCGCTGACCAGCACCCGGGACTCCAACGACCCGACCGCCCGGTTGTAGGCCGTCACCGCCCCGCTCAACGAACTGCCCAACTTGCCCACGTGGTCGCCCAGCGTGGACAGCCGCGCATAGAGCTCGCGGGCCAGCGAGTGGACCGTGGCGGCGTTGCGCGCCAGCGCCTCCTGCCGCCACGAGTAGGCGACCGTACGCAGCAGCGCGACAAGCGTGGCCGGCGTGGCCAGCACCACGTTGCGGGCGAACGCATGCTCCAGGAGGGCCGGATCGCGCTGCAACGCCACGTCGAGGAACGGGTCGGCCGGCACGAACAGCACCACGAAGTCGGGGGTCTGGTCGAACGCGGCCCAGTAGGACTTGGCGGCCAGGCTGTCCACGTGCGCCCGCAGATGCCGGGCGTGCGCGTCGAGCTGGGCGTCCCGACCACGCTCGTCGCGCGCCTCCATCGCGGTCAGGTAGGCGTCGAACGGGGCCTTCGCGTCGACCACCACGGAGCGACCGCCGTGCAGGCGCACCACCAGGTCGGGGCGGACCCCCTGGTGGTCGGTGGCGGCGGTGACCTGCTCGTCGAAGTCGCAGTGCTCCAGCATGCCGGCCGCCTCCACGATCCGCCGGAGCTGGTGCTCGCCCCACCGGCCGCGCACCTGCGGCGCACGCAGCGCGGCCACCAGCTGCTTGGTCTCGGTGCGTAGCTCGCCGGAGACCGTGCTCATCGAGCGGACCTGCTCGCGCAGCTCGGCGTAGGCGTCGACCCGGTCGTGCTCCAATTCCGCGACGCGCTGCTCGTAGCGGCGGAGCGTGTCGTGCAGCGGCGCCACCGCGCGCGCCACTGCCTCCTGGGACTGCGCGGTCGCCTCGTAGCTGAGCGCCCGCATGGACTGCTCCAGCCGCCCCTCGCCCGCGCGGGTGGCCGCCAGCGTGGCCTCCAGCCGGGCCACGTCGGCCGCCGAGCGGGCCCGGGCCGCCAGCCAGCCCACCGCGCCGCCCGCAGCGAGGCAGAGCACCACCACGGCCAGCGTCGAGAAGCTCATGCCGGAGAGCTTGCCAAACGGGTACGACGTGCGCGCGCTGGGTACGTTCGAAGCCATGGACGTTGCCCTGTGGCTGTTCCTGGTGCTGATGCTCGGAGGTGCGCTGGTGTTCTGGCGGTGGGGAAGCAGGTCCCGGCGGGCGAACGAGCTGGCGGACGCCCGCGCCGAGGCGCAGCGCTGGTACGAGCGGCTGGGCGGCCAGCTGATGAACCTGCACGGCGACGAGCCGGCGGTCCGCCAGGCGCTGGCCGACGCGGGCGAGCGCTACAACGCGGCCGGCTCGCAGCTGGAGCAGGCGCGCACGACACACCAGTTCGCGTTGGCCCGGGAGACCGCGCTGGAGGGGTTGGCGTACATCCGGGCGGCGCGCTCGGCGATGGGCATCGACCCGGGCCCGGAGCTGCCGCCGCTGGCGGCCGCCCGCGGCGCCGGCATGCTCACCAAGGAGCGGGAGGTCGCCGTGCAGGGCCAGACGTTCCGGGCCGGCCCGCAGCCGGGCAGCCGGACGCCCTACTACTACCCGGGCGGTCACCTGCAGGGCCGGCCGGTGCCGGCCGGCTGGTATTCGACGCCGTGGTGGAAGACCGCGTTGGGCGCGGGCGCCGGCGTGCTCGGCGGCATGTTGATCGCGGACGCGCTTTTCTCGCCCGCGTTCGCCGACCCGGGCTACGGCTACGAGTCCGGCTACCAGGAGGGCTTCCAGGACGGGTTCGGCGACGGCCAGGACTTCGGCGACCAGGGCGGCAACGACTTCGCCGGCCAGGGCGACTACGCCGGCAACGACTTCGGCGGCGGCGACTTCGGCGGCGGCGACTTCGGCGGCGGTGATTTCGGCGGCGGTGATTTCGGCGGCGGTGATTTCGGCGGCGGCGACTTCGGCGGCGGCGACTTCTAACCCGCGCAGGTGTTAAGAGGGGCCCCCGCCTATGCAGAATGCGTTAAGCGGGGGCCCCTCCTTGCACCTCAGCCGGTGTTGCGCATGCCGGCGGCGATGCCGTTGACCGTGGTCAGCAGCGCCCGCTCCAGCGCCGTGCCGTCGTTCGGGGCCCGCCGGCCGCCCGGCGCGGTCGCCACCGCCCGCCCCGGGGCGCCGGACTCGCGGTACTGCCGCAGCAACGCCACCTGGAGGTGGTGCAGCGGCTCCAGGTAGGTGTCCCGCACGGCGAGCGTGCGTTGCAGCACCGGCGAGTTCTCCAGCAGCGCCGGCGTGGCGGTGATCGCCAGCACCTCGCGCTTGGTCAGCTCGTACTCCTCCTCGATCTTCTCGAAGATCGGGTGCAGCTTCTTCGGGACCAGCGTCTCCACGTAGCGGCGGGCGATGCTCAGGTCGGTCTTGGTCAGCATCATCTCCACGTTCGACAGGAACGTGCGGAAGAAGTGCCAGTTCCGGTGCATCTCGGCGAGCACGTCGGCCAGGCCCGCCTCCCGGGCGGCGGCCAGCCCGGAGCCCACGCCGAACCAGCCCGGCACGATCTGCCGCGTCTGCGTCCAGCCGAACACCCACGGGATGGCGCGCAGGCCGGACAGGCCGGCCCCGGTGTTCGGCCGCTTCGCCGGCCGGGAGCCGATGTTGAGCGCGCCGAGCAACTCGGTCGGGGTGGACGCCCAGAAGTAGGCCGGCAGGTCCGGGTCCTCGACCAGGGACCGGTAGCACCGGAACGCCGACTCCGACACCGTGTCCATCGCCGCGTCCCAGCGTTCCAGCATCTCGGCCGGCTGCCGGGGCGCGGTGTGCAGCAGCGTGGCCTGGAGCACGGCGGCCACGGTCAGCTCCAGGTTCTCCCGGGCCAGCGCCGGCAGCGTGTACTTGTCCGAGATGACCTCGCCCTGCTCGGTCACCTTGATCGCGCCGTCCAGCGTGCCGTAGGGCTGGGCCAGGATCGCCTCGTGCGTGGGGCCACCACCCCGCCCGACCGTGCCGCCCCGGCCGTGGAACAACCGCAGGTGCACGCCGTGCCGGGCGGCCACGTCCCGCAGCGCCCGCTGGGCCCGGTGGATGGACCACTGGCTGGTGGTGATGCCGGCCTCCTTGTTGGAGTCGGAGTAGCCCAGCATCACCTCCTGCACGTCGCCCCGGGCCGCGACCAGCGCCCGGTAGGCCGGCAGCGACAGCAGCTCGTCGAGGAGTTCGCCGCCGGAGTTCAGCTCGGCCGGCGTTTCCAGCAGCGGCACGATGCCGACCCGCGCCCGCCCGCTCTGCACGTCGACCAGGCCGGCCTCGCGGGCCAGCACGACGGCGGCGAGCACGTCGTCCACGCCGAGCGTCATGGAGATGATGTACGACTCGATGACCTCGGGACCGAACCGGTCCTGCGCCTCGCGGATCGCGCCGAACACGTCGAACGTCTTGCGGGCCGACTCGGTGAGCGGGCTGTCCTGGGTGGAGAGCGGCCGGCGGCCGGTCAGCTCGTCGGCGAGCAGCTTGGTGCGCTCCAGCCGGCTCAGCGACGGGTAGTCGGAGACCTCGCCCACCGCCTCGTAGAGCTGCGCCAGCACCTCGTGGTGCTTCTCGGCGTGCTCCCGGATGTCCATGGTGGCCAGGTGCAGGCCGAACGCGGAGAGCGTACGGATGGTGGAGGCGAGCCGGCCCACGGCGGTGAGCTGGCCGGAGTTGCGGGCCAGCGAGGCGCGCAGCAGCTCCAGGTCGGCGACCAGCTCGGTCGAGCCCTGGTAGTCCCGGCCCGGCACGTGCGGGGTGCCGGCGCGCAGCCGTTCCCGGGTGTTGGCCAGCTTCGCCTTCACGCAGCGGGCCTTGAGCCGGTAGGGCTCCTCGGCGTTGACCCGGCGGAACCGGGGCGCCACCTCGGGCAGCGCGTCGAGGTCCTTGGCCAGGCTGGCGGAGAGGTCGAGCGAGACGGCGCGCAGCCGGCGGGAGACGCTGACCTCGCTGATCAGCTCGTCCATCGCCTTCTCGGTGGCCTCGATGCCGTGCTCGTGCTGGATTCGCAGCACCTCGCGGGTGACCGTCGGGGTGACGAACGGGTTGCCGTCGCGGTCGCCACCGATCCAGGTGCCGAACGTCAGCGGGCGGGCCGTCGGCGAGGTCTCCACGCCGAGCGTGCGCAGCGTGTCGGCGAGGTCGTCGAGGACCTGCGGCGCGGCCTCGGCGTGCAGGTCGCGCAGGTAGTAGATGGCGTTGCGCGCCTCGTCGGTCGGGTCCGGCCGGTCGAGCCGCAGCTCGTCGGTCTGCCACATCAGGTCGAGCAGTTCGGCGAGGCGGCGGTTGGCCGGGCCCTCGTCGCTGGCGCCGTAGAGGATCGCGTTGGCGGTCTCGGCGTCCAGCTCGTCGGCGACCGCGCGCAGCTTGGACAGGATGGACCGGCGGGCCGCCTCGGTGGGGTGGGCGGTGAAGACCGGGCGGACGGCGAGCCGCCGGGCCGCGGCGGCGATCTCCTCGGCCGGCACGCCACGCTCGGCGATCATCTTGGCGGCCTGGTCCAGCCAGCCGCCGTGGGTGGCGCGGCGGCGGCGCAGGTCGCGGGCGCGGTGCACCTGCTCGGTGATGTTGGCCAGGTGGAAGTAGGTGGAGAAGGCCCGGGCCAGCTTCGTGCCGGTGGTGACGTCGAGCCCGGCGAGGCGCTGGGCCGCGGCCGGCGCGTCGGCGCGGACCTGGGCGCGGATCTCCTCGACCAGGTCGAGCAGCGGGCGCCCTTCCTGACGTGCCAGGGTCTGCCCGAGCAGCGTGCCGAGGCGGCGGATGTCGGCCCGGAGAGCGGCGTCGGGGCCGTCGTGGTCGTGCTGGTCGGTCACGGGTGCGCTCCTTACGCGAGGACGAAGGACAGCGCTGTCCGACTCCTCTGGATGGTATCCGCGTGAGCCCTGACGGCAGGAGGGGGACGGCGTGATGATCTGCACTCTGGGACGCGCCGGCCGGTCACCCCCCGGCGACCGCGTGCCGTCCCGGACCGGTCCGGGCGGCCCGCCGGCGGGCCCGGAACAGCGTGGCGGTGAGCAGCCCGACCAGGCCGACGGCGATCCAGACCAGCAGCCCGACCAGCGCCCATCCGCCGCCGCGCCAGTCGAAGTAGACCGCGGACTTGAGCAGGTCGGTGGTGAGACCGGGCACGTTCCAGCGGTGCATGCCGCGCAGGAAGGTGGGCAGGAACTCGGGCGCGTAGATGCCGCCGGAGCCGGGGTTGCCGAGCACCACCAGCAGCAGGATCACGATGCCGGTGCCGAGCAGCCCGAGCCACGCCTGCACGGCCGCCGCGACCATTCCGGCCGCGAACGCGGCCAGCGCGCCGATCACCGCGATGGTTCCGACGTCGTGGTCGAACACGTCGAGCACCGGCCCGACCAGGAGTGCGCCGATGATGCCGAGCAGGACGGAGTGCACCGCGAGGGTGGCGATCCGCAACCCGGCCCGGCGCAGGCCGCGCGGGCTGGTGCCGAGCGAGATGCCGAGCGCGGTGGACGCCAGGTAGCCGCCGAGCACCACGCCGACCGCCAGATAGAACGGGACCAGGCCGCGCGGGTCGCCGTCGGAGACCGGCACCTCGTCGGTGACCTGCAGCGGCAGGCCGGCCTGCCGGGCGGCCTCGGTGAACACGTCGGTGACGAGTTCGGTGGCGGCGGGCGCGCCGGCGCTGGCCGCGGCCAGGGTCAGCCCGCCGGGGGCGGAGCTGAGCACCGCGTACACCGACCGGTCGTTCAGGCCGTCGACGGCGCGGGCCCGGCTGTCGTACCCGACGGGTTTGATGGTGTCGGTGCGGGCGCGGACGGCCGACATCACGGCCTGGGCCTGCTGGTCGGTGGTGACCACGGCGACCGGCACGTCCTTCGGGTCCGGCTTGTGCAGCGCGCCGACGTAGGCGGCGATGAACGCGCTGGCGAGCGCGAGGGTGCCGAGCACCAGCGCCGCCGTGCGGGGCAGCCAGTCCCGGGTCCGCAGCTCCGGCTCGTCGTTCACCGGCCCAGCCTATTGCTGGCATGTGCCCTATTTGCGGGTTTTGTGCGGCGGAAATCGCTGGTGCGCGCCGATAGCGTCGGATCATGACGACGCCGCGCTACCCCGTCAAGCCGCGACCGGGCGACCGGGTCGCGGTCGTCTCACCCTCCGCCGGTCTGCCCGGTCTCTTTCCCCACGTGTACGAGCTGGGCCTGCGCCGCCTCCGCGACGAGCTGGGGTTGGAACCGGTGGAATATCCGACCACCCGGCAGATGGGCGCCGACCCGCGGGACCGGGCCCGCGACCTGACCGCCGCGTTCGCCGACCCGACGGTCACCGCGGTGCTCGCCACCGTCGGCGGGGACGACCTGATCACGGTCACCCCGTTCCTCGACGACGAGGTGCTGCGGGCCAACCCGAAGCCCTACTTCGGCTATTCCGACAACACCAACCTGCTCAACCACCTGCACCGGCTGGGGGTCGTCGCCTATCACGGCGGCTCGGTGCTGGTGCACCTCGGCCGGCCCGGCCGACCGCACCCGCTCACCCTCGACTCGCTGCGCGCGGCGCTGTTCACCTCCGACTGGTACGACCTGACCCCGGCCGCCGAGTGGGGCGACGAGACGCTCGACTGGCGCGACCCGGCGACGCTCACCGAGGAACCGCCGATGGTTCCGGGCGAGGGCTGGCGCTGGCACGGGCCGGCCCGGATGGTCCAGGGCGGCACCTGGGGCGGCAACCTGGAGATCCTGCACTGGCTGGCCGCCGCCGGCCGGGTGCCGTCCGCCGCCGAACTGGCCGGCGCGGTGCTGCTCATGGAGACCTCGCAGGAGATGCCGCCGGCTCAGGAGGTGTTCCGGATCGTGCGGAACCTGGGCGAGCGCGGCCTGCTCGCCGGCTTCCCGGCGATCGTGGTGGGCCGGCCCAAGGCATGGAACTTCGACCGGCCGCTGTCGGTGGCGGAGCGGCTGGCCTGGGGCGAGGAGCAGCGGGCGGCGATCCTGCGGGCGATCGGCCCGTACGTCGACGACCCGGTGGTGGTCTTCGACGTCGACCTCGGCCACACCGACCCGCAGTTGATCATCCCGTACGGCGGGGAGATCCGGGTCGACGCGGTCGAACAGCGGATCGCGGTGCGCTACTGACCGCGCGGTGATCCAGGCCGGCGTCGGCCTGTGGCGGATGGACGTCGGCCCGACCTCGGCGTCTGGCCTGCTGCTGGAGTTCTCCGCCGGCGCGGAGGTCGAGCGGTGGCCGCTAGACCTGCCCCGGTCCGGGGTGCTGGCCCGCGCGTCCCGGCGCCTGCTCCGCCGCCTGACCTCGCCGGCCGTCCACGCCGCCTGACCACCTCGCCACGCACCACGCGGGTCGGTGGAACGCGATGGCTGTCACGAGACGGTTTTGACACCCATGACGTTCCACCCGCTGCACCTGGATGCCGTCGGTGGAACGCCATGGGTGTCTCGGCTCCCGTTTGACACCTATCGCGTTCCACTCACCGGGTGGAGCCGTCAGACTACGGCGAAGGCGCGGACCGGGAAGGTGCCCATGCCGGCCACCCGCGGCGGGGCGGCGGTGAACCGGAAACCGGTCGGCGGCAGCGCGTCCAGGCCGGTCAGGTGCTCCACGATCGGGATGCCGGCGGCCAGCAGCCCGGTGTGCGCCGGGCGCTCGCCGGCCGCCGCCGGGGTCATGTCGTCGATGTTGATCGAGTCGATGCCGACCAGCGCCGCGCCGGCCTCCACCAGCCAGGAGGCCCCGTCGCCGGTCAGGTACGGCGCCTGCGGTGCGGCATACCGGTCGGTGCCGAAGTGCGCGTCCCAGCCGGTGTGCAGCAGCACCGCCTGCCCGGCCACCTGGTAGGGGGCGAGCAGCAGGCGGTCCACCGCCCGGGTGCCGGCGGGTACGCGGACCACCAGGCCGGGCAGGTCGGCCAGCCGGTCCAGCGGTACCCCGGTCAGGTCGGGTCCGTCGGCGAAGCGGTGCGACGGCGTGTCGACGTACGTGCCGGTGTTGGCGATCATGTCGATGCGGCCGACGTGGAACTCGACACCCGGCGCGTACCGCTCGCGGGACGCCTCCCGGGTCAGCCAGTCGGTGATCCGGGGGGCCGGCCAGCCGGGCAGCGTGACCAGGCCGTCGGTGATGTCGTGGCTCAGCTCCACCAGCCGCCGCCCGCCGGACGGCGCACGGCCGACGCCGCGCCCGCCCTTGTGCGCCTCCTCGACCACGGTCCGGTTGCTGATCCGCACCTCGCCGACCATGAGCAGCCCGAGGTGCCGCACGAGCAGCGCCCTCAACTCGTCGTCGGTGATCCCGGGGCCGGGCACGTCCAGCCGGAACCCGTCGGTACGCAGCCCGCCCCCGTTGACAAAGACCACCTCGGCGTCGAAGACCGCCCGATACTCACCCTCACCCACACCCCAACCCACCACGCCCCTCGCCACTCGTCAAGAAGCGCCGCTGATTCACGGAAACAGCGCCCATCCGCGCGCCGAAGGCCACTCTTTCCGTGCATCAGCGGCGCACCCGGGGGTGGGGTCGGAGGGGATAGGGTCGGGTGGGACCCCCGTCCGGTTGGGCGCGGGGTCGTCGTCGTGTGTCAAGCGCTGGAAGTGATCACTGATGCTCACCGGACTCTTCGCCGCCGCCCTGGCCGACCCCGGGCTGGCCCGGGCGCGTGACCTGGCGCGCTCCGGTGCCGCCCAGGTCGACGGGCTCGACCTCACCGCACCGGCCGCGCTGCGCCCGTTCGCCGTGGCCGCCGTCGCCGCCGACGAGCAGGGGGGCGGGCGGCCGGTGCTCGCGGTCACCGCCACTACCCGCGAGGCCGACGACCTGGTCTCGGCGCTGGGCAGCCTGCTGCCGCCGGAGCAGGTGGCGGTCTTCCCGTCCTGGGAGACGCTGCCGCACGAGCGGCTCTCGCCGCGCTCCGACACGGTCGGGCGGCGGCTCGCCGTGCTGCGCCGGCTGGCCCACCCCGACTCCGCCGACGCGCAGGGGCGCAGCGGGCCGCTGCGGGTGGTCGTGGCACCGGTCCGGTCGCTGCTCCAACCGCAGCTCAAGGGCCTCGGTGACCTGGAGCCGGTGCAGCTCGCCGCCGGCGAAGAGGCCGACCTGGACCAGGTGGCCCGCCGGCTCACCGACATGGCGTACGCCCGGGTCGACCTGGTCACCAAGCGCGGCGAGTACGCCGTGCGCGGCGGCATCCTGGACGTCTTCCCGCCCACCGACGAGCACCCGTCCCGGGTCGAATTCTGGGGCGACGAGGTGGAGGAGATCCGCACCTTCGCCGTCGCCGACCAGCGCACCATCGAAGGCGTGCCGCAGCTCTGGGCGCCGCCGTGCCGCGAGCTGCTGCTCACCCCGTCGGTGCGGAAGCGGGCCGCCGCGCTCGCCGCCGAACACCCCGAGCTGGCCGAGATCCTCGACAAACTGGCCGAGGGCATCCCGGTCGAGGGCATGGAGTCCCTCGCCCCGGCGCTGATCGGCGCCGACGCGCTGGAGCTGCTCGTCGACTGCATGCCGGCCGGCACCCACGTGCTGCTCTGCGACCCGGAGCGCATCCGCACCCGGGCGCACGACCTGGTCCGTACCTCGGAGGAGTTCCTCCAGGCGAGCTGGGCCGCAGCCGCCGTCGGCGGCCAGGCCCCGGTCGACCTCGGCGCCGCCGCCTTCAAGACCCTGGCCGAGGTACGCACGACAGCCCGCGCCCTGCGCCAGCCCTGGTGGACGCTCGCCCCGTTCGGCCTGGTCGAGGCCGACCCTCATTCGGTCCGGAGCGCCGGCTACCGGCGCGGAGGCCGAATTATGGTCGAAGAGGCCGCGCCGGCCCGGCAGCCGTGGGAGGACGCGCCCGCAGAGGTCGACGTCACGCCCGACGACGCCATCGCGGTGAGCCTCGCCGCCCAGCCGGCCCCGCTCTATCACGGCGAGACCGCCCGGGTGGTCGACGACCTGAAGCGTTGGGCCGGCGAGGGCTGGTCGATCGCGCTCGTCTTCGAGGGGCACGGTCCCGCCCAGCGGGCCGTCGAGGTGCTCCGCGACGCCGGCCTCGGCGCCCGGCTCACCGAGGAGGTGCCCACCGCGCCCGCCCCCGGCGAGCTGCTCGTCTCCTGCGGCTGCCTGACCGCGGGCTTCGTCGACGAGGCGTCGCGGTTCGTGCTGCTGACCGGCAACGACGTCACCGGCGGCCGGGGCACCTCCACCCGCGACATGCGCAAGATGCCCAGCCGGCGGCGCAACACCATCGATCCCCTCGAACTGCGGGCCGGCGACTTCGTGGTGCACGAGCAGCACGGCATCGGCCGCTACGTCGAGCTGGTGCAGCGCACCGTCAACGGCGCCAGCCGGGAATACCTGGTGATCGAATACGCGGCGAGCAAGCGCGGCCAGCCCGGCGACCGCCTCTTCGTCCCCACCGACCAGCTCGACCAGCTCTCCCGCTACGTCGGCGGCGAGCAGCCCACGCTGCACAAGATGGGCGGCTCGGACTGGCAGAAGTCCAAGGCCCGGGCGCGCAAGGCGGTCCGGGAGATCGCCGCCCAGCTCATTCAGCTCTACGCCGCCCGCAAGGCGTCCAAGGGGCACAACTTCGGCCCGGACACCCCGTGGCAGCGGGAGTTGGAGGACGCGTTCCCCTGGCAGGAGACGCCCGACCAGATGGCCGCCATCGAGGAGGTCAAGCGGGACATGGAGCAGACCGTCCCGATGGACCGGCTGATCTGCGGCGACGTCGGCTACGGCAAGACCGAGATCGCGGTGCGGGCGGCGTTCAAGGCGGTGCAGGACGGCAAGCAGGTGGCCGTGCTGGTGCCCACCACGCTGCTGGTGCAGCAGCACTACAACACGTTCGCCGAGCGGATGAGCCAGTTCCCGGTCAACATCCGGCAGCTCTCCCGGTTCCAGACCGCGAAGGAGTCCGAGCGGACGTTGGAGATGGTGGCCGACGGCAGCGTCGACATCGTCATCGGCACCCACCGGCTGCTCCAGGCGGCCACCCGGTTCAAGTCCCTCGGGCTGGTCATCATCGACGAGGAGCAGCGTTTCGGCGTCGAGCACAAGGAGCACCTGAAGACGCTGCGCGCCTCGGTCGACGTGCTCGCCATGTCGGCCACCCCGATCCCGCGGACGCTGGAGATGGCGATCACCGGCATCCGGGAGATGTCCACCATCGCCACCCCGCCCGAGGAGCGGCACCCGGTGCTGACGTTCGTCGGGGCGTACGACGACCGGCAGGTGGCCGCCTCCATCCACCGCGAGCTGCTGCGCGACGGTCAGGTGTTCTACCTGCACAACCGGGTCGAGTCGATCGACAGGGCGGCACGCCGGATCCGCGAGCTGGTGCCCGAGGCCCGGGTCGCGGTGGCGCACGGCCAGATGGGCGAGGAGGCGCTGGAGAAGGTGATGGTCGGCTTCTGGGAGAAGGAGTTCGACGTCCTGGTCTGCACCACGATCGTCGAGTCGGGCATCGACATCCCGAACGCCAACACGCTGATCGTGGAACGCGCCGACCTGCTCGGCCTGGCCCAGCTGCACCAGATCCGGGGCCGGGTCGGCCGGGGCCGGGAACGCGCGTACGCCTACTTTCTCTACCCGCCGGAGAAGCCGCTCACCGAGCACGCGCACGAGCGGCTGGCCACCATCGCCCAGCACACCGAGCTGGGCGCCGGCATGTACGTGGCGATGAAGGACCTGGAGATCCGGGGCGCCGGCAACCTGCTCGGCGGTGAGCAGTCCGGCCACATCGAGGGCGTCGGCTTCGACCTGTACGTCCGGATGGTCGGCGAGGCGGTGTCCGCCTTCAAGGGTGAGAGCACCGAGGAGGAGACCGACGTCAAGATCGACCTGCCGATCGACGCGCACCTGCCGCACGACTACGTCGGGGTGGAGCGGCTGCGCCTGGAGATGTACCGCAAGCTGGCCGAGGCCCGCGACGCGGAGCGGCTGGGCGAGGTGGTGGCCGAGATGACCGACCGCTACGGCGAGCCGCCCGCGCCGGTGCAGAACCTGGTGGCGGTGGCGAACTTCCGGCTGCTGGCCCGCCGCTACGGCCTGGCCGACGTGTCGATGCAGGGCAAGCACATCCGGTTCGGTCCGCTGCCGCTGCCCGACTCGAAGCAGATGCGGCTCAAGCGCTACCACCCGGATTCGGTCTACAAGCAGGCGCTCGACCAGGTGAGCGTGCCCCGGCCGAGCATCCGGCGGGTCGGCGGCGAGCCGCTGCGCGACCAGGCGCTGCTCCAGTGGTGCGCCCAGCTCCTCAAGGATGTTCTGGGTGAGCCGGTCCCGGCGGAGGCGGGGGCGCGGTGAGGTGGGCGGCGTCACAGCCGGGTTCGGGGCGTGAGAGAGTGACCGGCATGCGTGTACGCCGTCTTGTCGCCGTCGCCAGCGTGGCGGTCGGCCTCGTCGCCCTCTCCGGTTGCCGCACCGAGCCGGGGGTCGCCGCCTACATCGGTGACCACCGCGTCACCGAGGATCAGGTCAGCTCGATTCTCGACGAGGTCCGGGACGGCCTGGCCAGCCAGCCGGCCACCGCACCGCAGGCCGACGCGCTGCTGCCGCCCCGAGACCAGGTGGTCGCCACCCTGGTGCTGTCGGACGTGTGCAGGGAGCTCTCCGCCGACCGGGGCTACCAGCCGAAGAACCAGGTGACCGCAGAGCAGGTGGCCCAGCAGACCGGGCTGCCCGCCGACGCGGCGTACCCGAAGCGGGTCGCCGAGTTCTACACCTGCGTCTCCGGCGTGCCGGTCGGTGAGTCGACCGCCCCCACGAAGGAGGAACTGGCCGCGGTGATCGCCGCCGGCCGGGCCGCCGGCGCCATCCCGCCGAACGTGTCCGACGCCGACGCCGCCGGCCAGCTCGACGGTGATCAGCTCCGCTCCGCGCTGGCCACCCGCAAGGCGCTCGCCGACGCGATCGACGGCTACGACGTCTCGGTCAACCCGCGCTACCGTCCGCTGGCCTTCCCGGTGCTCACCTTCAAGGGCGACGTGCCGGCGGTCTCCGTGCCGCTGGGCGAGCCGGGGTCGTCGGTCACCGACATCTCCACCCCGGAGCCGGAGACCGGCGAGTCGGTGCCGGTGGTCGAGCCGTCGGCGGCGCCCGGCGCATGACCGCGCGCATCGTCCTGCTGGTCACCTCGCCCCGGCTGCCGGCCGGCCTGTTGACCTCGGCCGCCTGGGACGCCGTACGCTCCGCGCCGGTCCTCACCGGCGTCGACGGCGAGCTGACCCGGGCGGTGCGGACGGCCGGCGTCGAGGTGCGCGTGATGACCGAGGGCGCGACGCAGGCGCTGCTCGACGCCGCCGCCACGCACGGCGGCGCGGTCTGGCTGGCCGGCCCGGCCGGCGACGATGCGCTCGCCCGGGAGTTGGGGCTGCGGCTGGCCCGCGAACCGTCCCTGGCCGAGCTGGAGCTGATGTACGGCTCCTGGGACCCGCCGGGCGCCCGGCTGCTCGACGCGGTCGAGGTGATGGACCGGCTGGCCTCCCCGGGAGGTGACCCGTGGAAGCGGGCGCAGACCCACCGCAGCCTGGCCGCGTTCCTGCTGGAGGAGTGCTACGAGGCGTACGACGCGATAAGCGCCGACGACACCGACTCGCTGCGCGAGGAGTTGGGGGACGTGCTGCTCCAGGTGCTGCTGCACGCCCGGCTGGCCGAGAACCTCCCGGAGGGGAAGAGCTGGACCGTCGACGACGTGGCCGGCGGCCTGGTCGACAAGATGGTGCGGCGCAACCCGCACGTGTTCGCCGGCGAGCCGGCCGGCACCATCGAGGAGATCGAGGCCAACTGGGAGCGGATCAAGCGGGCGGAGAAGACCCGCGCCTCGGTGCTCGACGGGATCGCGTTGAGTCAGCCCGCGCTCGCGCTGGCCGCGAAGATCCTGGACCGCGCCGGCCGGGTGGGGCTGGCCGTGCCGCCGCCGCTGGCCGGGTCGCAGGTGGATCCGGAGGCCCGGCTCGGCGCGAGCCTGCTGGCCACGGTGGCCGCCGCCCGGCAGGCCGGCATCGATCCGGAGGCCGCGTTGCGTCGCGCCGCCCTGGCCTACGCCGACGCCGTCCGCGCCGCCGAACCCGCCACGCCGGAAACCTGAAGATCCTGGTACGGAAGTGCCCCTGGAAGGACCGTTTCGTACCAAGATCTCGCAGCCGCGCCGAGGCGTGATGGTGGGTAGGGTTCGGGGATGGAAGCGTTCGGACCGCTCGCCGAGCGGATCGTGGAGGCGTTGCTGGAGAGCCGGCCCGGGTTGGCCACGTCCGCCGGGGACCACCGCTACGACGACCGCCTGCCCGACCTCTCCGCCGACGCGCTCGCCGCCGACCAGGCGATGCTGCGCGACGCGGCCGACGCGCTCGCCGAGATCGACCCGGACGTGCTCGACGTCGACGAGGGCGTCGACCACGCGCTGCTCAGCAGCCTGGTCGACCGCGGGCTGTTCGAGGCCACCGAGATCCGCGGCCACGAGTGGGACCCGCTGCGGCACAACCCGGGTCCGCTGCTGCACGCGTTGCTGGCCCGCCCCTACGCCCCGGTCGACGAGCGACTCGGCCACCTCGCCGGGCGCCTCGATGCCGTACCCGATGCGCTGGCGACCGCGCGCGCGACGCTGCGGGACATGCCGCGGGTGCACGCCGAGACGGCGGTCGGGCAGTTCGCCGGCGCGGCGGCGCTGATTCGCGACGAGGTCCCGGCGTTGCTCGCGCAGGCGCCGGCGCTGCGGGGTCGGGTGGGGCCGGCGGCCACCGCCGCGATCGCCGCGCTCGACGAGTTCGTGGGGTGGCTGCGGGCGGGGCTGGCGGCGGACGCCGGCCCGGGTCGCGACCCGCGGTTGGGCCGGCGGCGCTGGGAGGCGCGGCTGTGGCACACGCTCGACACCGAGCTGAGCGCCGCCGAGGTGCAGCGCCGCGCGTGGGCCAACCTCGACCGGGTCACCGACGAGATCCGGGCGGCGGCGGTCGAGCTGGTCGGTGGTCCGGCCGACGACGAGACGGTACGCCGCGCGCTGGGCCTGCTCGCCGCGGAGCACCCGGACGACGCCACCATAGTGGACCTGGCGTCGGTGACGCTCGACGAGGCGAGCGACTTCGTCCGCCACCACGATCTGGTGAGCCTGGTCGACGATCCGTGCGTGATCCAGGAGATGCCGGAGTTCGCCCGGGGCGTGGCGGTGGCCTACTGCGACGCGCCGGGTCCGCTGGAAACGGCCGACGTGCCGACGTTCTACTGCATCGCGCCGACCCCGGCGGACTGGCCGGCGCGGCGGGTCGAGTCGTTCTACCGGGAATACAACGACCACATGATCCGCAACCTGACCGTGCACGAGGCGATGCCCGGTCATTTCCTCCAGCTCGCCCACGCCCGCCGCTACGCCGGCCCGACCCGGGTGCGCGCGCTCACCGAATCCGGCGTGTTCATCGAGGGTTGGGCGGTCTACACCGAGGAGCTGATGGCCGGGCTGGGTTTCGGTGGGCTGCCGGTGCGGTTGCAGCAGCTCAAGATGCAGCTCCGGATGACCATCAACGCGCTGCTCGACCAGCTCGTGCACTGCGACGACCTTTCCGAGGCCGACGCGCTGGCGCTGATGACCGGGCGGGGCTTCCAGGAGGAGGGCGAGGCGACCGGGAAATGGCGGCGCGCGCTGCTCACCTCCACCCAGCTCTCCACCTACTTCGTCGGCTACAGCGAGATGGCGGACATCGCCGCGGCTCGGCCGGCGGGGGTGGCGGCACGCGACTGGCACGACTCGATGCTGGCGCACGACTGCCCGCCGCCGCGGCACCTGCGCACGCTGCTGGGGGTGTGAGGGCCGGCGGGCGTCAGGACGTCTTCGTGCGCCGGTCCACCACGCCGGCGCCGGCCGGCACGTCGAACGTGGCGGGTTCGACCGTCTCGGTGTAGCGACTCAGGGTGACCTCGGCGGCCTTGCCGTCGAGCGTGCCGGTGAAGCTGCCCAGCACCCCCTCGTTCGTCACGCAGGTGGCGAAACGCTCCCCGGCGTTGGCGACGTCCACGCAGGTGGCGTGGTGCCCGGCGAGGGTGGTGTCGGCCTGGGTGATGACCGCGTCGGGCTCCAGCGCCGCGTCGGTGAGCAGCCGGATCACCGCGGGCGGGGTGACCAGGCCCTGCTTGCGGGCCTCGTCGTAGACGACCACCGACGGCTTGCCGGCGGTGAGCACCGGCGGGGACACCGTGCAGGAGGTGCGGGCGGAGGTGCTCGCGCACCGGGTCACCGCCTCCTGGGTCACCGTGATCCTGCCGCCGGGCCAGGTGTAGGTGGAGCGCAGCGGCTTGACGGTCTGGGCGATCGAGGCGGTCTGGCCGCCGGCGAGCTGGTAGTCGGCGGCCCAGGTCTGTTCCAGCGCCTGGTCCATCCGCGCGGCGAGGTCGTTGACCAGATCGGCCCGCCCGAGCGCCACGCCCGCGTCGTCCAGGGTCTGGCAGCCGGTGACCGAGAGCGACGCGATGATCGAGGCGGCGAGCACGCGGCGAGTCGTCGAGGCGGCAGGCATGATGCCCAGCCTTGTCGATCGACGCAACCTCTCGCAAACCGGTTGCCGGTTGACGACCGGTAAACCGGGAATGTCCGTCTCATTCGACGCCGGGGGCCCGCCCCGACCGGCATGCGGAGGAGCGGGGACCGATACGCTGCGTTCAACACCTGCCTCAGCCGCACCGTCGCGGCCCGAACCGGACCGGAACACACAAACGAGGAGCGACTCAGTGGCAACCATCGAGGGAATTGTCGCCCGGGAGATCCTGGACTCGCGGGGCAACCCGACGGTCGAGGTCGAGGTCGGGCTCGACGACGGCACGATCGCCCGCGCCGCGGTGCCGTCCGGCGCCTCCACCGGCGCGTTCGAGGCGGTCGAGCTGCGCGACGGCGACAAGGACCGCTACCTGGGCAAGGGTGTCGAGAAGGCCGTCGCCAACATCGAGGACCGGATCGTCGACCAGCTCATCGGCTACGAGGCCAGCGAGCAGCGGCTGATCGACCAGAAGATGATCGACATCGACGGCTCGGACAACAAGGGCGAGCTGGGCGCCAACGCCATCCTCGGCGTCTCGCTGGCCGTGGCGAAGGCCGCCGCCGGCAGCGCCGAGCTGAGCCTCTTCCGCTACCTGGGTGGCCCCAACGCGCACCTGCTCCCGGTGCCGATGATGAACATCCTCAACGGCGGCGCGCACGCCGACTCGAACGTCGACATCCAGGAGTTCATGATCGCGCCGATCGGCGCGCCGACGTTCCGGGACGCGGTCCGCTCCGGCGCCGAGGTCTACCACGCGCTGAAGTCGGTGCTGAAGAAGAAGGACCTGTCGACAGGCCTCGGCGACGAGGGCGGCTTCGCGCCGAACCTGCCCACCAACGCCGCCGCGCTGGACCTGATCGCCGAGGCGGTGGAGAAGGCCGGCTACCGGCTCGGCACCGACATCGTGTTCGCGCTCGACGTGGCCGCCACCGAGTTCTTCGACAACGGCAGCTACACGTTCGAGGGCAGCGCGAAGAGCGCCGAGGAGATGAGCAACTACTACACCAAGCTCGCCGGCGACTACCCGATCGTCTCGATCGAGGACCCGCTGGCCGAGGACGACTGGAGCGGCTGGGCCACGCTGACCGCCGCGCTCGGCGACCGGATCCAGATCGTCGGCGACGACCTGTTCGTGACCAACCCGCAGCGCATCGCCCGGGGCATCGCCGAGCGGGCCGCCAACGCGGTGCTGGTCAAGGTCAACCAGATCGGCTCGCTCACCGAGACGCTGGACGCCGTCGACCTGGCCCACCGGGCCGGCTTCCGGTGCATGATGAGCCACCGGTCCGGCGAGACCGAGGACACCACCATCGCCGACCTGGCGGTCGCCACCGGCTGCGGTCAGATCAAGACCGGCGCGCCGGCCCGCTCCGACCGGGTGGCCAAGTACAACCAGCTCCTGCGGATCGAGGAGGAGTTGGCCGACGCGGCGCGGTACGCCGGCGCCGGCGCGTTCCCGCGTTACCGTTCGGCCTGAGGCCGGCGCTGAGGGGGAGGGGTGTGACGATGCAGCAGCGCCGCACACCGGGTGGCCAGCGGCCCGCCCGTCGGCCGGGTCAGGCCGGCCGGGTGGGCGGTGCCCGGTCCACCGCCCGCGACGGCGGTGTCCGCGCGCAGCCGCGCGCCGCCGGGCGGTCGCCCGGCGCGTCCCGCGCCACCGAGGGCGTACGCTCCGCGAACCGTCCGGGCGCGGCCCGGCGCGGCGCGGCCGGCGGCCCGGTCAGGCGGCTCACCGCACCCCAACCCCGGCGCTTCACCGGCCGTGCCACAGTGCTGTTCGCGGTGCTGATCGCGCTCGCCCTGGCCTACACCTACCCGGTCCGGGTCTATCTGGACCAGCAGGCCGACATCGAGCGGATGGAGGCGTCCCAGGCCGAGCAACGGCGGCTGATCGAGCGCCTGACCGCCGAGGCGGCCAAGTGGAAGGACGACGCCTACGTCGAGACCAAGGCCCGGGAGCGCTTCTTCATGGTCCGGCCCGGTGAGACGGCGCTCGTGGTGCTGCGGGACCCGGAGGGCGCGGCCAAGGACGCCGGCCGGGGCGCGAAGCCGGGGGCGCCGAGCGCGCCCGAGCCCTGGTACGACACCCTGTGGTCGAGCGTGCAGGCGGCCAACGCCGAGCGCCCCGACAAGTGAGTTGTTATTTCGAGAGGCACAACCCGTGAGCGTCGTACCACCGCAGGATCCGGCGGCGGACTCCGTACCCCCGCCGGAGCGCCAGCCGGCCACCGAGGCCGACCTGGCCGCGGTGGCCGCCCAGCTCGGACGCCCGCCGCGCGGCACCCGGGCGGTGGCCCACCGGTGCCCCTGCGGCCTGCCCGACGTGGTGGAGACGACGCCCCGCCTGGCCGACGGCACGCCGTTCCCGACGCTGTTCTACCTGACCTGCCCGCGGGCGACCGCGGCGTGCAGCCGGCTGGAGTCGGCCGGGCTGATGAAGGAGATGGCCGACCGGCTCGCCGAGGACCCGGAGCTGGCCGCCCGTTACCGGGCCGCGCACGTCGACTACCTGGCCCGCCGCGACGCGATCGGCGAGGTGCCGGAGATCGCCGGTGTCTCGGCCGGGGGGATGCCCGGCCGGGTGAAGTGCCTGCACGTGCATCTCGGCCACGCGCTGGCCGCCGGCGCGGGGGTGAACCCGTTCGGCGACGAGACGCTGGCGCTGGTGGAGAAGTGGTGGGCCGCCGGCCCCTGCGTGGACGTGCCCGCCGGGGAGTGAGATGACCACCGTCGACCAGGTCGTGGTCCGCCGCGCCCGGACCGCCGACGTGCGCGGCATCCGCCGGCTGGTGGACACCTACACCGACGACCGGCGGCTGCTCAGCAAGGCCACCGTGACGCTCTACGAGGACGTGCAGGAGTTCCGGGTCGCGGTGACGCCGGACGGCGCGGTGGTCGGC
This sequence comes from Micromonospora sp. NPDC050980, assembly GCF_040653835.1. Taxonomy (NCBI): domain Bacteria; kingdom Bacillati; phylum Actinomycetota; class Actinomycetes; order Micromonosporales; family Micromonosporaceae; genus Micromonospora; species Micromonospora sp. NPDC050980. Next base: position 133,840 of record NZ_JBFAGS010000004.1, on the reverse strand, counting down.
TGCGGCGCGCTGCACGTGATGTGGGAGGACCTGGCCGAGATCCGGACGGTGGCGGTCGACCCGTCCTGCCGGGGGCACCGGTTGGGGCACCGGATCGTCGCCGAGCTGATCGACGCGGCACGCGAGCTGGGCGTCGCCCGGATCTTCGTGCTGACGTTCGAGACCGGGTTCTTTGGCGCGTTCGGCTTCCGCGAGATCGACGGCGCCCCGGTGCCGCAGCCGGTCTACGAGCAGCTCCTGCGCTCCTATGACGAGGGTGTCGCCGAGTTCCTCGATCTGGAGCGGGTGAAGCCCAACACGCTCGGCAACACCCGGATGCTGCTGCGCCTGTGAGCCGGCCGGGCCGTAGGGTGGCGGCGTGAGCGCGCGTGTGGCTGCCATCGACTGCGGGACCAACTCGATCCGACTGCTGATCGCCGACCTGCCGGAGGAGTCCGCCGGGTCGTCGGCGCCGCTGGTGGACGTCAGCCGGCGGATGGAGATCGTGCGGCTGGGTCAGGGCGTCGACCGGACCGGCAGGCTCGCGCCGGAGGCGATCGAGCGGACCCGGGTGGCGCTCGCCGACTACGCGGCGGAGATCGAGAGGACCGGAGTCGACCGGGTGCGGATGTGCGCCACCTCGGCCTCGCGTGACGCTTCGAACGCCGGCGACTTCCGGGCCATGGTGGAGCGGACCCTGGGCGTGCCGCCGGAGGTGGTGACCGGCGACGAGGAGGCCCGGCTGTCGTTCACCGGGGCGGTGCGCGGCCTGCCCGCCGACGCCGAACCGCCGTACCTGGTGGTCGACATCGGCGGCGGCTCGACCGAGTTCGTGGTCGGCACCCGGGAGGCCGGGGTGCGCGGGGCGGTCTCGGTGGACATCGGCTGCGTCCGGATGACCGAACGGCACCTGCACGGCGACCCCCCGACCTCGGCGCAGGTCGCCGCCGCCGAGGCGGACATCGCGGCGGCGGTGGACCGGGCGCTGGCCGCCGTGCCCGGCCGGGAGGCCGCCACGCTGGTCGGGCTCGCCGGTTCGGTCACCACCGTGGTCGCCCTGGCCGAAGGGCTCCGGGAGTACGACCCGAGCCGCATCCACCACGCCCGCGTCCCGTACGAGCGGGTGGCTTCGGTGACCGCCTACCTGCTCGGCGCCACCCGGGAGCAGCGGCTGGCCGAGCCGGTGATGCACCCCGGCCGGGCCGACGTGATCGGCGCGGGCGCGCTGGTGCTGCGGGTGATCATGGAGCGGGCCGGCATGCCGTCGGTGGTCGCCTCCGAGCACGACATCCTCGACGGCATCGCCTGGACCCTCGCGTAGCCTCCTCGGACGGGTTCTGCCCCTGCCTACGGCCGGTATGATTTCCATATGGTCACTACTGTCAATCTTCCCGACGGGCTGCACGAACGGTTGAAAGATCTCGCCGAGCAGGAACACCGTTCGATGAATGCCACCATCGTCGTCGCCGTGGAGGAGTACGTTTCGGCGCGCAGTCGCCAAGCTCGCGTGCGAGATCTCGCGCGAGAGGTTGCCGAGCGTGATGCCGAACTGCTGCGGAGACTGGCCGAGTGATCCACTATCTTGAGGTCGACGACCTCGTGGAGATCGCCTCAATCGTCCTGGGAGAGACGCCGGAGGTTCGTGACTTCGGTCTGCTGTCGTCGGCGGTGGTCCGCCCGGCCACCGTGGTGTTCGGCCAAGAGGCGTATCCGGATCTCTGGAGCAAGGCCGCCGCGTTGCTGCACTCGGTCTGCATGAACCACGCGCTGATCGACGGCAACAAGCGGCTCGCCTGGGCGGCGTTGCGCGTCTTCCTGGCCCTCAACGAGGTGTCGATCCAGGATGTCGACGTCGACCAGGCCGAGGCCTTCGTGATGTCGGTCGCCAGCGGCACGATGACTGAGGTTCCCGACGTGGCTCGCGAACTCCGCAAGCTCTACGTCTGACTAGCCGCAGAACGCCTGACCGCCGTGCCCCGCACCGCCTCGTCGATCATGAACTTGGCGGCGACAAACCGGACGCCCAGCACCGGTCACCTCATGATCGCCGGGCTGGACCGGGAAGGCTCCCATTGGGTGGGCAGGGTTTCTGCATGCCGGGAATGGGGGAGATCTTGGAAGCTGAGCGCCCCTCCAGAGGCCGTTTCGCTCCAAGATCTCGGGTGGTTCAGTCGGACGGCAGGTCCGGCCGGTGCTCCCGTACCCACTTCTCGACGTCCGACTTCCGCCACACCTTGCCCATCGCGAGCACGGCGATCGGTTCGGGGAAGTTGCGCTGATTGGCGATCACGGAGGCGCGTTGGCGCGACACGTTGCCGAGCATCGCCCGGATCTCCGACACGCCTACGGAGACTATTGACGAAGTCAACAGCGCGCGACGCGATCGGGGGATGAGAGCGCCGAAAATCTCTCCCGTACCCGATCGCGGTCGCCGGGCCGTCCGGCCGCACGTGCCGATGCGACCGCGCTGGCTGTGCCGGGTGTGCGCGGGCCCATGGCCGTGCCAGCCGGCCCGACTGTTGTTGCTGATGGACTACCGGTGCGACCGCGTGGCCCTGTCGATCTACATGGCGACCTGCCTGTTCGACGCCACCGCAGACCTGCTGCGACAGAACCCGAACCCGCAGGAACTGTTCGACCGTTTCGTCGGGTGGACCGCCCGCCCGCCGCTCCGGTGATCAAGGAGTTCGACCAAATGGTATGGCGTTGTTGACGGTATTACGCAATGCGTACTAGTGTGTGGAGCGTGGATACTACGCAGCTTCTCAAGGGTGTCCTCGACCTGGCCGTGCTCGCCGTGCTGAAGGACTCCGACGGCTACGGCTACGACATCCTCCGCCGGCTGCGCGAGGCCGGCCTGACCGAGGTCGGCGACGCCTCGGTCTACGGCACCCTGCGCCGGCTCTTCGCCGCCGGCCTGCTCACCACCTACGTAGTGCCCAGCGAGTCCGGGCCGCACCGCAAGTACTACGCGCTGAACGCCTCCGGGCGCGACCAGCTCACCCGCTCCGGCAAGACCTGGCGCTCGTTCGCCACCACCATGGACGCACTGCTCGACGATCGGGGGATGGCGGCATGACCGTCACGGGGCAGGAGATCACGGACTACGTCGACCGGGTGCGGGCCGCGCTCGCCGACCTCCCGCCGGCGCTGCGGGACGAGTTGACCGAGGACCTTCCGGAACACCTCGCCGAGGTGGCCGCCGAGGGCGACGGCGCGCTCGTCGACCGGCTCGGCCCGCCGGAGGCGTACGCGGCGGAGCTGCGGACCGTGGCCGGCGCGGAGCCGGGACGTCGACCGGCCCGCCTGCGCCGGCTGGCCGCCGCGCGGGACCGGGCCGCCACCCAGGTACGCCTGCTCGACCGCCAGCTCGGCCCGCTGTTCGGGCACGCCCGGGTGGCCGACTTCCTCCGCTCGCTGCGCCCGGCCTGGTGGCTGCTGCGCGCCTGGCTGGCGGCGTTGCTCGTCGGGGCCATGACGGACAGTGACCGGTCCGGCCTGCTGCCCCGGTTCGAGGGCAGCGCAGCGGGCGGGCTGGTGCTGCTGGGCGTCGCAGTCGTCGCGTCGCTGTGGCTCGGCCGTCGCTCCGACGGCTTCACCGGCTGGCCGAGACGACTGCACCTGGTGGGCACCGCCGTGCTGGTGGTCTTCTCCATGTCGGTGCTCGTCGACGTGCACCGCAACGCCAGTTCCGACTTGACGACCGCCTACCGGGAGGCGTCGGTGGGCAGCCGGTTGGACCGGGTCGAGGACGTCTTCGTCTACGACCAGCAGGGCCGGCTGATCCGCGACGCCCAACTCTTCGACCAGAACGGCGTGCCGATCCGGCTCGGCTTCCCCAACTGCATTGACACGTCAGGCGCCGTGCCCGCGCCGCGCAACGCCTACCCGTACTGCCCGCAACTGGCCCCGTTCGGTCCACCGGTGCCGGCGGCACCCGCACCCACGGCCACCGGCGCACCCACTGGCGCCGGCGCACCCACGGCGAGCGGCTCGCCCGCGCCCACCGCGACCGGCCCGCCGGCCGCGACCGCCGCGCCGGAGACAACGGCGCCGACGCCGGCGCGCTGAGCCCGGCCACGCCGGTCGGTCCGCCCCGGGCGTCCGCGAGCCCACGCCGGTCGAGCTGAGTCGTCGACGACGTCAGCTCGACCGGCGTCTCCGTGCACTCCGCCACGGACGCGGAAGGCCGCCCGGCCGGTCGGTCCGTAGGAGGTGAATGCCACTGTTCTTCCGTCTTCCCCGGGCCGGTGAGCGCATGGCACGCTACCGGCACGTAACAGCCAACTGTGCGACCAGCCAACGTTGACTGACCGCAAGGAGGACGGGCCCATGGGCGAGATGGTGAGCTTCACCGGCAACGGAGGGACGAGCGAGGGGTATCTCGCGATACCCTCCGGCGGTGTGGCCAGCCCGGCGGTCATCGTCATCCAGGACTGGTGGGGCCTGGTGCCGCACATCCAGGCGGTGGTCGACCGCTTCGCCGAGGCCGGCTTCGTCGCCCTCGCGCCCGACTTCCGGCACGGCGGGCCGGCCGTCAAGCCGACCGAGCCCCGGCAGATGCTGAACAGCGCCCAGATGGACGAGGCGGCCAGCGACATCGCCGCCGCCGCCGAATACCTGGCCGACCGGCCCGAGGTCGCCGGCAAGGTGGGCTGCGCCGGGTTCTGCGCGGGCGCCAGCCTGGCCCTGTGGTCCGGCACGCGCTCCGAGCGGATCGTCGCCACCGCCGGCTTCTATCCGCGCCTGCCCTGGCAGGGCATGCCCACCGGCGCGGCGGGCCACCCCGGCGGCGCCAGCGCGGCGGACCACGCCGACTGGGCCGGCTACGCCGGCAAGGCGGCGCTCATCCACTGCTCCGAGGCGGACGGGCTCTCCGCCGCCGACGGGGTGCAGAGCGTCAGCCGGTCCATCGAGGCCGCCGGCGGCACCTGCCAGACGTTCGACTACCCGGGCACCGCGCACGCGTTCTTCAACGAGGACCGGCCGGAGCACTTCGACCAGCGGGCCGCCGCCACCGCGTGGGCCCGCACCCTGGAACTGTTCCGGGCCAAGCTTGGCTGAGTCGCGTACCCCGGCGGACGTGGTCGCCCGCGCGGCGCGGGCGACCGGCCTGGCCGACCTCGACGGCGCGGTCAGCGACTGTTTCGCCTGCCCGCGCCTGGTCGCGTGGCGGGAGGAGGTGGCCCGGGTCAAGCGGGCCGCGTTCCGCGACCAGCACTACTGGGGGCGCCCGGTGCCGGGCTTCGGCCCGCCGGACGCGCGGATCGCGATCCTCGGCCTGGCGCCGGCCGCGCACGGCGGCAACCGGACCGGCCGGGTCTTCACCGGGGACCGCTCCGGCGACGTGCTGTTCGCCGCGTTGCACCGGGCCGGGCTCGCCAACCAGCCGACGAGCGTCGCCGCCGGCGACGGCCTGACGCTGCGGGACACCCGGGTCTTCGCCGCCGTGCGCTGCGCGCCGCCGGACAACAAACCCACCCCGGCCGAGCGGGACACCTGCGCGCCGTGGGTGCACCGCGAGGTCGAACTGGTCCGTCCCACCCTGCGCGTCGTGGTCGCGCTGGGCGCGTTCGCCTGGGCCGCGTGGTGGCCGGTGCTCCGCCAGGTGTACGGACGACGCCCGCCCACACCGCGACCGGCGTTCGGCCATGGGGCACACTGGTCCGGCGAGTCCGTGCCGGCGTTGCTCGGCTGCTATCACGTCAGCCAGCAGAACACGTTCACCGGCCGACTCACACCGGCGATGTTGGACGACGTGTTCACCCGGGCGAAACACCTGGCCGGGGTGGACTGAGGAACACCTGAGGCGGTGGGATGGTCTACGGCGTGCTGCGCAGATGGTGGCCGGTCGCCGCGGTGGCGACGCTGCTCGCGGTCGCCGCGTTCGCCGCCGGTCACTCCGCCATCGGGGCCAGCCGGATCCCGCCCGCGGCGGACACCGTCCCCTACGTCCCGGACTATCCCTCCGAGGCGCCGCCGTCGATACCCGTCGAACCGCGGGAGGCCGGTGAGTCCACGTCGGGCGGTGTGCCCGACTGGCTGGGCACCGCCGCCGTGGCGCTGCTCTCCGCGGTCGTCCTGGGTGCCGTCGGCTACGTCCTGGTCAACGTGGTGCGCGGCGCGCTGCGCCGGACCACGAGGGCGGTGCCGGTGCGGCGTGCCCGGCGGACCGCCGAGGGCACCGCCCGCGAGGTGGTGGCCGCCCTGGACGCCGGGCTGGAGGAACTCGACGACCGGGCCACCGACCCGCGCACCGCGGTGATCGCCTGCTGGGTCCGGCTGGAGGAGGCAGCCGAGGACGCCGGGGTGCCCCGGCAGACCGGTGACACCCCCACCGAACTGGTCAGCCGGCTGCTGCGCGGCGACCCCGAGGCGGGCATCCCGGCGATCGTCAGCGCCGACGTGCTGGACGGGTTCGCGCACGTCTACCGGGAGGCCCGCTACGCCACCCACCCGGTCGACGAACGCACCCGCGACCAGGCCCGGGCGGCGCTGCGCCGGCTGCGCGGCGAACTGACGACCGTGGCGGCGGGAGAGGCCGGCCCCGCATGAGCACCAGCATCGACGACCTGCTCGGCTCCGGCGAGGAGCCCACCGGCGGGGCCGGACGACCGTCCCCCGGCCGGTCGCGGGGGATGCTGCGGACCGTGCTGGTGACCGCCGCCGTCGTGGCGGTGATCCTGGTCGGCCTGCGCGCCGTCGGCCTGCGGGTGCCGATTTGGATCATCGTGGCGGGCGTGCTCGCCGTGCTCGCCGTACGCCGGGTCACCGCCGCGCTCTCGCCCCCGCCGCCGCCGCGCGCCGGCGCCCGGACCTTCACCGGTGAGGAGCCCGGCACCTGGAACTGGTCCGCCCGGGACGCGCTGCGGACCGCCATCAACGGCTGGGAACGGCCGCTGGACTGGTGCGCCGACGACCGGGAACGGTTCACCGAGCAGGTGCTGCCCCGCCTCGGTGAGCTGGCCGACGAGCGGCTGCGCCAGCGCCACGGCGTGACCCGCGAGTCCGACCCGGCGCGGGCCCGCGCCCTGCTGGGCGAACCGCTGTGGACGTTCCTCGGCACCCCCGCCCGCCGACCCCCGTCGCCGCGCGACCTCGCGGCGATCGTCGCCGAACTGGAGAAACTCTGATGAACGACGTGGACCGGAGCATGCCCCCCGCCGAGGTGGGCCGGCTCGCCCGGGCCGTCCTGGACGCGGTCGGCACCGTCGTGGTCGGCAAGCGCGAGGCGCTGGAGCTGGTGCTGTCCGGCATCCTGGCCGGGGGCCACGTGCTGCTGGAGGACCTGCCCGGCCTGGGCAAGACGCTCACCGCGCGGTCCTTCGCGCAGGCGCTCGGGCTGGACTTCCGCCGGCTCCAATTCACCCCGGACCTGCTGCCCGCCGACGTCACCGGCTCCTTCCTCTACGACCAGCGCAGCGGCGACTTCTCCTTCCGGGCCGGCCCGCTCTTCACCAACCTGCTGCTCGCCGACGAGATCAACCGGACGCCGCCGAAGACCCAGTCGGCGCTGCTGGAGGCGATGCAGGAGAAGCAGGTGTCGGTGGAGGGCGTGACCTACCGGCTGGACGAGCCGTTCCACGTGCTCGCCACCGCCAACCCGATCGAGTACGAGGGCACCTATCCGCTGCCCGAGGCGCAGCTCGACCGGTTCCTGCTGCGCGTCTCGTTCGGCTACCCCGACCACGACGAGGAGTGGGAGGTGCTGCGCCGGCGGATCTCCCGCCGCCGTGAGGAGGCCGAGATCGAGCCGGTGGTGGACGCCGGCACGGTGCGCGCCATGCAGGCCGCGCTGGAGGACGTGGTCGTCGAGGACTCGATCGGCCGCTACATCGTGGCGCTCACCGCGGCCACCCGCGAGCACCCGTCCGTGCTGGTCGGCGCGTCGCCGCGCGGTTCGCTGGCGCTGCTGCTGCTGTCCCGGGTGCGGGCGGTGCTCGCCAACCGTGACTACGTGGTGCCGGAGGACGTGAAGGCGGTGGCGGCGCCCGCGCTGGCGCACCGGGTCACGCTGCGGCCGGAGATGTGGCTGCGCCGGGTGGACCCGTCGTTCGTGGTCGGCGAGGTGCTCGACTCGACGCCGGCGCCGGCCAGTGGCGCGCTGCCCAGCTACGCCGCCGGGCGCTGATGGACGCGGGGACCGAGCCGGCGGGCGGCTGGGCGCCCACCTGGGCGCTCGGCCGGGCCGTGCTGCTCACCGGCGTGCTGATCGTCGCGGCGGTGCTGCTCGGCCGGATCGACCTGGTGGTGCTGGCGACGCCGTTCGCGCTCGGCACCGCGTACGGGTTGCGCCGCCGGCCGACCGGCCAGCCGGAACTGGAGTTGGCCGTCGCCGACACCCACCTGGTCGAGGGCGCGCCGATGGCCGCCACCGTGGCGGTCACCAACCCGGACCAGATCGGGTACGACGTGGCGGTGGTCCGGACCCGGATGTCGCACTGGCTGCGGGTGGAGCAGGTCGGCTTCGGCGGCGCCGGGCTGGACGTGAGCCGCTCCGGCGGCGCGGACCGGCCGTTCGTCACCTCGGTGCCCCGGGGCAGCGCCGTCGACCTGGAACTGACCGGCACCGCGTTGCGCTGGGGCCGGCACCCGTTCGGCCCGGCCGGCGTCCGGGTCGCTGTCGCCGACGGGCTGCTGGTGTCCCGGGCCGTGATCACCGACTCGATCCGGGCCCGGGTCTATCCGCGTACCGAGCCGTTCGACGCGGTGGAGGCGATGCCCCGGGCCGCCGGCCTGGTCGGCGGCCACCGGTCGCGGCGGCCGGGGGAGGGCGGCGAACTGGCCGGGGTGCGCGTCTTCGCGCCCGGCGACCGGCTGCGCCGCATCGACTGGCGGGTGTCGTTGCGGGCCCGTCAACTGCATGTCGCGGCCACCCTCTCCGACCGGGACGCCGAGGTGGTGGTGTTGCTGGACGTGCTGGCCGAGGCGGGCCGCTCCGGCGGCGTACGCGGGCCGGCGTCGGTGCTCGACACCACCGTCCGGGCCGCCGCCGCGATCGCCGAGCACTACCTGCACCGGGGTGACCGGGTGGCGCTGCTGGAGTACGGCCCGGCCGCTCGGCGGCTACGCCCGGCCACCGGTCGCCGGCAGTACGTCACGGTGCTGGAGTGGCTGCTGGACGTGCAGGCCGACTCCTCCCCGCACGAGCCGTACGACCAGGTCTTCGGCCCGCAGGTGCTCTCCTCGGACGCGCTGGTGGTGGTGCTCACCCCGCTGCTGGACGAGCGTTCGGCGCAGATGCTGGCCCGGTTGGCCCGCGGCGGGCGGTTCGTGGTCGCGGTGGACACGCTGCCGGCCGAGCTGCCGGTGCCGAAGGACCGGGGGTGGGCCGAGGTGGCGTACCGGCTGTGGCGGCTGGACCGGGACACGATGATCGGCCAGCTCCGGGAGCACGGGGTGCCGGTGGTGCGCTGGGCCGGCGCGGGCAGCCTGGACGAGGTGCTGCGCGACGTGTCCCGCCTGGCCACGGCGCCCAGGGTGGGGGCCCGATGAACAGTGTGGTGGAGCGGGTTCGGGGGCTGCGCTATCAGGCCGCCCGGGTCAGCGCGCTGCCGCTGCTGGTGCGCGGCGGCATCTTCCTGGTCGTGCTGGCCGGCCTGCTGCTCGCGTACCCGGTGCAGGTGCTGGCCCCGCGTGCGCTGCTGGCCCTGGCGGTGGCCGCGGTGGCGCCGGCGGTCGGGCCGCGCCGGATCTGGCCGACGTTCGCCGCGCTGGCGACGGTCGCCGGCTGGCTGCTGGCCACGCTCGGCTACGACCGGCCGCCGGCGCTGTGGCGGCTGCTCGCGGTGGCCACGCTGCTCTATCTGGCGCACACCCTCTGCGCGCTCGCCGCGCTGCTGCCCTACGACGGGCTGATCGATCCGGACCTGGTGTTGCGGTGGCTGGCCCGCGCGGGCGGGGTGGTGCTGGCCAGCGCCGTGCTGGGCATCGTGCTGGCCTGGCTGGGCGGGGTCGGCGGGACCGACGGCTCGCAGGCGGTGACGGTGGCGGGGCTGCTGGTCGCGGTGGGGCTGAGCGCGCTGTTGGGGTGGCTGCGGCGTCGCAGATGACGGGACGTCAGGTGGCGTTGCGCAGGTCACACCGGTTGTGCTCCGTCACAGAAGGGGGTCTCGCGCGGTATTACCGGAGCCGCCCGGGGAAAGATGGATGACGTGAATCCGAAGCGGATCCTTGTCGTGGGTGCCGGGCACGTTGGCCTGTACGCCGCTCTGCGCCTGTCCAAGAAGCTGAGCTCCCGTGAGGCCGAGGTGGTCGTCGTCGACCCCCAGCCGCACATGACGTACCAGCCGTTCCTCCCGGAGGCTTCGGCCGGCAACATCTCCCCGCGGCACGCTGTGGTGCCGCTGCGGCGGGAGTTGCGCAAGTGCACGGTGGTGGCCGGCACGGTCACCCGGATCGACCACGACCGGAAGACCGCAGTGGTGCAGCCGATCAGCGGCCCGGCCCGGGAGATCCCGTACGACCACGTGGTGGTCGCGCCCGGCTCGGTGTCCCGCACCCTGCCGATCCCCGGCCTGCACGAGAACGGCATCGGGTTCAAGACCATCGGTGAGGCCATCTTCCTGCGCAACCACGTGCTGGACCGGCTCGACGTGGCGGCTGCCACGACCGACCCGGAGGTCCGCCGCCGCGCGCTGACGTTCACCTTCGTCGGCGGTGGCTACGCCGGCATCGAGGCGCTCGCCGAGATGGAGGACATGGCCCGCGACGCGCTGCGCTACTACCCGGAGTTGACGCCGGAGGAGATGCGCTGGGTGCTGGTCGAGGCGACCCAGCGGGTGCTGCCCGAGGTCGATCGGGACATGGGCGCCTACACGGTGCAGGAGCTGATGAAGCGGAACATGGACATCCGCCTGGACACCCGGTTGGAGTCCTGCGTCGACGGGGTGGTCAGACTCTCCGACGGCGACAGCTTCCCCTCCGACACCATCGTCTGGACCGCCGGCGTGAAGCCGTCGCCGATGCTGGACGCCACCGACTTCCCCCGCGACGAGCGGCGCCGGGTCACCTGCCGGCCGACGCTGCAGATCGTGGACGGCGACCGGGTGGTCGAGGGCGCGTGGAGCGCCGGTGACTGCGCCGCGGTGCCGGACCTGACCAAGGAGCCGGGCAACTTCTGCTCGCCGAGCGCGCAGCACGCGGTGCGGCAGGCGGCCCGGATGGCCGACAACATCGTGAACGTGGTCCGCGGGCGGGAGCCGGTCGACTACAAACACAAGCACGCCGGCAGCGTCGCCAGCCTCGGCCTGCACAAGGGGGTGGCGCAGGTCTACGGCATCAAGATGACCGGCTGGCCGGCGTGGTTCATGCACCGGACGTACCACATGTCGCGGATCCCCTCGTTCAACCGCAAGGTCCGGGTGGTGGTCGACTGGTCGCTGGCGTTCTTCCTCAAGCGTGAGGTGGTCGCCCTGGGCCAGTTGCACGACCCGCGTGAGGAGTTCTCCGAGGCGTCCGCCCCGGTCGGCGCGGCGCGCGTCTGAGCCGTCCGACGAGGGGCCCGTCCCGCCCGGGTCAGAAGCGCCAGGTCCACGCGTCGGCGACCCGGGTCCCGGGCCCGAGGAGCGCCTCCAGCGTCCGGCGCAGGGGTTCCGCGTGCGGGGCGTCGTCGGCCAGCGCCACGCAGGACGCGCCCCAGGCGTCGACGTCGAGGGCGGCCTGGTGGCGCTGCCGGTCGCCGATCGTCGGCGCCACCCCCAGCCGGGCCACGTCGGCGAGCAGGGCCGAGGTGGGCCGTTGCCAGGTGCCCATGGTCGCCGTGCCGCCGGGGCCGTACGGGCCGATGAAGAAGCCTTCCGGCATGCCGAACTCGACCCCGGCGGCGGTGGCCCAGCGCATCGGCCCGGGCTGCTGCGGGGTGGCCGTGGGCACCGGCACCAGCACCCCGCCGGGGCGTACGCACTGCCGCCAGTGACCACCGGTGACGAACTCGGGCAGCGGCGGCCGGTCGATGGTGGGCAGCGGCGTCGGGAAGACGGTGAGCAGCGCCACGCCGACCGCGAACGGCACCAGCCGGCGGGCCGGGCCCGGCTCGCGCAGCGCCCGGTGCACGGCGAGCGTGAGCACGGTGCCGACCAGCGGCGGCACCGCCAGGGCGAAGCGGGTCGGCAATGCGCCGTCCACCACCGGCAGCCCGTCCAGCAGCGCGTACGGGCCGGGCACGCCGGTCCGCACCCCGCCGACCACGACCTCGGGGCCGAGCGCGAGCGCGGCCGTCACCAGCGCCCCCGCCACGGCGGCGCGCACCAGCGGTCGCCGTCGCGACCAGAGGGCGCAGCCGGCCGCCACCAGCAGCAGCGGCCAGCCCAGGAACGTGGTGAACTCGGCCGGACCGCTGGTCAGCCGCACCGCGTCCGGGCTGCCGAGGACCGTCAGCGCGGACAGCCGGGTCCAGCCGGTCAGGTCGGCGGAGAAGTAGGCCGCGGGAAATATCCCGTCCGCGACGCCCAGCGGGCCGGCGAACTGGACCCGGAGCGGGTACGCCAGCAGCAGCAGCGCCAGCCCGGCGGCGCAGAGCAGCCCGCCGGCGAATCCGGGCAGCGCCCGACGGGCCAGGTCGCGGTCGGCCAGCCCGTATCCGACGGCCAGCACCGCCAGGGTGAGCGCGGTGAGGAAGAGCACCTCCTCGCCGACGAAGACGCCGAGGGTGACGGTGGCGGCCAGCCCGACCGCCGAGGAGGTCACCCGGCGGCGGTCGGGGCCGTCCGGCCGGCCCGCCGGGTCGGCGGCGCGCAGCAGCCGGACCACCAGCCAGACCAGCGCCGGGGCCAGCCACTGGGCGGTCATGTGCGGGTGGCCGTTGCTCTGCGAGACCATGCCCGGCCCGAAGCCGCACAGGGCCGCGCCGAGGCCGGCGGCGAGCCGGCGGGCGCGCAGCGTCCGGGTGAACAGCAGATACCAGGCGAGCGCGGTGCCGGCCAGGTTGCCGGCGACCAGCAGGGCGAACGTGACCGGCGCCCCGAACACCAGGGTCACCGGGGCGAACAGCACGCCGAGCGCGAGGACCGAGGTGTTGGCCATCAGGTTGACCCCGTCGGGCGCGTTGAGCCGGTCGGTGACCAGGCCGAGGTCGCCGCGCAGCGCCCGTGCGTCGAGCGCCAGGAACCACTCGTAGAGCGTCTGGTCGGCGGGGTTGAGGGCGAGCATCCGGGTGCCCGGGGCCGGCCACAGGCCGTGGGTGAGCCAGCCGGCGAGCGCCACGAACAGCAGCCCGGCCAGCAGGTCGGCGCGGTGCCGGCGGGTGGCGGCCGTCACCCACCGGGTGACCGCCGACGGGCGGGCCACCCGGTCGTTGTCCGGTCCGGATGCGGTGCGGACGGCGCTTGTCACGGCCTCGACCATAACGGCCGCGACCGGCGGGGTACGCCGTGTCGCGGCCGAGCCGCTACGGTGAGATCTGCACCGCCGCGGCTCGACGCGCCGGTGTCACCCGCCCGGGTGGTGGAACGGCAGACACGGCCGCCTTAAAAGCGGCTGCCGAGAGGCGTGCGGGTTCGACCCCCGCCCCGGGCACCCGAACTCTCAGCTTTCCCACAGCTTCGCGCCGCACGCGGTGTGGTCGCCCCGTCTACCCTGGAGGCGCACGTCTACGTGCGAACGACCCCCTGAGGGAGGCCAGCGAAGTGAAGTCCACGAACCCGGTGCTCGCCCGGCTCGGCCAGGCGGCCGAGCGTGAGCGGGCGGCCGGGTACGCCCCGCCCGGGCCGTACGGTCAGCCCGGATACCCCCAGCAGTATGCGCCGCAGCAGCCCTACCCGGGCGGCTACGGACAGCCGGTGGCTCCGCCCGCCGTCACCCCCATGACCATCGACGACGTGGTCGTCAAGACGGTCCTCATGCTCGCCATCCTCGGCGCCTCGGCCGCCGCGGCCTGGGTGCTGGTGCCGGATGCGCTGACCGGCGCGGCCTGGATCGGCGCCGCGGTGGTCGGCCTGGTTCTCGGCCTGATCATCTCGTTCTCGCGGATGGCGAACCCGGCGCTCGTGGTGGCGTACTCGATCGTCGAGGGCGTCTTCGTCGGCATGGTCAGCAAGACGTACGACGCCTACTACGACGGCATCGTGCTCCAGGCGGTGGCGGCCAGCTTCGGCGTCTTCTTCCTGATGGCGATGATCTACAAGGCGCGGATCATCCGGGCCACGCCGAAGTTCGCCCGGATCATGGTGGCGATCATCGCCGGCCTGTTCGGCGTCATGCTGGTCAACCTGGTGCTCGCGCTGTTCGGGGTGAACACCCACCTGCGTGACGGTAGCCCGCTCGCGATCGGCTTCAGCCTGGTCTGCATCGTGGTGGCGTCGCTGAGCTTCGTGCTCAACTTCGCGCAGATCGAGGAGGGGGTCCGGATGGGGCTTCCGCAGCGCTACTCGTGGACCGCCGCGTTCGGCATCGTGGTCGGCCTGGTCTGGCTCTACCTGGAGATCCTGCGACTGCTCAGCTACCTCCAGGGCGACGACTGACGGTCCCGCCCGCCCGCGCCGCCCGCCTGCCGCTCCCGCGGCGGCGGGCGTCGCCGTTTCCCCCGTAGACTCGGCGGCGATGAGCGCAGCGGAGCTGGACCGGGCGGTGACCCTGCTGGTCCGACAGGTCGGGCACTGGCAGCAGCCGCGCTGGTCGGCGCCGGCCGAGGGCGGCAACGTGTCCCGGGCGGACCTGGTGCACAAGCTCGTCCAGGAGGTCGCCAACCTGGCCGCCGATGCGGCCGGCGAGCCCCGCCGGGACGTGCCCCGGCTGCCCAGCGACCTTGCCCTGCCCGACCAGCTCCGGGTGGTCGCCGCCGATCTGGTCCTGGCCGCCCCGCCGGAGCCGGTGCTGGCCGGCGCCGTCGATGCGGTGACCCGTACCCGCGCCGCCCTCTAGGGCGACCGGCGGGTCGGACTGCTGAACGTGGTGCCGTCGTCGGCCATTCGGACGACCGGCCGCCGAAGCGGAGGGCACCGAGCGTCGGAGCTCGCCCGGCCGGTCGCCCGGGCTCCCGGGCAGATCTACCCTGACGGCTGCCTTGAGAGCTGATATCAGCAACGACTCACCCGGCCGCGCGTCGCCGCCGGCCCGCGTCCACGATCGGCCGGCCGGGGTCGGCGTTGCCCGGGCGACTACGCCTACCCCGAACGACGGTGCCCGACCGTCGGGCTCACGAGGTCTGCGCCACGTCGGGCAGCCCGCCCGGCGGATCGGCGGGCGGATCGGCGGGCGCGCTGGGCGGACGGGCCGGCGGGCGGATCGGCGGGCGGATCGGCGGGCGCGCTGGGCGGGCGGACGGGCGGACGGGCCGGCCGGCGGACCGGCGGTCGGGCAGGCATGGCCTGAGTCGTCTCCGACGTCAGCTCGAAAGGCGGGCGGAAGCACACCGTCGAGCACGGCGGCCTTCCGCGCGTGTCCTGGTCAAGACGGCGCGGATGGCAGTCCTCGAGACTGGATTCCCATGAGCCGGGCGGCGGTGCCGGAGTCAGCGCCGCAGCCAGCGGCGTACCTTGCGGCGCCGGGCCCGGTCCCGGGCGCGCAGCACCGCCGGCAGGTCGTGCCCGGCAGCCTCGGCCTGACGAGCGTGCAGCAGGCCGTAGGTGAACGTGTTCTCGCCCTCGGCGTACGCCTGGAGGGCCTGCGTGCGCACCACCTCCCGGGTGACCACCGAGTCCTGGTGGGTGCCGAGCAGGTCCTGGACCGCCTTGAGCCGCTTGACCAGCCGGGCGGCCGGGCGGCCCGCGGACGGTTCGCGGACCTCGATCGCGTAGCGGGCCGCCTTGTACTTCTTGCGCGCCTCGTGCAGCGCGACGTCCCCGGTCGGCCCGCCGGTGGCGAGCGCCGCGTCCAGCCGGTCGTCGGCCCGGCGCACCGCGCGCCGGATCCGGCGGTTCACCCAGCGGCGGTCGACCACGCCGGTCGGCCCGTCGACCAGCCGGTCCAGGCGGATCAGCAGGTCGGGGTAGCGGTCGCCGTCCAGGGCCGCCCGCAGCGCGGTGGTCGCCTCGGCCAGGCCGGCGGTGAACCGCTCGCCGACGCGCGCCGGGACCGGGCCGAGCACCAGCTCGGCCGGCAGGTCGTGCACCGCCGCGTCGAGCCGGGCGGCCATCACCTGGAGGTCGCGTACCCGCCCCAGCTCGCCGCCGAGCCACCGCAGCTCGGTCCGGAGCGCCTCGCTCTCCCGCCGGTCCCACAGGCCGCGGAACGTGCGCAGCGTGGCCCGCAGCCGGCGGACCGCGACACGCATGTCGTGCACCGCGTCCTCGTCCCCCTGGTACGCCGCCGCGTGGTTGCCGACGATCGCGTCGCGCTGCGCCCGGGCGTACCCGATGACCGGCCCGGCCGGGCCGGCTGGCGGGGTGTCGTCGAAGCCGGCCAGACGCCCGGCGACGGCGCGCTGCGACTTGCTGACCGGCACCTCCCGGGCGCCGGCGTCGGCAAGCCGGGCGGCCACCGCGTCGAGCAGAGCCTCGTCGCCGTCGACCAGCTCGACTTCGATCTCGTGCCAAGTCCGCGCCACACCGTCGACCAGATCCTCGGACCGGACGTCGTCCTCGGCGACCTCGGCCAGCACCCGGCCGTCCGCGTCCAGCAGCCGCCGCTCCCGGCGGCTGTTGACGATCCGGGCGGCGGGCGTCACCGGCCGGCCCCGGGACGCGGCCCGGATCAACGCGGCCAGCTCGGGCGGCGGGCCGGCGTCCGTGGCCCCGGGCGGCAACTGGTGCTCGACCCGGGCACCCCCGACGGCGCCCACCTTCAGATGCCAGCCCGCGTCGTGCCCGCCGGTACGCCGCCGCAGCGCGTGCCCGCTGCGCAGCAACCGCAGGTCGTCGGTGTCCCAGTAGACGGCATCCAGATCCGAGGCGGTGGCGTCGGACACCGTCACGACGCCACCGCACCCGGTCAGGTCGGGCAGCCGGAACCCGTCATCGCCGGAGAACTTGCGCTCGCGTTCCACGACGGTCGCCATGTGGGTTCCGGTACCCGGCGCGCGCCGTGGCGAACCGGCCTCAGCTCAGTCGTTCGAGCACCATGGCCATGCCCTGGCCGCCGCCGACGCACATGGTCTCCAGACCGATGGTCTTGTCGTGCCACTGCAGCGCGTTGAGCAGGGTGCCGGTGATCCGGGCGCCGGTCATGCCGAACGGGTGGCCGACCGCGATCGCGCCGCCGGCCACGTTCAGCTTCTCCTCCGGGATGCCGAGCTGCCGGTACGACGGGATCACCTGGGCGGCGAACGCCTCGTTGATCTCGACCAGGTCGACGTCGTCGACGGTCATGCCAGCGCGCTTGAGCGCCTGCTTCGACGCCTCGACCGGACCGAGGCCCATGATCTCCGGGGAGAGCGCGGTGACGCCGGTGGAGACGATCCGGGCCAGCGGGGTGAGCCCCAGCTCACCCGCCCGCTCCGCGCTCATGATCACCACGGCGGCGGCGCCGTCGTTCAGCGGGCAGCAGTTGCCGGCGGTGATCCGGCCGTCCGGACGGAACACCGGCTTCAGGCCGGACACCGCCTCCAGGGTGACCCCGGGACGCGGACCGTCGTCGACGCCGACCACGGTGCCGTCCGGCGTGGTGACCGGGGTGATCTCGCGGGCCCAGAAGCCGTCCGCGATCGCCTTCTCGGCCAGGTTCTGGCTGCGTACGCCGAACGCGTCCATGTCCTCGCGGGTGATGTCGTAGACCTGGGCCAGGTTTTCCGCGGTCTGACCCATGGCGAGGTAGATGTCCGGGAGCCGGCCGGACTCCCGCGGGTCGGTCCACACCTCGGCGCCGCCCTGCGCGCGGGCCTTCGACCGCTCCCGCGCCTCGGCGAAGCGCGGGTTCTCCCAGCCGCCGCCGACCAGCGCCTGCGCCTCCGGTGGCAGGGTGTCCGAGTTGCCCCGCGCATACCGGGAGACCATCTCCACGCCGGCGGAGACGAACACGTCACCCTCGCCGGCCCGGATCGCGTGCATCGCCATCCGGGTGGTCTGCAACGAGGAGGCGCAGTAACGGGTCAGCGTGGCGCCGGGCAGCCCGTCCAGCCCCAGCAGGGTGGCGACCACCCGGGCCATGTTGAAGCCCTGCTCGCCGCCGGGCAGGCCGCACCCGAGGTAGAGGTCGTCGATGGTGGTCGGATCGAGCGCCGGAACCTTGTCGAGGGCGGCCTGGACGATGGTGGCGGCGAGGTCGTCCGGGCGGACCTCGCGCAGGGAACCCTTGAACGCGCGGCCGATGGGGGACCGGGCGGTGGCGACGATGACGGCGTCGCGGGGCGACTCAATCGGCATGAACCAACGTTAACCCGTGGGTAACTTTCCGTGGAAGCCACGCGCCGGCGGGAAATGTCACCCCGCGGGCGGTCGGCGGTGGTGCCGGAACGCCACCGCGGCGGCGGCCTCCACCGCCGGAAGCAGGGCGTGTGCCCAGACCCGGTAGCCGTCGGCGGACGGGTGGAAGCCGTCGCGGCAGAGCGTGCCGGCGTCGGCCCGGAACACCGGCCCGGTCTCGGCGCCCAGGTCGACCACGGTGCCCCCGGCGTCGAGCACAGCCACCGTCTGCGCCCGCGCCATCCGCCGCCCGGACCAGCCGAGCACCTGGCGCAGCGGGGCGGCGACCGCGCGCACCGCGCCGAGGTCGGGGCAGGTGCCCACGACGACCTCGACGTGGGCCTCCCGCAGCCGGCGGACCGCCGAGCCGAGGTAGGCCGCCGCGTCGGCCGGGCGGCTCAGCGCGGTGGCGTCGTTCGCCCCGATCAGCACCACCGCCACGTCGGGCCGCTCGCCGAGCAGCGCCCGGGCCACCTGGGTGGCGAGGTCGGTGGCCCGCGACCCGGAGACGCCCACGCTGGACAGGTGCACCCGCCGGCCGGTCGGCCCGTCGGCGAGCAGGTGGGCGAGCTGGCCGCCGATGGTCTCCTCGAAGCGGTCCACCCCCACGCCGAGCGCCGACGAGTCGCCGAGCAGCACCAGCCGCAGCGGCGGCGCGTCGGCCCGGCCGACCGTGGCCCGCAGCACCAGCCCCAGCTCGGGCTGCGCGTATTCCCGGCTGCGGGCGGCGATGGCCTGGCCGGCCAGGACCGCCGCGCCACCCACGGTGCCGGCCAGCAGCGACAGGGCCGCGGCCCGGCCCCACCGGGCCGCCTCATCCGATCCGCTCATGCCGGCACTCCGCTTCGCTCCGTGCCGCCATCCGGCAGCACCGCCCCGAGCCTGCCGATTCGCTCGCTGTGCTCGCTCATGCCGTTCCCTCCAGCGTCGCCGGGTCGGCGGCGGTGCCGGTCGGAGGCACCGCGCCGACGCCGAAGAGGGCCCGCCGGCGAAGCTGGGCCCACCGCCCGCCGGGCCCGCGGTCGCGCCCCCGCAGTTGAGCGCCACTGACCTCCGTACCGGCGTGCCGGGCCGCCGCGTGGGCGGCCTCCGGAAGCGACCGTACGCCTTCCAGCCCGGCCAGCGAAGGCCTGCGTTCGGGTGCCGCCCCCAGCGCGGAGAGCACGGTGGGCAGCAACGCCGCCGCGGCCATGGCGTAACCCTCCGCAGAGGGGTGAAACCGGTCCCAGGCGAACATCCGGCCGGGCTCGGCGGCGAACCGCGGCCCCAGCAGGTCACCCAGGGAGACCGTCCGGCCGCCCGCCTCCACCACGGCCACCGTCTGGGCGGCGGCCAACTGGCGGCTCCAACGCCGGGCCAGCCACCGCAGCGGCGGCTGGATCGGCCGGATCGTGCCCAGGTCGGGGCAGGTGCCGACGACCACCTCGCAGCCGGCGGCGCGCAGTGTGCGGACCGCGTCGACCAGATAGCGCACGGCCAACGCCGGCGGGGTGCGGTTGGTGACGTCGTTGCCGCCCACCAGCACCACGGCGACGTCCGGCTCGACCTCCAACGCTGACTCGACCTGTGGCCGCAGGCCGGCCGACAGGGCGCCCACCACGGCGAACCGGTGCAGCCGCACCGGCCGGTGCAAGCGGCGGGACAACCCGGTGGCCAGCAGCGAGCCGGGCGTCTCGCGGCGTCGGTGCACGCCGTAACCGGCGGCGGAGGAATCACCCAGGACGACCATGGTGACCGGCGGCCCGGGGAGGCGGGCGCCGTAGACGCCGTCGCAGCGCGGCGGCGGCGCCTCGGCCATCGGAATGGTGCGGCGGGCCTGCCGGGCCTGGCCGAGCAGCACCCCGCCGGTGGCGGCCGTGGCCGCCACCGTGGCGCCCGTGCCGATCGCCGCGAGGCGGGCGATCCGCCAGGCGCGCTGCCAGCGGACCGGCGCGACGGAACCAGCGTCCCCCATGAACCGACAGTATCGCGCCGGTACGACCCCCGCCCGTCGTGATCGGGTGGCTGGGCGGTGGCCGTTCTGGGTACCTCATGGGGGCTTGCCCCTGGGGCGCACCCTGGTCGGCGGAGAAGGGCGGAATCATGGGGAAGACGTTGAAGCGCAGCGCCGCGTTCGCCGCGCTGGCCCGGGCACTCGCGGCCGGGGCGCGCAGCGGGCCGTCGCTCGGCACCCGGTTGGCGGCGCTGCCCCGGATGATCCGGGCCACCGGCCGCGGGGAGTACGACGGCGGGCTGCGGCTGGCGCTGATGGCCGGCGCCGCGGCGTACGTGGTGTCCCCGATCGACCTGCTGCCGGAGATCCCGCTGGCGATCTTCGGGCTGGCCGACGACGCGGTAATGGTCACCTGGCTGGCCGGCAGCGTGCTCGCCGAAACCGAACGGTTCCTTCAGTGGGAGGCGAGTCGCAGCTCCGTCATCCCGGGGCAGGTTGCGCCCTGACGACACGTACGCTGGGCGGCGACACCGGCTGACCGGCCGCCGCAGACGCCGGCGGCGCGACGAAGGGCACAACGAGGTGCAGTACTACGACAACGTCGTCGAGTTGATCGGCAACACCCCGCTGGTCCGCCTGCGCAACGTGACCGAAGGCATCCAGGCGACGGTGCTGGCGAAGGTGGAATACGTCAACCCGGGCGGCTCCGTGAAGGACCGGATCGCGCTGCGCATGGTGGAGGACGCCGAGAAGGCGGGCATCCTCGGGCCGGGCGGCACGATCGTGGAGCCGACCAGCGGCAACACCGGCGTCGGCCTGGCCCTGGTGGCCCAGCTCAAGGGCTACCGCTGCGTCTTCGTCTGCCCGGACAAGGTCAGCCAGGACAAGCAGGACGTGCTGCGGGCGTACGGCGCCGAGGTGGTGGTCTGCCCGACCTCCGTCGCGCCGGAGGACCCGCGCTCGTACTACAACGTCTCCGACCGGCTGGCCCGCGAGATCCCCGGCGCGTGGAAGCCCGACCAGTACAGCAACCCGGCGAACCCGCGCTCGCACTACGAGACCACCGGCCCGGAGCTGTGGCGGCAGACCGCGGGCAAGATCACCCACTTCGTCGCCGGCGTCGGCACCGGCGGCACCATCTCCGGCATTGGCCGCTACCTCAAGGAGGCGTCCGAGGGCCGGGTCAAGGTCATCGGCGCGGACCCGGAGGGTTCGGTCTACTCCGGCGGCACCGGCCGCCCCTACCTGGTCGAGGGCGTCGGTGAGGACTTCTGGCCGGGGACGTACGACCGTTCGATCGCCGACGAGATCGTCGAGGTGTCGGACAAGCAGTCCTTCGAGATGACCCGCCGGTTGGCCCGCGAGGAGGGCCTGCTGGTCGGCGGCTCCTGCGGCATGGCCGTGGTGGGCGCGCTGGAGGTGGCCCGCAAGGCCGGGCCGGAGGACGTGGTAGTGGTGCTGCTGCCGGACGGCGGCCGGGGCTACCTGTCGAAGATCTTCAACGACAGGTGGATGGCCCGGTACGGCTTCCTGGACGACTCGGGCACCGAGCCGACCGTGGCCGACGCGCTGGCCGGCAAGCCGGGCGGCCTGCCCGAACTGGTGCACGTGCACCCGACCGAGACGGTCCGCGACGCCATCGACTACATGCGGGAATACGGCGTCTCCCAGCTTCCGGTGCTCAAGGCCGAGCCGCCGGTGGTGACCGGCGAGGTGGCCGGCTCGATCGCCGAGCGGGACCTGCTCGACGCGCTCTTCACCGGCCAGGCCCACCTGCACGACACGATCGAGCGGCACATGGGCGAGCCGCTGCCGATGATCGGCGGCGGGCAGCCGGTCCGCGAGGCGGTCGGGCTGCTGGAGAAGGCCGACGCGGCGCTGGTGCTGGTCGACGGCAAGCCGAAGGGCGTCCTGACCCGCCAGGACCTGCTCGCCCACCTCAACGCCCACTGAGGTGTAAGGGGGCCCCTCCTCACACCTCACGCGCGTAGCGGAGCTGGTGAACGAGGACGGGGCCGATGCGGTCGGTGCTGCGCAGGCCGGTGGCCTGCCAGCCGCCGCGCTCGTAGAAGCGGCGCGCGGGGGCGTTGTCGTGCAGCACCCAGAGCGCGGCCCGGCTCCAGCCACGGGCCCGCATCGCCTCCAGCGCGTCTGTCATCAGCGCCCGGCCGGTGCCCCGGCGTCGCTCGTCCGGCTCCAGATGGATGGCGCTGAGCAGGCCGGTCGCCGAGTCACCCGCGTCGTCCGGCCCCAGGTAGCTGAAGCCCACCAGCCGACCGCCGCGCTCGGCCACGGTCATCCGATGGTCGGCGGCCTCCCAGGTCAACCGCTCCACCCAGTAGCGGCCCATCGCCTCTTCGGTGGGCTCGGCCAGCGCCTCCGGCGGCAGGAACGACGAGTACGCCGCCACCCGGGACCGCTGGTGCAGGGCGCCGACCGCCATCAGGTCGGCGTCGGTCGCGGGGCGTAGGGAGACGGTCACTCCGGCGACGGTACCCGCCGGGCCGGCATCGGCACCGTCTGGAGGTCCTCGGCGATCACCAGTTCCCCGGCGAAGTGTTCCCGGGCCTCGTCGTGAAACCGGAGCGGGTCGGCGTACCGCTGGGAGAAGTGGGTGAGCACCAGCGTGCGTACCCCCGACTCGGCCGCCACCCGCGCCGCCTGGCCGGCGGTGAGGTGGCCGGCCTCGGCGGCGAGCGCGGCCTCCGACGCCAGGAACGTCGACTCGATGACCAGCAGGTCGGCGTGCTCGGCCAGCGCGTACACCCCGTCGCAGAGGCCGGTGTCCATCACGAACGCGAACCGCTGCCCGGGCCGCACGACGCTCACCTCGTCGCGGGTGACACGACGCCCGTCGAGGTCCAGGTGCCCCTCGCGGAGCAGCCGCCCCACCGCCGGCCCGGCGATGCGGTACGCGGACAGCCGCTCCGGCAGCAGCCGGCAGCCGTCCGGCTCGACCAGGCGGTAGCCGTACGTCTCGACGGGGTGGCGCAGCCGGCGGGCCTCCAGCGTGCCGATGCCCAGCGTGATCCGCTGCCCGTCGGCGTCGATCGGCTCGACGGTCAGCTCGGCGGTCTCGCGGAAGCTGGCCGCGTGGCGCAGCCGGGCGAAGTATTCGGCGCCGCCGGCGGGGAAGTGCACCGCCACCGGGCGCGGCACCCGGTCGAGGGAGAGCCGCTGGATCATGCCGGGCAGCCCGAGGCAGTGGTCGCCGTGGAAGTGGGTGACGCAGATCCGGGTCAGGTCGGTGGCGGTGACACCGGTGTGCAGCATCTGGCGCTGGCTGCCCTCGCCGGGGTCGAAGAGGATCACCTCGTCGTCCCAGCGCAGCAGGTAGCCGTTGTGGTTGCGCCGGCGGGTCGGGGCCTGGCTGGCCGTCCCCAGCACCACCAGCTCACGCATGGACAAGGTTTTCTCCCGCCCGACATGAAGCGACCCCCGGGGCTTCCGCGCTCGCGCGCGGGCCGGCTGGACTGGGCCGGCACCCCGGGGGTCGGGTGGCTGTCGTGGTTTCGCCGCACCGCTGCCACACGGTCTCGACGATCGTTCTTCACTGTCGAGGACAGCGGCTAGCGGACAGCCACCTCACGAGTCCGATTGCTATACAAGTCTGGACCACCTCCTTTCCCGTGTACCGCCACGCTATCCACTTCCCGGCGGCCTCGGCAACGGATTTCGATCACAGGGTTGGGAAGCCCGTGACCGCGCCCCGGTCCGCACGGGGGTTCGCGCCGCCTTTCGAGCTGAGAGCACGAACGACTCACGGCCGGGTCCGGCTCATGGCCGGACCCGACTTGCGACCGGACCCCGGCTCGGGTCCGGCCCTCGGCCCGCCGGGCATCTGCCGCCCGCCGGCGACGGCGCGTGAGTCGATTCCGACATCAGCTCGACAGGCCCGCGAACCGGCTCTGCGTCGGCGCCCCCGATGATGCGCGGCATCAAGGCGATCGCGCGTCGTCGAACGCGAGCCGCGCACGGCGCGCCCAGGACCGGCCGGCCCCCGGGCAGCGGGCAGCGGGCCGGCCGGGTGACGCTCAGCCCAGGCCGATCGGTCCCTCGCGGGGGCCGTCGGTGTGCGCGGGCTGCACCGCCAGCGACGGGAAGTCGGCCAGGTCGCCCTCCGGCTCGGCGTCCCACTCGGGAAAGACCAGCGGGCTCTGAAGGTAGAGGCAGAGCAGCTGGGTGAGCTGGTGCAGGCCGTCCAGGTGGGTGCGCTCGTGGCCGTGGGTGGCGTCCACGCCGAAGCCGAGCAGCGCCACCCGGGCGTGCGCCCCGGCCTCGACCGCCGACGCCGCGTCCGAGCGGTAGTAGTCGAACACGTCCCGGACCAGGTCGACGCCGTGCTCCTTAGCGATCGAGGCCAGGTTGCGGGTCAGGTGGTAGTCGAACGGCCCGACGCCGTCGCCCATGGCCAGCGTGGCCGCGTTCTCCCGGGACTGCTGGCCGGGCGCGACCACCGCCGCGTCCACCGAGACGATCTCCGCCACGTCCGGGTCCAGCCCGTGGCTGGCGCCGTGGCCGATCTCCTCGGTGACGGTGACCAGCAGGTGCGCGGTGACCGCCGGGGTGACACCGGCGTCGACCATGGCCTTGAACGCGGTCAGCACCGCGGCGACGCCGGCCTTGTCGTCCAGGTGCCGGGACTTGACGTAGCCGCTGGACGTGATGGACGGGTTCGGCAGCAGCGCGACGAAGTCGCCGGCGTCGATGCCGAGCGCCCGCAGGCCGGCCTCGTCCTGCACCGGCTCGTCGACCCGGACCTCGACCAGCTCCCAGCCGACGCCCTGCAGGTCGACCGCCTCGTTGTAGCGGTGTCCGCTCGCCTTCAGCGGCAGTATCTGGCCGGTGACCACCCGGTCCAGGTCGTCGGTGAAAATCCGCACGTGGGCGCCCTCGACGAAGCGGGCGCTGTGCGTGCCGATCGGGTTGATCTCCAGCCGGCCGTTCTCCTTGAGCCGCTTCACCAGGCCGCCGATGGTGTCGGTGTGCACCACGACGGCCCGGTCCGCCCCGGTCGACCGGGGTCCGGGCAGGCAGGCGCTCAGCGCCCCGCGCCGGGTCAGCGTGGAGCTGATCCCGAGCGCGGAGAGCCGTTCGCCCACGTACTGCTGGATGTGGTCGGTACGCCCGGACGGGCTGGGGATCTCCAGCAGTTCCACCAGCACCTGGCGCAGGTATTCGAGGTCGAGCTTGAGCGGTTCGGGTTTGCGTGCGGTCATGCCCCAGAGCCTGCCGCACCGGCCGGCGACCAGAGTCGCTGCGGTGCCCGCGTGCCCGGGAAGAGGAGATCGACGAACCGTTCGGCGGTCGGTTGCGGCTCGTGGTTGGCCAACCCCGGCCGTTCGTTGGCCTCGATGAACACGTGCTCCGGCGCGTCCGGGGCGGGCACCAGCAGGTCCAGCCCGGTGACCGGGATGTCCAGCGCCCGGCTGGCCGTCACACACGCCTCGGCGATCGCCGGGTGCAGCTCGGCGGTCACGTCGTGGATGGTGCCACCGGTGTGCAGGTTGGCCGTCCGCCGGACCGCCAGCACCTGCCCCTCCGGGAGCACGTCGTGCATCTGGAAGCCGGCCTCTGCCACCACCTCGCGGGTCATGGCGTCGATCGGGATCCGGGACTCGCCGCCGGTGGCGGCGGCGCGGCGGCGGCTCTGCCGCCCGATCAGCTCGGTGACGTCGTGTACCCCGTCACCGGTGATCTGTGCCGGCCGGCGGACCGCGGCGGCCACCACCTCGTGGTCGATCACCACGACCCGCAGGTCCTCGCCCGCGCGCAACTCCTCGATCAGCACGTCCGGGCAGAACCGGCGGGCCAGCTCGACGGCGGCCGTCAACGCCTCCGGCGTCCGCACGCCCACGGTGATGCCGTTGCCCTGCTCGCCCCGCGCCGGCTTGACCACCACCGGGCCCACGTCGGTCAGGAACGCCAGGTCGTCGGGTTCGCCGGTGGCGGTGCGCCCGCGCGGCACGGACAGCCCCGCCTCGGTGAGGATGCGTCGGGTGACCCGCTTGTCGTCGCAGCGGCTCATCGCCACGGCCGAGGTCAGCTCGGACAGCGACTCGCGGGTGTGGATGGTCCGGCCGCCGCTGCTCAGCCTCAGCTCACCCCAGTGCGGGTCGGTGACCTCCACCCGGATGCCGCGCCGCATCGCCTCGTCCGCGACGATCTTCGCGTACGGGTTCAGCTCGTCGTACCCGTCGGGCATGGCGGGCAGGAAGAGCCGCTCGTTGATCGGGTTCTTCCGCTTGACGCAGAGCGTGCCGGTGCGGTGGAAGCCGAGCCGCTCGTAGAGCCGGATCGCGCCCGAGTTCTCAGCCAGCACGGACAGGTCGACGTACGCCCGGCCGCGGGAGTCGAGCCGGTCGGCGAGCGCGGTGAGCAGAGCCTGGCCCGTGCCGGGCGGGGCGGTGTTGAAGTCCACCGTGAGGCACCAGAGGCTGGCGCCGTTCTCCGGGTCGTCGAAGACCGCGACGTGGTCCACGCCGGTGATGGTGCCCACCACCTCGCCGGTCGCGTCCTCGGCGAGCAGGTGCAGGAACCGCTCGGTGCCGGCGTTGTCCACCAGCACCTCGACCGGGGCGGTGACCATGCCGTTGCGGGCGTAGATCCGGTTCACCGCGTCCGCGTCGTCGGCGTCGCGCAGCGCCCGGATGGTCAGCCCGGGAACCTCACCGCCCTCGGTGGCGGCCGGCCGCCGCTCACCCAGCGGCAGCCGGTAGGTCAGCGACGGGTCGATGAACAGCTCGTCCGGCAGCCGGGAGACCAGCACGTGCGGGTCGCGCAGGTAGATGCAGATGTCCCGGGCGCCGTTCGCCTCGGAGCGCAGCACGTCGGCCACGTGCACCTGGTCGGCGAAGGTCTGGCCGAAGACCAGCCGGCCCCAGCCGCAGTCCAGCACGACGCCCGAGGCGTCGGCGGGCTCGGGGTCCGGGCGGCGCGGCTCCGGGGCGCCCGGCGCGATCGGGTCGCCGCCCGGGCCGGTGCGTTCCCGGCGCCGTCCCAGCACCCGTTCCCGGTCGGTGCGGGCCGTGCCGGTGGCGAGGGTGTCGGTCACGGTCAGTCGATTCCGTGGCTCTGGAGCCACATTTCCAGGAGTCCCAGTTGCCACAGCTTGTTTCCGTTCAACGGGGTCAGTTCGGCGTTCGGGTCGGCGAGCAGCGCGTCGACGTAGTCGCCGCGGAACAGGTCGCGGCGGCGCGCCTCCGGGGCGCTGAGCGCGTCGCGTACCCGGTCGAGGAGCTTGCCCTCCAGGTGGGTGAGGCCGGGCACCGGGAAGTAGCCCTTGGGCCGGTCGATGACCTCGTGCGGCAGCACCCGGCGGCCGATCTCCTTGAGCACGCCCTTGCCGCCCTGGGCCAGCTTGAGCTCGGGCGGGCAGCTCGCGGCCAGCTCGACGAACTCGTGGTCGAGGAACGGCACCCGAGCCTCCAGGCCGTGCGCCATGGTCATGTTGTCGACCCGCTTCACCGGGTCGTCGGTGAGCATGACCTGGGTGTCGATCCGCAGGCCGGCGTCGACAGCGGTCTGCGCGCCCGGTCGGCCCAGGTGCGCGGCCACGAACTCGCGCGCCGGGTCGCCGTCGGCCAGCCAGTCGGGGTTGAGCACCCGGGCCAGGCCGGCCGCGTCGCGGTCGAAGAACGCCTTGGCGTACGTCTGGAGCGCCTGCTCCCGGTCCACGCCGGCCAGCGGCGGGTACCAGTGGTAGCCGCCCAGGATCTCGTCCGCGCCCTGGCCGGACTGGACCACCTTCACGTGCCGGGCGACCTCCTGGCTGAGCAGCCAGAACGCCACGCAGTCGTGGCTGACCATCGGCTCGCTCATGGCGGCGACGGCGGCCTCCAGCGGCGGCAGCAGGTCGCCGGTGGGCACCCGGATCTGGTGGTGGTCCGTGCCGAACGTCTTCGCCACCAGGTCGGAGTAGACGAACTCGTCGCCCTCCCGGCCGCCCACCGCGTCGAAGCCGATGGAGAACGTGCCCAGGCCGGAGCGGCCCTGCCCCTCGCCGGCCAGCAGCGCGACCACTAGGCTGGAGTCGAGGCCGCCGGAGAGCAGCACGCCCACCGGCACGTCGGCCACCATCCGGCGGCGCACCGCGGTGGTCAGCGAGTCGAGCAGCGCGTCCTGCCAGTCCCGCTCGGACCAGCCGGCCCGCTCGTCGGCGCGGCCGAACGTCGGGTCCCAGTAGACCCGCTCGCGGCTGGTGCCGTCCGCCTCGTACACCCGGACCGTGGCGGGCGGCAGCTTGGCGACGCCGCGCAGGATGGTCCGCGGCGGCGGCACGATGCTGTGGAAGCTCAGATAGTGGGCGAGCGCCACCCGGTCGATGGTGGTGTCCACGCCACCGCCGGCCAGCAGCGCCGGCAGGGTGGAGGCGAAGCGCACCACGCCGGGGCTCTCGGCCAGATAGAGCGGCTTGATGCCGAGGCGGTCCCGGGCCAGCACCAGGCGGCCGGTGTCCCGCTCGCTGATCGCCACGGCGAACATGCCGATCAGGTGGTCGACGAAGTCGAGGCCCCACTCGGCGTACGCCTTGACCACGACCTCGCTGTCGCCGGAGGAGAAGAAGCGGTGGCCCTTGGCCTGCAACTCGGCGCGCAGCTCGCGGTAGTTGTAGATGCAGCCGTTGAAGACCCCGGTGAGGCCGGTGGCGGCATCGACGATCGGTTGGCCGCTCGCGGCCGACAAGTCGATGATCTTGAGGCGCCGGTGTCCCAGCGCGGTCGGGCCCTGCGACCACACGCCGCTGTCGTCGGGCCCTCGGTCACTCATCGTGGCCGCCATCCGCTCCACGGCCGAGACATCGGCCCGTGAACCGTCACGGCGGAACTCTCCCGCAAGTCCGCACATACGAGCCAATGCTGCCAGAGCTTGTTGCAGTTCGCCTGTTGAGACGATGACGAACGTGTGACAGCTTGCTACAGTGCCCCGTCACCGAGGGTGGTCGCCCGTCACGCCTCCGGTTCCTGCCTGACGGTGCCCGGATGCCGGAAACGCGCCGGGCCCGCGGTGTGACGAACACCGCAGGCCCGGTAGTCGCACCCGGAGGTCAGCCGGCCGTCCGGGCCACCCCGACCGGGCAGCTCAGCCCGTTCGGGCCGTGGTTGCAGTAGCCGTTCGGGTTCCTCGTCGGGGCCAGGTACTGCTGGTGGTAGTCCTCGGCGAAGTAGTAGTCGCCCAGCGGGGCGATCTGCGTGGTGATCTCGCCCTTGCCGGCCCGCGCCACGATCGGCGCGAACGCCTCCCGGGACGCCTCGGCGGCGGCGCGCTGCTCGTCGGTGGTGGTGTAGATCGCCGAGCGGTACTGGGTGCCCACGTCGTTGCCCTGGCGCATGCCCTGGGTCGGGTCGTGGTTCTCCCAGAAGACCTTGAGCAGGTCCTCGTAGGCGATCTTCGACGGGTCGTAGACCACCTGGACCACCTCGGCGTGCCCGGTCATGCCGGAGCAGACCTCCTCGTACGTCGGGTTGGTGGTGAAACCGCCCGCGTAACCGGCCGACGTGGTGATCACGCCGGGGAGGGTCCAGAACAGGCGCTCGGCGCCCCAGAAGCAGCCCATGCCGAAGACGGCGACCTGCGCGCCCTCGGGGAAGGGGCCCTTCAGCGTCGACGGCAGCACCTCGTGCCGGTCAGCGACCGGCATGGCGAGCGGGCGGCCCGGCAGGGCCTGGTCAGGAGAGATCATCTCGGCCTTCATGCGGCGGAGGAACACGGTGGGACTCCTCTCGTGGCTTTCCCAGCGTGTGCAACAGCGCCGGTCCCCGGTTCCTTACCCGCCCGTCCCGCGCTCAGGCCAGCGCGGCCGAGATCCGTTGCGCGTAGTCGGTGGCCTCGGCGTCGTCGGCGTAGCGGGTGCGGGGCCAGAAGAAGCCGCGCAGCCCGTCGCCCTTGGTCCGGGGCACCACGTGGGTGTGCAGGTGCGGGACGGACTGGGACACCGTGTTGTTCATCGCCACGAACGTCCCACCGGCCCCCAGACCGGACTGCACGGCCACCGCGATCCGCTGAACCAGCCGGAAGTAGCCGGGCAGCGCGTCGGCGGGCAGGGCGGCAAGCGTCTCCACGTGCGACCGGGGCACCACCAGCACGTGGCCCTTGAACACCGGCCGGGTGTCGAGGAACGCCACCCCGTCCGGCTCGTCGGTCACCGTGAAGGAAGGCACACCGTTGGCGATGATGCCGCAGAACACGCACCCGCTCATCCACTCAGGTTAGGCCCGGACGACCGAGGCGCATCGGGTAGGTGTTGATCGGCTCGGCAAGTCGGGCCGACTTGCAGTTACTTCTGAGAAAGTTCAGAATTACGTGATGACTGCTACCAGGGAAGTCCAGTGGAGCGAGCTGCAACGTGACCCCAAGAGCGTCGCGGCGCTGGCCGATTCCGGTGACGTCAGGGTGCGCCGACGGGACGGGGCAGCCCTCCTCCTGACCAGGGAGGACCGGGCTGTGGCAGGCGGGGAGGGCGCGATGGCTGCGGCACGGGCGCTGCGAAACGCCCTTGCGCATCTGCCGGTCGACGTGGCGATCGAGGTGCTCGCGGAAGAGTTTCCGTGGATCCGCCTTCTTCCTGAGAGCGACCTGCCGCAGTTCGTCGACGACTTCGTGACCGGGGCGCGGATCTCGGCCGACCTGGGCCACTGGTCCCTGCTGGCCCAGACGATTCGGGAGTGGCGAGCTACCGCAGCCGTCTACGCGGATCCGTCCCTCGTCCGTGAGCTGACCGAGCCGGTGTCGGACGATCACGGGCCGGTGCTCGGCCCGACGGAGGCGTGACCGATGGCCGCCAAGCGAGGCGACCGAGTCGCGCCACCGGCGCGTCCGGGAGGCTGGGAGGCGCGTTTCGCCTCCTCGGAGGCAGCCAAGGGCTGGGATCACCTTTGTCAATCGGCTCGGTCCAACACCTGGGAGGCATGGGTGATGCTTACCGAGCGGCCTACTCAGCCGGAGAACCCTGCCCGGCAGCACCGCCTGCGAGGCAGCCTGGCCAGTCGCCAGGTCGGCGGACAGTTGCTTCAGCAGTGGCAGTACGAGGTCACGGCGGGTGGGCGAATCTGGTACTGCCCCGATCCGGACAAGCGCATCGTGTGGATCGTGTCGGCGGGGACAGGGCATCCCAAACTGACCGAGTAGGCCGACAGCCCGTCCATCTCCTCGGGCTGCCCGCACCCCGACAGGCCGGCCGACTAACGTCTGCGGCATGAGTCACGGCTTCGAGACGCTCGCCATCCACGCCGGCCAGGACCCCGAGGCCCGCACCGGCGCGGTGATCCCCCCGATCTACCAGACCAGCACCTACGCGCAGGACGCCGTCGGCGCGCCGCGCGAGGGCTACGAGTACAGCCGCTCCGGCAACCCCACCCGGGACGCCCTGCAGGAGTGCCTGGCCGCGCTGGAGGGC
The DNA here is from genome assembly GCF_040653835.1 of Micromonospora sp. NPDC050980. Taxonomy (NCBI): domain Bacteria; kingdom Bacillati; phylum Actinomycetota; class Actinomycetes; order Micromonosporales; family Micromonosporaceae; genus Micromonospora; species Micromonospora sp. NPDC050980. The sequence goes on along the minus strand of NZ_JBFAGS010000004.1, from coordinate 102,258 downwards.
GGCCCGGTGGGGCTCGCCTTCGCCAGCGGTCTCGCCGCCGAGGACACGCTGCTGCGGACCGTCTGCAAGCCGGGCGACCACGTGGTGATCCCGGACGACGCGTACGGCGGCACCTACCGGTTGTTCGCGAAGGTGGCCGAGCGCTGGGGCCTCGACTACACCCCGGCGAAGGTCTCCGACCCGGACGCGGTCCGCGCCGCGATCCGGCCCGGCACCACCCGGATCGTGTGGGTGGAGACGCCGACGAACCCGCTGCTCGGCATCGCCGACATCGCCGCGCTGGCCGCCGTGGCGCACGACGCCGGCGCGCTGCTGGTGGTCGACAACACGTTCGCCTCGCCCTACCTGCAACAGCCGATCGCGTTCGGCGCGGACGTGGTGGTGCACTCCACCACCAAGTACGTCGGCGGACACTCCGACGTGGTCGGCGGCGCGCTGGTCGCCGCCGATCGCACGCTCGGTGAGGAGCTGCGCTACCACCAGAACGCGATGGGCGCGGTGAACGGCCCGTTCGACGCCTGGCTCACCCTGCGCGGTCTCAAGACCCTCGGAGTACGGATGGACCGGCACTGCGACAACGCCGAGCGGATCGCCGCCTATCTGGACGGCAACGCGAAGGTCGCCCAGGTCATCTACCCGGGCCTGCCCGCGCACCCCGGGCACGAGGTGGCGGCCAAGCAGATGCGCCGCTTCGGCGGCATGATCTCGTTCCGCGCGGCGGGCGGCGAGGAACACGCCGTCGAGATCTGCAACCGGGCCCGGCTGTTCGTGCTCGCCGAGTCGCTCGGCGGCGTCGAGTCCCTGATCGAGCACCCGGGACGGATGACACATGCGAGCGCCGCCGGCTCGCCGCTTGAAGTTCCCGGTGATCTCGTGCGACTGTCTGTCGGCATCGAGACGGTCGACGACCTGCTCGCCGATCTGGAGCAGGCCCTGGGCTGACCGCTGGACGACGGAGGGTGGCAGTGCCGGACATCTTGCCGACGACCTGGGTCGGGGCGACCGCCAAACAGATCGCCCGCGCGGTACGCCGCGGCGACGTCTCCGCGACCCAGGTGGTGGCCGACCACCTCGACCACGTGTCCCGGGTCGACGCCGAGCTGGCCGCGTTCCGCACGGTACGTGGCGGCGAGGCGATCACCGAGGCCGAGAAGGTCGACGAGCAGGAGGAACTGGCCGACCTGCCGCTGGCCGGGGTGCCGGTGGCGGTCAAGGAGAACACGCCGGTGGCCGGCCTGCCCACCTGGAACGGGTCGGCCGCGATGCGTACCGGTGTGGCGGAGGCCGACCACGAGGTGGTCCGCCGGCTGCGCGGCGCGGGCGCGGTGATCCTCGGCGTGACCCGGATGCCGGAGCTGGGCCTGTGGGCGCTCACCGACGACGACACCGCGGTGACCCGTAACCCGTGGGACCCGACGCGTACCCCCGGCGGCTCCTCCGGCGGCGCCGCCGCCGCGGTGGCCGCCGGGATGGTGCCGATGGCCCACGGCAACGACGGCCTCGGTTCGATCCGCATCCCGGCGGCCTGCTGCGGCCTGGTCGGGCTCAAGCCCGGCCGCGGCGTGGTGCCCTGCCAACTCGGCGCGGACGACTGGTTCGGCCTCACCGAGCACGGCATGTTGACCGGCACGGTGGCCGACGCGGTGGTCGGCTTCTCGGTGCTGGCCGGGCGCCGGCCGGACAAGCTGGTCCCACCGTCCCGGCTGCGGGTGGGCGTGTCGCTGCGCTCCCCGGTGCGCGGCATCTCCCCGGACGCGGCGAACCGTGACGCGGTCGCCGCCGCCGGCCGGCTGCTCGCCGCCGCCGGGCACGACACCGTCGGAGCCGACCCGGTCTATCCGACCCGGCTCGGCCTGCAGGGCATCGCCACCTGGTTCGCGGCCGCCGCCACCGAGGTGCGCGCCGCCGGCGTGGCGCCGCGCCGGCTCCAGCGGCGCAGCCGCCGGCACGCCGCACTCGGCGAGTGGGCGCAGCGCCGCGGGTACGTCCGGGAGGCCGACCGGACCGCCTGGCGGGAGCGGTCGGTGCACTTCTTCGACGAGCGCTCGATCGACCTGCTGCTCACCCCGGCGCTGGCCGGGACGCCGCCGGAGGCCGCCGGTTGGTCCGGCCGGTCCTGGTTGGCGAACATGCGGACGAACATCCGGTACGCCCCCTACGCCGCACCGTGGAACATCGCCGGCCTGCCGTCGATAGTCGTGCCGGTGGGTCGCCGCCCGGACGGACTGCCGGTCGCTGTGCAGTTCGTCGGCCCGCCCGGCTCCGAGCTGCTGCTGCTCGGGGTGGCCGGCCAGTTCGAGATGCAGGCGCCGTGGAACCGGCACGCTCCCGGCTATCCCCGGGTCGGAACGGGATCACCCGGCACCGCATGATCGGCTAAATTGTGCGCACCCCCTTCGTGCGCACCCTCGGACGGTCCCCGATGCACTGCCAGACCTGTGGCGACGCCACCTCTGCCGCCTTCGACGAGTGCCAGCGTTGCGGCACCCGCAACGGTCAGCCCCCGGTGCTGCCCGGCGTGCCCACGTACGCCGTCCGGGGCCTGGGGCTGGCCGCCAGCGTCGCGGTCGGCGCGACCGCCGTGCTGTTCACGCTCTCCGCGCTCTTCCCGCTGGTCGGCGTCCGTCTGGCCCGGTCCGCCGCCGAGCAGCTCGACCGGGACGTGCTGCTCGGCGCGGTGCTGGCCGAGGTCCTGTTCACCCTGCCGTTCGTGGTGGCGCTCCTGGTGGCCGCGACGCTCGTGGTGATCTGGACCTGGCGGGTGCGGCGGAACCTGGACGCGTTCGGCGGCGTCGCGCCGGCCCAGAGCAGCGCCTGGGCGATCGCCGGTTGGCTGGTGCCGTTCGCCAACTTCGTCGTGCCGGCCCGGGTGGTGGCCGAGGTGGCCCGGCTCAGCCTGTGGCGCCGTCGTACGCCGTGGCTCGTCGTGCTCTGGTGGTCGGCCTGGCTGGTCTTCTCGATCGGGGAGCGGGTGGTCGCGCAGATGGAGCAGGGGCGGTACGAGCGGCTGACCGAGTGGCCGCGCAACGACGAGGAGTTCGGCACCTACGTCGACTTCTACGCCGGGGCGTTGGCGCCGCGGCTGGTGCCGGCGGTGGCCTGCCTGGTCGCCGGGGTGTCGTTCGTCGTGCTGGTCCGCCGGATCTCCGCCGCCCAGCAGGACCGCATCGCCCGGGCCGCGCCCGCGTGGCCTGCCCACCCCGGCTGGCCCGCCGCCCACCCCGGCTGGCCGACGCAGTCCGGTTGGCCCGCGCCCGGTGCCCCCGTGTCCGCCGTTCCCGTGTCCGCCGTTCCCGCGTCCGCCGTTCCCGTGTCCGGGGCCGCCGGTCCCGCGCCGGGGTCCGGCGGGGATGGGACCGGAGGGCCGGCGGCGACGTCGGCGCAGCTCCCGCCGGGGGCGGGTGGCACGATCGGGGCATGACGGAGATGGTCGGCCTCGCCGACGTACAAGCCGCGCGGGAACTGCTCGCCGGCGTCACCCGCACCACCCCGCTGGAGCCCTCCCGTCCGCTCAGCGCCGCGCTCGGCGGGCCGGTCTGGCTCAAGTGCGAGAACGTGCAGCGCGCCGGGTCCTACAAGGTGCGCGGCGCGTACGTGCGGATCTCCCGGCTCTCCGCCGAGGAGCGGGCCCGCGGCGTGGTCGCGGCGAGCGCCGGCAACCACGCCCAGGGGGTGGCGCTCGCCGCCGGCCTGGTCGGCGCGCGCGCCACGGTCTTCATGCCGGTGAACGCGCCGCTGCCGAAGGTCGCCGCGACCAAGGGGTACGGCGCCCGGATCGAACTGGTCGGCAACACCGTGGACGAGTCGCTGATCGCGGCGCAGACCTTCGCGGAGCGCACCGGCGCGGTGTTCATCCACCCGTTCGACCACCCGGACGTCATCGCCGGTCAGGGCACGGTGGCGCTGGAGATCCTCGAACAGTGCCCGGACGTGCGCACCATCGTGACCGGAGTCGGTGGTGGCGGCCTCGTCTCCGGAATGGCGGTGGCGGCCAAGGCGCTGAACCCCGACGTCCGGGTGATCGGGGTGCAGGCGGCGAGCGCCGCCGCCTTTCCGCCCTCGCTGCGGGCCGGTGAGCCGGTCCGGCTGCCCTCCTTCGCCACGATCGCCGACGGCATCGCCGTCGGCCGTCCCGGCGAGCTGACGTTCACCCACGTCCGCAAACTGGTCGACGACGTGGTCACGGTGTCCGAGGAGGACATCTCCCGGGCGTTGCTGATGCTGCTGGAGCGCGGCAAGCAGGTGGTGGAGCCGGCCGGCGCGGTCGGCGTGGCGGCGCTGATGGCGGGCGTCGTGGAGGTGACCACGCCGGCGGTGGCGGTGCTCTCCGGCGGCAACATCGATCCGCTGCTGATGCTCCGGGTGATCGAGCACGGCCTGGCGGCGGCCGGGCGGTTCCTGCGCGTCACGGTGCGCTGCACCGACCGGCCCGGCCAGCTCGCCTCGCTGCTCGGCGAGATCGCCGAGCACCGGGCCAACGTGGTCGACGTGGCGCACCAGCGTGCCAACCCGCACCTGCGGCTCGGTGAGGTCGAGGTGGAACTCTCGGTCGAGACCCGCGGGGTGGAGCACTCGGACACCCTGATCAGCGCGTTGCGCGCCAGCGGCTACCAGGTGGTCTTCGCCGGCGAGGGGTGAGACCGCCCCGGGGCCGCGAACGCCCCGGGCGGATGATCCGGCCGGGGCGTTCCGGGGCGCGGGTCAGCCGGAGTACGGCTCGAACGAGACCACCGTCACCTTGATGTCGGCGCCGCTCGGGGCGGTGTAGGTGCAGGTCTGGCCCGACTTGCCGCCGAGGATCGCCTTGCCGAGCGCGGATTCGGGGCTGTAGACGGTGAGGTCGGTGGTGGAGGCGATCTCCCGCGAGCCGAGCAGGAACGTCTCGGTGTCGTCGGCGTCGTCGTCGAAGTAGATCGTGACGACCATGCCGGGCGACACCGCGTCGGCATCCGGCGCCTCACCGACCTTGGCGGTGCGCAGCAGCTCCTTGAGGTAGAGGATGCGCCCCTCGGCCTTGCCCTGCTCCTCGCGGGCGGCGTGGTAGCCACCGTTCTCCCGCAGGTCGCCCTCCTCGCGCCGGGCGTTGATCTCGGCGGCGATGACCGGCCGATTGGCGATCAGCTCGTCGAGCTCGGCCTGGAGGCGGTCGTGAGCGTCCTGGGACAGCCAGGTGGCGGGCGCCTCGTTTCCGTTTGTGGACACAGGCGATCTCCTCGGTTGGTGCGGACTGGCTGACAGGTGAAACCACCAAGTTACCAGTGCCGCACCCGTCGAGGTGTGGTCGATCGCCCGGGGTGCCGGCTCCGGGACCCCGGTGTCGCGTGTCCCGGCGGCTCGCCGGGTGCCCGGCTCAGCCGGCCGGTCGGCAGCGCAACACCTCGCCGATGAACGGCCGGGCGCTGGTCGGCACCTCCTGTCGGGACCGGACGTGCCGCCGGCCCGGTGCGGCGGTCACCGTGGCCTCGACGTGGCCCACCTCGGCGCCGTCGTACGAGCGGGCCCGCAGCAGACAGGTGGCGGAGCCGCCCGGCGGCACGGTGACCCGGAAGTCGACCACCACCCGGGAGTCGGTGATCCCGGTGTAGCTGATCATCTCGCCCCGGTAGTCGGGATCGCCGTACTGGGTGTAGAGCTTCGCCGCGCCCAGCCCGAGGACGGCCAACGCGACGGTCACCACCAGGGCGAGCAGGAGCGGCCGGCGGCGCCCCGGCTCCCGGCGGCGGCCGTAACGGCCGGGCGGGAAGACCGGCGCGTCCGGTGCGACTGTGGCGTGCGTCTCGCTCACCGGCGGGTATCTCCTGGGGTCGTTGTCGGCGGCATCGGCAAGAATGGCAGGGTCCATCTTCCCAGCCCGGCGCTGAGCCAAGGATGGCAGGTCGGCCTCGACCGGCGCGGGTGGTTCCGGCCACTCCGGCAGGCGGCGGCGACCGGCCGGCACGGGGGCTTTCGCGGGCGCGGGGGGAGATTCCGGCAGGTCAGCCGGTCGGCCCGGGTGGGTCGGTCGGCGGGCACAGACGAGGAGCGCCGAAGGTGGCAGAGCAACTGCGTCTCATGGCGGTGCACGCCCATCCCGACGACGAGTCGAGCAAGGGCGCCGCCACCATGGCGAAATACGTCGCCGAGGGGGTGGATGTCCTGGTCGTCACCTGCACCGGCGGTGAGCGGGGCAGTGTGCTGAACCCCAAGATGGACCGGCCGGACGTGTGGGCCAACATCGGCGACATCCGCCGCGCCGAGATGGACGCCGCACGCGCCGTGCTCGGCGTCGAGCAGGCCTGGCTCGGCTTCGTCGACTCCGGGCTGCCCGAGGGCGACCCGCTGCCGCCGCTGCCGGAGGGCTGCTTCGCCCTGCAGGAGGTGGAGGTCGCCGCCGCGCCGCTGGTGCGGCTGATGCGGCAGTTCCGCCCGCACGTCGTCACCACCTACGACGAGGAGGGCGGCTACCCGCACCCGGACCACATCATGACCCACCAGGTGACGGTGGCGGCGTTCGAGGCGGCCGGCGACCCGGAGCGTCACCGGGAGCTGGGCGAGCCGTGGCAGCCGCTGAAGCTCTACTACGACGTGGGCTTCTCCCGCGCCAAGATCCTGAGTCTGCACGAGGCGATGCTCGCCGCCGGCCGCGAGTCGCCCTACGGCGAGTGGATGAAGCGCTGGGAGGGCCGGCCCGACAAGGGGGAGCGGGTCACCACCCGGGTCGACTGCGCCGCCTACTTCCCGGTCCGCGACGACGCGTTGCGTGCCCACGCCACCCAGATCGACCCGGACGGGTTCTGGTTCCAGGTGCCGATGGACCTGCAACAGCGCGCCTGGCCGACGGAAGACTTCCAACTCGCCCGCTCGCTGGTGGACAGCCCGCTCCCCGAGTCGGACCTCTTCGCCGGGGTGCGCGAGACGTGCCATGCCGGCTGACGCCCGTGGGAGCTACCCTGGTCGTCAGCCGCACATCGGAGGAACACCATGCTGACCACCGCCCAGGTGCTCGCGGAGAACAACTTCGGTGACACCCGCACGGGTGGTCTGGCCGGCCCGATGGGCCTCTTCCTCATCGTCGCGCTGGCCACCGTCACCGTCCTGCTCATCCGCAACATGAACGCCCGGCTGCGCCGGTTGCCCGACCGGTTCCCGCACCCGACCGAGCCGGGCCGGGCGGACGCGGCAGTCGTCGATCCGACAGACGGTGCCGTCGAGCAGGATTCACCGACGAATGCTCCCAACGGCCCCCAGCAGCGCCGCAACGGCTGAACACCGCATGAATCACGCCCGAGCCGGTCGTTCACCCCTGTTGCGACCACCGGCTTTGGCTTAGCCTTCCGCCGGGGGGCCGTCAGGCCCCGGACCCTGCGCGGGAGGGGGACGCCGATGTCGAAGGCAGCAGCGGGTCCCGACCGTGCCCCGATTCCACGTGCCGCCGAGGCGGGGCCGTGACCTCCGAACCGGCCGACCGTCCCCCGGATCGGCTCGGCCTGCGCGGCACGCCGCTGAGCGTCGTCCTGCTCTCCGTGGCGGTCGCGGTCACCGGGCTGCTGGCCGCTGTGCTCGGTCTCGGCGTGCCCGCGCACCTGCCGGCGGACGACCCGCTGCCCGGCCCGGCCCGTTTCGGCCTCGCCGCGGTGGCCTTCGCCGTGGCCCACCTGGCCCGGCTGCGTTTCCGCACCGCGGCCGGGATGGTCAGCATCACCTGGGGCGAGGCCGCGCTGGTGGTCTGCCTCTGGCTGGTTCCCGCCGGCTGGCTCCCGGCCGCGGCGCTGCTCGGCGCCGGCGCCGCGTGGACCACGATGTCGCTGGTCGCCGACCGGCGCCCGGTGCTGGAACTGGTCCGCATCACCGGCTCGCTCACCGTCGCCACGGCGCTGGCGGGGGCGGTCGCCAGCGCGCTCGGCCGGCCGCTGCTGGCCGGGTCCACCCCGGAACTGGCAGTCGCGCTGAGCGCCGGCGCGGTCACCTACCTGGTCACCACCGGCTGGCTGGGCGCCGCCACGATCGCCCTGCGGCACGGCATCCCGATCGGGCCGCCGCTGCTCGCCGCGCTGCGCGGCAAGCTGCTCATGTTCGTCGGCAACGTCGCGGTCGGCCTGGTGGTGGTCGCGCTGCTGGCACTCGACCCACGCTGGCTGCTGCTCCTGCCGCCGCCGCTGTGGCTGCTCCAGCAGACCTACCGGCACCGGCTGCGCGCCGACGCGGAACGGCGGACCTGGCGGGCCTTCGCCGAGGCCACCGCCGCGCTCAACCAGCTCGACGAGCGCGGGGTGGCGACCGCCGCGGTGAGTGGCGCGCTCACCCTCTTCGGCGCCGAGCTGGTCGAGGTGGACGTGGCGCGCGGGGACGGGCGCTGGCGCCGCTACCGGGCCGACCGCGGGGGGCAGGTGCGCGATCGCGAGGTGGAGCCCGCGGCGTGCGTCCGCTCCGGCGAGCACGAACTGGTCCGGCGGCTCGCCGTGGGCGCCGTCGAGGTGGGCCGACTGCGGGTGCGGTTCGCCCGGTCCGCCCCGCCCAGCCACGCCGAACGCGACGGGGTGGCGGCCTTCGGCGACGCGCTGGCCGCCGCCCTGCACGACGCCGCGACCCACCGTGAGCTGCGGCTGGTCACCGCCCGGTCGTCGTACGAGGCGGTGCACGACCAGCTCACCGGGCTGCTCAACCGGGCCGCCCTGCTGACCCGCGGTGACCAGGCGCTGCGGCAGAGTCCGCACGACCACCCGGTGGCCCTGCTGCTGCTGGACGTCAACCAGTTCAAGGAGGTCAACGACACCCTCGGGCACGCCGCCGGTGACCAGTTACTGCGGCTGACCGCCAACCGGCTGGCCGTGCTGACCCGGCCCGGTGACCTGCTCGGCCGGCTCGGTGGGGACGAGTTCGCGCTGCTGCTCACCTCGGTCCCGGTCGTCGAGGACCGGACGGCCCCGCTGGCGTACGCACTGCGCCAGGCTCGGGAGGTCGCCGAGCGGCTCGCCGCCCCGGCCGAGGTGGCCGGCGTGCGGATGTCCGTCGAGGTGTCGGTCGGCGTGGTGGTGGCCGACGCCGGCACCGCCGACCTGACCGAGCTGCTGCGGCGCGCCGACATCGCCATGTATCAGGCGAAGGAGGGCGGTGGCAGCGTCGCCGCGTACGACAGCTCGCGGGACGCGGCGAGCACCGACCACCTGGCGTTGCTCGCCGAGCTGCGCGAGGCCCTGGCCGCCGACGACCAGCTCGTGCTGGCGTTGCAGCCGGCGGTGGACCTGGCCACCGGCGCCCCGACCGGGGTGGAGGCGCTGATCCGCTGGCGGCATCCGCGTCGGGGCTGGCTCGGCCCGTCCGACTTCATCCGTCCGGTGGAGCACAGCGAGCAGCTCGGCAGCTTCACCCGCTACGTGCTGGACAAGGCACTGGAGGTGGCCGCCGGATGGGCGCGGGAAGGGCTCGACGTCCCGATCTCGGTGAACCTGTCGGCGCGTAGCCTGCTCGACCCGCGGCTGCCCGCCGAGATCGAGGAGGCGTTGCGCCGGCACCAGGTCCCGCCGCACCGGCTGGTCTTGGAGATCACCGAGACGGTGGTGATGAGCGAGCTGGAGGTGATCGACGAGGTGCTGGCCACGCTGCGCACGATGGGCGTGCAGCTCGCCGTCGACGACTTCGGCACCGGCTTTTCCTCGTTGACGTTCCTCACCCGGATCGCGGTGGACGAGTTGAAGGTGGACCGCTCCTTCGTGCTCCGGATGGCCGACTCGCCGGAGGCGGCGGCGATCGTCCGTACCACCGTCGGGCTCGCCCACGAGCTGGGCCTGCGGGTGGTGGCCGAGGGCGTGGAGACGGCCGAGCAGCGCACGGCGCTGGCGGAGCTGGGCTGCACCGCCGCCCAGGGCTACCACTTCTTCAAGCCGATGCCGGCGGACAAGATCGGCGCGGTGCTCGGGTCGCTGCGCGACACCTCCCGCGGCAACGTCTTCCCGCTGCGCGCCGACGGCGCCTCCTGACCCCCACCGCTCGCCCCCCGTCGCCCCCCGCCCGTCGCCCCGCCGCCCGTCGCCCGCCGCAGATTCACGGAAAGCGTGGCCATCCCGGCCCGGATGGCCACGCTTTCCGTGAAACAGGGCGGCTGAGGGGCGGGGTGGTGGTCAGCCTCGGGGGAGGACGTCGTCGAGGACCGTGGGCAGGGTGGACCAGTCGGCGGAGGCGATGCTGGCGTGCGCGCGGGCCAGTTGGGCGACCCGGGCCGCCGCCGCGTCGGCGTCACCACCGGGGACGGCCGGGGACACGTTCTGCGCGTCGGTCATCACCAGCAGGTAGTGGTTCGCGTCGTACCAGGCGGTGTCGATGCTCCCGCCGAGGTACGCCGAGGCGTCGCCGTCGAAGAGCACGAACCACTGCCGCAGGGCGGTGTCCGCGTACCGGGAGCGGGGGTCGCCGGCCTGGGCGCGGTGCACGGCCGGGAACGCCCGGGCGGTGCCCAGCGTGCCGGCTGCCGCCAGGCCGGCCAGGTGGCGGGCGTACTCCACGTCGGTCCAGAGCGTGTCGGTCGGGTTGCCCTCCTCGACGGTGCCGGGGATTAGCTCCACGAGCACCCTGCCGGCGAGCTGCGCCCGGGTCGGCCAGGCGTCCGCGCGGGCGGCGGCGTCCAGCGTGGGGTGGCCGCCGAGCAGGTCGGCCGGGCGGAACACCCGGTCGCCGAGCCGCGCGGCGAGCACCGCGTCGAGCTGGGCCGGCCCCTGCCCGGTACGGCTGCTGAAGCCGGTCTTGAGTTCCAGCTTGAGGATGATCGGCCCGGCCTCGGGGTGCGCGCCCAGCCAGACGCGAATGTCGTCCAGGCAGTGCTCCAGGTTCTTGTTCCGGGTGCCGGTGTAGAGCTGCGCCGCGCTGGTGGCGGCCACGCAGTTGTTGTCGTTGCCGAACGGGTTGCTGTGGCTGACCCGCCACTGCCGGGTGAGCACGTCCGGCCAGACGTCCAGCTCGATCAGGCCGGGTCGGGCGTCGAGCGCCTGCGCCAGGTAGGTGTAGGTGCCGCGCTCGTACGTGTTGTGGATCCCGACGGCGGTGCTGGCGGACCACCTGGTCTGCGGTGGCACGTCGGCGGACGCGGCGCCGGGGGCCAGCGCGGCGCCGGCGAGGGCGGCGAGGGCGAGCAGGGCGGGAAGTCTGCGCATGGACCGTCTCCTTCGGACGACCCGGCGGCGGTCGACGCCGGGCATGCGCCGATCTAAATAGAAGAAGGTGAATAGCGAAAGGACGTTCCGTGGCTCGCGCCGGTCCGGCGGCGACCCCGCAGGCCGGCGGATAGGGTCGGGTGGTGAACCGACTTGCTCAGGCCACCTCGCCCTACCTGCTCCAGCACGCCGACAACCCGGTCGACTGGTGGCCCTGGTGCGACGAGGCGTTCGCCGAGGCGAAACGACGCGACGTGCCGGTGCTCATCTCGGTCGGTTACGCGGCCTGCCACTGGTGCCATGTGATGGCCCACGAGTCGTTCGAGAACGAGGCAGTGGCCCGGCTGATGAACGACGACTTCGTCTGCGTCAAGGTCGACCGGGAGGAACGCCCCGACGTCGACGCCGTCTACATGACCGCCACCCAGGCGATGACCGGCCAGGGAGGCTGGCCGATGACGGTCTTCGCCACCCCGGACGGCACCCCGTTCTTCTGCGGCACCTACTTCCCCCGCGCCAACTTCATCCGGCTGCTCGGTTCCGTCGCCACCGCCTGGCGCGACCAGCGGGAGGCGGTGCTGCGCCAGGGCGCCGCCGTGGTCGAGGCGATAGGTGGCGCCCAGGCCGTCGGCGGCGTGACCGCCCCGCTCACCGCCGAGCTGCTCGACGCCGCCGCCGCCCAGCTCGCCAAGGAGTACGACGAGACGAACGGCGGGTTCGGCGGCGCGCCGAAGTTCCCGCCGCACATGAACCTGCTCTTCCTGCTCCGGCACCACCGCCGCACCGGCTCGGCGCGAAGCCTGGAGATCGTCCGGCACACCGCCGAGGCGATGGCCCGCGGCGGCCTCAACGACCAGCTCGCCGGCGGCTTCGCCCGCTATTCGGTGGACGGCCACTGGACCGTGCCGCACTTCGAGAAGATGCTCTACGACAACGCGCTGCTGCTGCGGGTCTACACCCAGCTCTGGCGGGTCACCGGCGACCGGCTGGCCCGCCGGGTGGCCCGCGACACCGCGCGTTTCCTCGCCGACGAGCTGCACCGGGCGGGCGACGGCTTCGCCTCGGCGCTGGACGCGGACACCGAGGGCGTCGAGGGACTCACCTACGTCTGGACGCCCGCCCAGCTCGCCGAGGTGCTGGGGGAGGACGACGGCCGGTTCGCCGCCGACCTGTTCGGTGTCACCGCCGAGGGCACGTTCGAGCACGGCAGCAGCGTGTTGCGGCTGGCCCGCGACGTCGACGACGCCGATCCGGCGGTGCGGGCCCGCTGGCGCGACGTGGTGGGCCGGCTGCTCGCCGCCCGGGACACCCGTCCCCAACCGGCCCGCGACGACAAGGTGGTGGCCGCCTGGAACGGGTTGGCGATCACCGCGCTGGCGGAGTTCCAGCAGGTCGCCGCGCTCTACGCGTCGCCCGACGACGAGGACGCGAACCTGATGGAGGGTGTGGTCATCGTCGCCGACGGGGCGATGCGCGACGCCGCCGAGCACTTGGCCGCCGTGCACCTGGTCGACGGCCGCCTGCGCCGGGTGTCCCGGGACAAGGTCGTCGGCGAGCCGGCCGGGGTGCTGGAGGACCACGGCTGTGTCGCGGAGGCGTTCTGCGCGCTGCACCAGCTCACCGGCGAGGGACGCTGGCTGACCCTGGCCGGTGAGCTGCTCGACGTGGCGTTGGCCCGGTTCGCGGCGCCCGACGGCGGTTTCTTCGACACCGCCGACGACGCCGAACGCCTGGTCACCCGGCCCGCCGACCCGACCGACAACGCGACCCCGTCCGGCCGCTCGGCGATCGTCGCGGCGCTTGTCGCGTACGCGGCGTTGACCGGGGAGAACCGCTATCGGGAGGTGGCCGAGAAGACGCTGTCGACGGTCGCGCCGATCGTCGACCGGCACGCCCGGTTCACCGGCTACGCCGCCACGGTCGGCGAGGCGCTGCTGTCCGGGCCGTACGAGATCGCGGTGGCGACCGACGACCCGGTCGGTGACCCGCTGGTGGCCGCCGCGCGCCGGCACGCCCCGCCCGGCGCGGTGGTGGTGGCCGGCGCCCCGGACCAGCCCGGCGTGCCACTGCTGGCCGAGCGCCCGCTTGTCGACGGGCGGCCCACCGCGTACGTCTGCCGGGGTTTCGTCTGTCAGCGGCCGGTGACCTCGGTCGACGAGCTGGTGGCCCAGCTCGGCTGAGTGGTGGGTGACGCCGGTCGGGCGCAGCCGCCCTCGCGGACGGGGGTGCCGGCGGCCCTTATAGGCTGGCGGCGTTATGGACTCCCGGACCGGACTTCCCGTCGTGGGCATGGTGGGTGGCGGCCAGTTGGCCCGGATGACCCACCAGGCCGCCATCGCCCTCGGCCAGTCACTGCGCGTGCTGGCGGTCGCCCCCGACGACGGCGCGGCGCTTGTCGCCGCCGACGTCCAGTACGGCGACCACACCGACCTGACCGCGCTGCGCACGTTCGCCAAGGGCTGTGACGTGGTCACGTTCGACCACGAGCACGTGCCGAACGCGCACATCCGCACGCTGACCGACGAGGGCGTGAAGCTTTTCCCACCGGCCGAGGCGCTGGTGCACGCGCAGGACAAGCGGGTGATGCGGGAACGGCTGGGCGGGTTGGGCGCGCCCAACCCGGCCTGGCGTCCGGTGGAGTCGCCGGCCGACCTGGTCGCGTTCGGCGCGGAGACCGGCTGGCCGGTGGTGCTCAAGGCCGCCCGGGGCGGCTACGACGGTCGGGGCGTCTGGCTGGTGGACGACGCCGACCGGGCCGCCGAGCTGGCCGCGACGCTGCTCGACGGCGGCACGCCGCTGCTGGTCGAGGAGCGGGTGGCGCTGCGCCGGGAGCTGGCCGTGCAGGTGGCCCGGTCGCCGTTCGGGCAGGTCGCCGCGTACCCGGTGGTGGAGACGGTGCAGCGCGACGGGATCTGCGTCGAGGTGCTGGCGCCCGCGCCCGACCTGCCCGAGGAGCAGGCGGTCGCGGCGCAGCAGCTCGCGATCGACCTGGCCACCGCGCTCGGCGTGGTCGGGCTGCTGGCGGTGGAGCTGTTCGACACGCCGGCCGGGCTGGTCGTCAACGAGTTGGCCATGCGCCCGCACAACTCGGGGCACTGGACCATCGAGGGCGCCCGCACGTCGCAGTTCGAGCAGCACCTGCGGGCGGTGCTCGACTATCCGATGGGGGACACCTCGCTCACCGCGCCGGTCGTGGTGATGGCGAACGTGCTCGGCGGGGAGCCGGGTGGGATCTCCATCGACGAGCGGCTGCACCATCTGTTCGCCGCCGAACCCGGCGCCAAGGTCCACCTCTACGGCAAGCAGGTCCGGCCGGGCCGCAAGATCGGGCACGTCACGGTGCTCGGGACCGATCTGGCCGACGTACGGACCCGAGCCGCGCGCGCGGCCCGCTGGCTCCAGGAGGGACGTGCATGAGCGAACGCACCGAGCGGAGCGAGGGCCGTGAGGGCATGCCCGGTCGGCTCGGCATGAGCGAACGCACCGAGCGGAGCGAGGGCCGTGAGGGCATGCCCGGTCGGCTCGGCATGAGCACCGTCGGGCTGATCATGGGGAGCGACTCGGACTGGCCGACCATGCGGGCCGCCGCCGAGGCGCTCGACGAGTTCGGCGTGCCGTACGAGGTCGGCGTGGTCTCGGCGCACCGCACCCCGGTCAAGATGATCGAGTACGGCCGGGAAGCCGCCGCTCGGGGCATCCGCGTGATCATTGCGGGCGCGGGCGGGGCGGCCCACCTGCCCGGCATGGTCGCCTCGGTCACCCCGCTGCCGGTGATCGGGGTGCCGGTGCCGCTCAAGCACCTGAACGGGATGGACTCGCTGCTGTCCATCGTGCAGATGCCCGCCGGCGTGCCGGTCGCCACCGTGTCGATCGGCAACGCCCGCAACGCCGGCCTGCTCGCCGTGCGTATCCTCGGCGCCTCCGACCCCGCGTTGCGTGACAAGATGGCCGCCTACCAGGCGAGCCTGGAGGATCTGGTGGCCGAGAAGGAAGCCGCGCTCCGCGCCGCCCTGGCCTGACCGCCGCCCTCCCGTGCATTGCTCACGCTGAGTATTCGCACCGCGGTGTCGCTCTCCGTGATCGACTGCGGCGGGGTCCGTTAGGGCCTGCCGCCGCCTTTGCTCTGCAGCCTTCCACGCAGCACCGCTTCTGCCTGCGGCGTTGGGTTTCGCCGCGAAGCCGCGCTTGACGGCAGCGGTCACACCGAGTGACTGCTGCCTCCGTGGCTGCAGAGCAAAGGCGGAAAAGCACTACCGGTCGCGGCCCGCACGTCGTCACGCAAAGTGTTCGAGCCCGTCGAGCCCGTCGAGCCCGTCGAGCCCGTCGAGCCCGTCGAGCCCGTCGAGCGGTGAGGTGTTCAGGCCGTGGCCGGTCGCCTCAGCGCATCCCGCGCAGCGCGGTCTGCAAGCGCTCCTGGGCACGGCGGCGGCGCTCGTTGCTCGCGCCGAGCACCAGCAGGACCAGGCCGACCGGGATCAGCACCAGCCAGGGACCGAGGCTGAACAGCGCGTGCACCGCGGCGATCGCGGTCACCGTGGCACCGACGATCACCGGCGCCTGCTGCCGGCTCGTCGAGCCGAAGATCAGCACCGCCACGGCGCCGAGCAGCAGCAGCACCTCCCGCAGCATGGTGGAGTCGGTCGCCACCACGATCGCCAGCGAGGGCAGGAACGCGGCGACCAGAGCCGGCCCGTACGCCACCCAACTCGACATGTCCGGCCGGTGACGCAGTTGCAGCACCCCGACCAGCAGGGCCAGCGCCGCGAACGGCAGCGTGTACGCCTCGGGCAACGCCACCTCGGCCACCCGCATCAGGATCCACCAGGCGCTGATCTCGCAGGCCACCACCGCCCAGAACAGCAGGTTCCGTTCCATCGGACGTCGTCCCGGCCGGCTGGCCGCCACCCCGAGCACGGCGCCCCAGGCGGCCAGCAGCGCGGCGATGTGCCGGGGCGAGTCGTACGCCAGGGCCAGCGCGATCAGCGCCGCGCCGTAACCACTCCACTCGACGGTGGCCGCCTCCCGGTAGGCCTCGGGCCGCCGCAGCCGGGGCAGGGTGGCGGCGAAGACCTGCAACGCGGCGCCGACGGCGAGCACCCCGAACGCGGACCAGACCGCGGCCAGCCCGGCCACCAGACCCAGCGTGAGCACGAAGAGCTGGGCCATCAGCGAGGCGAACAACCAGCCGAGGATCCGGGCCCGCTGGGTGGTGCCGAAGAACGCGGCGACCAGGCCCACGGCGACCGCGCTGCCCAGCGTGATCAGCGTCAGGTCGCGGGTGGCGAGGCTGCCGGCGAGCCCGGCGCCGCCGGCGGCCAACCCGATGACGAAGACCAGCACCCGGGCGACCCGGATCGAGCGTCCCGGCTCGGCCAGCGCCGGCGGCGGCGTCAACGCCAGCCCCAGCATCGAGATGGTGAACACGACCAGGCCCGCCTGGGCGGTCACCGGCCAACCCTGACCGAGCGCCACCGGCGTGATCAGCAGGGTGAGAGCCGCCCCGGGCAGGATCACCGGCACCGCCCGGGACCGGCGACCCCCGCTGAAGCCGCTCGCCGCCAGCGCCGCGGTCGCGGTGAGCAGCAGCGCGGTGAGCACATGGGTGGGGTCCACGGCGTCCGGCGGCGGCGTGAGCAGTTCCGGCGGCGGCCCCTGCCACACCCGACCGAGCACCACGAACGTCGAGAAGAGCGCGACCACCAGCGGTGGCGCCAGGGTGACCAGCGCCAGCGCGGTGGGCAGCGCCGCCGCGGCCAGCGCCCCGGCGGCCGGACTGACCCGCCACCGCAACTCGGTCGGCGCCTCCCGGTCCCGGCGCAGCGCCCCGTCCAGCAGCGCCGACCAGCGGCGTACCGGCCGGGCCGAGCCGGCCGGCGGGACAGTGGCCGCCCGGATCAGTTCGGCGAGCACGCCGAGCAGCGCCGCCGCCGCGGCGAACACGCCGGCGGGCAGGTGGACGAGGAGGGCGGCGACGGCGGTGACGGTGGCCGCGCCGACGACGGCCACGCTGGCGTACGGAAGGTACTGCGGCACCTGCCGGCGGACCGCCGCGACCAGGGCCAGGCCGATGCTGGCGGCGGCCAGCGCGGCGGTGAGCACCACCTGGGCGGGACGGCCGAACTCGGCGGACAACGCGGCCACCGCGCCGGGCAGAGCGAACAGGGCCGCCCCGGCGGCGGCGCCGCCCACCTGGACCAGGTGCGGCGGCATGCCCTCGGCGCGGACGTCCTGCACCAGGGTCGGCGCGAACGAACGGGCCAGGGCCGCCACGGTCACCCCGATCAACGCGATGCTGCCCAGGGCGAGCGCGGTGGTCCAGGGCCGGACCAGCCCGGCACCGGCGGCGTGCAGCGCCACCACCCCGGCCACGGTCGCCCGGGACAACGCGGCCCGCGGGTCCGCGGCGGCCACCGCCGCCGCTCCGTAGACCGTGGCCACCATGGCGCCGACCAGCACCGGCGACCACCAGGGCAGGTCGAACGCCGCTGGCGCGCCCACAGTGGCGAGCACCGCGGCCACGCCGGAGACGTCGTACTTCCACGGTGGCGGCAGCAGGATCGCGGCGGTCACCGCGAGCAGCGCCAGTGCCACCGGCGCCTGCCAGGTCGCCCCGCCGGTGGGCGCGGCGGGCCAGCCGCTCAGGTCCCCGGCCCAGATCGGGCCGGGGGTGGCCAGCACCCCGACGCCGCCGCGCAGCGCGCTCCAGGCGGCGACGAGACCGATAAGCGTGCCGCCGGCCGCGATGCCGAGGATCGGCCCGCGCCGCCACTCCTCCGGCAGGGCCCGGGCCGCGACGGCCACCACCAGCACCAGCACGGCCGCCACCACGAGTTGGCCGCCCGGCGCGAGCACCGCGGCGATCCGGGCGAGCGTGGCGACCAGCGCCACAGTGGTCGCGGCGAGGGCCAGGTCCGACCCGTCGAGCGACATGTCGGCGCGGCGGCCGGCGTCGATCCGCGGGGCCAGCGCCAGCAGTACGGCGCTGATCAGCAGCAGGCCGCTCACCCAGGCGTCCGCCGAGGTGGCGCCGGGCGCACCGAACCCGGCGGCGGCGACGGCCACCGCGCCGAGCACCGTGCCGAGCGCGTGCGGCGTGCTCAGTTGCCGCTGCGCCACCTGGACCAGGGCGGCGTAGGCGAGCGTCACGCAGACGGCGAGGAAAATCGCGGCGAGGATCGGGACGGTGATCTCGCGCAGGTTGGCCGGCGTGGGTGCCGGTGGCGCCGGCACGGTGGCGGCGACGAACGCGGCCACCGCGCCGGGCAGGGCGAACGCGGCGCCGCCGGCCGCCCAGGCGCAGACCGGATCCGTCGCGGCGGCGGCGATCCGGACCCGGGGTGCGAGCGAGACCAGCGCGCCGGCCAGGAAGAGCAGGGTCAGCGCGGCGGCGGTGAGCGCCGGCCGGGCGAGCGCCGCCCCGGCCCCGACCAACCCCAGCCCGGCGGCGGTCACCGCGTGCGCCGCGGCGGCGCGGTCGGTGCCGGCGGTCAGCCCGAGCACGCCGACGGCCACCGCGGTCAGCAGCATCGGCCAGCAGGCCGCCGCCCAGCCCAGACCGAGCGAGGCCGGCACGGCGAGCGCGGTGAGCGCCGCGCCGACCACCGCGAACTCCCGCCGGATCTCCGCCGGCAGCGCGACCACGGCGGCGACGGTGAGCAGCAGGGCGCTCGCGGCGAGCTGCCAACCGGTGGGGCCGACCGCCCGGGCCAGTTCGGCGTGCCAGCCGCTCAGGTCGGCCGACCAGGCCGGCAGCGCCGCCCGGACCGGGGCCAGGCCGGCCCGCAGCGCGCCACCGGCGACCACCAGGCCGCTGACCGTGAGCGCCACCGCGGAGGCGACCTGCGGGCCCCGGCGGGCCGCCTCCGGCATCGCCCGGACCGCGAACCCGGTGAGCGCGATGACCGCCGCGATCAGCAGCAGGGACCGGCCGGGGAGGGCCACCGAGGCGACCCGGCCGAGCGCGCCGATCACCGCGAGCGTGACGATGCCGGCACCCACGTCGGGCAGCGGCGGCCGGCGCAGCACCAGCGTGCCGGCCAACGCGGTGAGCGCGGCCAGCAGCAGCACCGCGCCGGCGGCCGCGGCGGCCGGCACGGTGGCGGAACGCAGCAGGGCGGTGACCGCGTACGCCAGCGCGAGCGCGAGCGCCACGCCGTGCAGCAGCCAGGTCAACTCACCCAGCCACGGCACCGGCCGGGTCGCCGGGGCGGTGGCCGGGCCGGCGGGTGGCTCCCCGCCGAGCGCCTCGGCGGACTCCTCCGGCGCGGACTCGGGCCGGTCGTCGTCGAGACGCTGCGGGGGCGGGGCCGCGACCCGCGGCGCGGCGGTCGGCAGGTCCGCCCGGACCGGCCGTTCCCGCACCACCGCGGACCGGACCAGCGCCAGGTCCAGCACGGCCACCACGGTGAGCGCCAGGGCCCACCCGGTCGGCCCGGTGATCCGCTCGTACGCCAGCAGTGGCAGCACCGGCTGGGCGGCCAGCACGGTGGCGAAGCGGGGCGCGCGCAACCCGGTGCCGTACGCATAGCCGACCGCGACCACGGTGGTGACCAGAAAGATCGAGCCGGCGAACGCGGCCCCCGAGGTGCCGCCGCCGATCCGGTCGACGGCCCAGACCGCGTAGCCGGCCAGCGGCACGAGCAGCAGCCCGACCGCGGCGATGGTCTCGGCGGTCGAGGTGAGACCGCGGCGGGCCAGCACCGGCGGGGCGAGCAACATCAGCACGGTGGCCACCAGCAGCACGCCGAGCCGGGCCAGCGCGTCCATCGAGCTGGTGGCGACCGCGGCGAAGACCACCGCCGCGACGCCGAGCAGCAGCGCGCCGAGGCCGAGAGGGATGTTCTGCACCTCGCGCGAGGACGCCTCCGGCGGATGCTCCGGGTCGTCCGCGTCGAGCCACTGCGGTCGGCCGCGCGGCGGCGACGGGGGCAGGTCGTCCGGCGCGGGTGGCGGGGTGCCCTGGCGGGGCACCCGGGGCGGGGCGCCGGTGGCGGCGGTGGGCGGGCGGCGCCCCGGACGCCGGCGCAGCACCTTGCGGGGCCGGGTGGCCTGCTTGATCCGCTCCTCACCGGCGTGCGCCAGGATGTCGCGTTGGAAGAGGGCGGCCTGCATCTTGGCGGCGATCTGCCGCTGCTCGCGGGCGATCTCGGCGTCGCGGGCCTTCATCTCGGCGATCGAGCGCTCGATGTCGGCCAGGTGCTCGGCCCACTGTGACTGCTCCGCGCCGCAGTGCGGGCAGACGGCCGCGGGTTTGATCTCCCGCCCGCACGCGGCGCACCTGAAGCTCTCCACGACAGTCTCCCGTCCGCCCGCGCCCGTCGCACTGTGGACCTCTCAGAGGCAGCATGCCTTGACCGGGCCGGGATTTCGACAGTTGCCGGCGCGTTCCGGGCAACAAAAACGGACCGGCCGGCTCCCCGGCCGGCCGGTCCGTGCCCGATCGGTCAGGGGCGGCCGAGGCCGCGGTACTCCCAACCGGCCTGCGTCCACAGTGTGGAGTCCAGGCAGTTACGCCCGTCGACGACCTTGCGGCCGTTGACCAGCTCGCCCATGGCCACCGGGTCGGCGTTGCGGAACTCGGCCCACTCGGTGAGCACGCAGACCAGGTCGGCGCCCTGCACGGCGTCGTTCATGGTCTCCTCGTAGGCCAGGCCGGGCACCGCGCGGCGCGCGTTCTCGATCCCCTGCGGGTCGAAGACGTGCACGTCGGCGCCGGCCTTGCCGAGCAGCGCGGCCACCGCGAGGGCGGGCGCGTCGCGTACGTCGTCGGTGTTGGGTTTGAAGGTGGCGCCCAGCACCGCGACCCGGGTGCCGGAGAGGTCCGGACCGGCGGGGCCGGAGCGGCGGCCGAGCAGCTCGGCGGCGAGCTGCACCACCCGGGTACGCCGACGGTTGTTGATCAGGTCGACCTCGTGCAGGAAGCGCAGCGCCTCGCCGGCGCCGAGTTCCTGAGCGCGGGCCTGGAAGGCGCGGATGTCCTTGGGCAGGCAGGCGCCGCCGAAGCCGAGCCCGGCCTGGAGGAAGCGGTTGCCGATCCGCGGGTCGTAGCCGATGGAGCGGGCGAGCTGGGTGACGTCGCCGCCGGCGGCCTCACAGACCTCGGCCATCGCGTTGATGAACGAGATCTTGGTGGCCAGGAACGCGTTCGCGGCGACCTTGACCAGCTCGGCGGTGGCGAAGTCGGTGACCACCAGGGGCACCTCGCGGTCCTCGGTGGCGGCCAGGTCGAAGACGCCCTTGTGCGCGGCGAAGAGCATGCCGTTGGCCCACTCGCTCTTGACCCCGACCACGATCCGGTTGGGGCGCAGCACGTCGTCGACGGCGAAGCCCTCCTGGAGGAACTCGGGGCTCCACGCCACCTCGACGCCGAGGTCCGCCGGGGTGTGCTTGCCGACCAGCTGCTCCACCCACTCGGCGGTGCCCACCGGCACGGTGGATTTGCCGACGATCAGCGCCTTGCGGGTCAGGTGCTGCGCCAGGTTGGTCACCGACGCCTCGACGTACGACAGGTCGGCGCCCATGCCGTCGGCCCGCTGCGGGGTGCCGACGCAGATGAAGTGCACGTCGCCGAAGTCTGCGGTCTCGGCGATGTCGGTGCTGAACCGCAGCCGGCCGGCGGCCAGGTTGCGCCGCAGCAGCTCGTCGAGGCCGGGCTCGTGGATCGGGACCTCACCCGCGTTCAGCTTGGCGATCTTGTCGGCATCGACGTCGAAGCCGAGCACCTCGTAGCCCAGCTCGGCGTAGCAGATGGCGTACGTCGCGCCGAGGTAGCCGGTGCCGAGGAAGGTCACCCGGGGGCGAGCCGAGCCCGACGGCGGGGTGACCGCGGCGATGGCGGGCATCGGCTGGGAGTTCGGGTACGGGATCGTCACGCCTGTCTTCTCCGCTCGCGCTGGCGGCGCATCCTCGCGTCGCATCTGCTGGGGCGCCTAGGCCGGGCACCGAGGGGACTGGATTCTGGTGTGAGGGTAGTGGGTCGGGTGGGTGACGCTCGGCCGCGAGCCTACCCGCCGGTAGGGTTCGATCCGAGCCTGGTGGCTATTCTTCAGTCTGCGGCAGTCGGCGGCCCCCGGGCGGCACAGACTGCGCATGATAGCGGTGAAAGGGGAGGGCCGACATGGCCGCAGAGCAGTCGTTCGACGTCTACCGGTTGCCGGAGGAGCACGAGGCGATCCGGGAGGCGGTCCGTGAGATCTGTGCGGCGAAGGTGGCTCCGCATGCCACCGAGGCGGACGAGACGGGTGAGTTCCCGAAGGCGTCCTACGACGCGCTGCGGGCGGCCGACTTCCACGCCCCGCACGTCCCGGTGGAGTACGGCGGCGCCGGCGCGGACGCGCTCGCCACGGCCATCGTGATCGAGGAGGTGGCCCGCGCCTGCGCCTCGTCCTCGCTCATCCCGGCGGTGAACAAGCTGGGCACGATGCCGCTGCTGCTGGCCGGCTCGGAGGAGCTGAAGCGGAAATACCTCGCCCCGGTCGCCGCCGGCGACGCGATGTTCTCCTACTGCCTGTCGGAGCCGGAGGCGGGTAGCGACGCCGCCTCGATGACCACCAAGGCGGTGCGTGACGGCGACCACTGGGTGCTCAACGGCGTGAAGCGGTGGATCACCAACGCGGGGATCTCCGAGTTCTACACCGTCTTCGCGGTGACCGACCCCACAGCCCGGTCGCGGGGCATCTCGGCCTTCGTGGTGGAGAAGTCCGACCCGGGGGTCAGCTTCGGGGCGCCGGAGAAGAAGCTCGGCATCAAGGGCTCGCCGACCCGCGAGGTCTACTTCGACAATGTCCGGATCCCGGCCGACCGCATGATCGGCGACGAGGGCACCGGCTTCGCCACCGCCATGACGACCCTGGACCACACCCGGGTCACCATCGCCGCCCAGGCGATCGGCATCGCGCAGGGCGCGCTGGACTACGCCAAGGGCTACGTCCAGGAGCGCAAGCAGTTCGGCAAGGCGGTCGCCGAGTTCCAGGGCATCCAGTTCATGCTCGCCGACATGGGCATGAAGCTGGAGGCGGCCCGGCAGCTCACGTACGCCGCCGCCGGCAAGTCCGAGCGGGGCGACGCGGACCTGACCTACTTCGGTGCGGCCGCGAAGTGCTTCGCCTCGGACGCCGCCATGGAGATCACCACCGACGCGGTCCAACTGCTCGGCGGCTACGGCTACACCCGCGACTACCCGGTCGAGCGGATGATGCGGGACGCCAAGATCACCCAGATCTACGAGGGCACCAACCAGGTGCAGCGCATCGTGATGGCCCGCCAACTGCTCAAGGGCTGAGCGGCGGAGCCGTCGGGCCGGGACCCGACTCTGTCTGTGCGCCGCGGGGCGGCGAACGGGTGGACCGGCCGGCGTCCGGCCGGTCCACCGGGTGGTCAGTGGGACTGGTCGGGGCCGTCCGGGCGGGTGCCGGCGCGCGGCGGCGCCGACCAGGGCGACTCACCGCCGGTGCGGCGGGGCAGGGGTTCGGTGGGGGTTTCCGGATAGGCCAGTGTGAGCGGGGCCGTGTCCGGGTCCCTCGGCGGGGCGGGCGGGGGCCAGTCGGCGGGCGCGGGCCGCTGCTCGGCCGGTGTGCCGTCCGGGGTCAGCTCCGCCCCGTCCGTGCGCGGCGCGGGTCCACGCCGCCACCGTGCCGCGCTGAACACGGCCATCAGCAGCAGCATGCCGATGAGGAACAGCGTGCCGTTGTCCAGCGGCTGGCGTAGCGGCAGCGGGTCGCCGAGCAGCTTCAGGTCGCCGGGAACCCGGTCCCGCACGCTGAACGGGGCGACGAACAGTCCGACGTAGGGGGCCACCAGCAGCAGTCCCGCCACGAGCGGGCCGAGCGGTGAGAAGCGCAGCGTGCCGAGCAGGCCGAGCAGGACGCCGGCGACGCCGAGATAGACGGCCGGCTCGATCAGGTTGGGGGTGCTGTACGTACCGATCTCCACCCAGCGGTCGACGGTCCGCCCAGATCCGTCCTGACCGAGGGTGACGAGCACCCAGGTGACGGGCGCCACCACCACCCCGGCGAGGAAGCTCCAGAGATGTCGCATCCGCGCACCGTACCGTTTCCGGCATGACAGATCATCCCGCGGTCCCGTCGGGTAAGCCGACCTCGTACTCCCGCGTCACGCTGAGTCGCATCATGACCGCTGTCGATGTCAATCTGTACGGGACCGTGCACGGTGGGGTACTGATGAAGTTCGTCGACGACGTGGCCGGCGCGGCGGCGGCCCGGCACAGCGGCGGCACCGCGGTCACCGCCTCCATCGACGAGATCGTCTTCGCCGAGCCGGTCCGGGTGGGGGATCTGGTGCACGCGCACGCCCAGGTCAACTGGACCGGCAACACCTCGATGGAGGTCGGCGTGCGGGTGGTCGGCGAGCGCTGGGACTCGGCCGAGGACGAACCGGTGCGGGTCGCCACCGCCTACCTCGTCTTCGTGGGGGTGGACGTCGGCGGCGCGCCCCGCGCGGTGCGCCCGGTGCTGCCCGAGACGGCGGAGGACGAGCGCCGCTTCCGGGAGGCGGAGATCCGGCGGGCCCACCGCCTGGCTCGCCGCCGCGCCATCCAGGCCCACCGCGCCGCCTGAGGTGTAAGGAGGGGCCCCCTCTTAACGCCTCCGGTAGAGCTATGCGCCCCGCTTGACGGCCCGGCCCGCGCTGACGTCGTCGCGCCGGGCGCGGGGTGTTAAGCGGGGCCCCTTGTTATGCAGAATGCGTTAACAGGGGGCCCCTCCTTACGTCCGGCCCACATGGATGAGGGGCGGGGGGTGTGGGGTGGGCACGCCCCGTCGGCGGGGGTCGGTGCGGAGAATGGCGGCACCAGGTAGGGCAAGATGGCGCCACGGCCCATGCACAGAGTCGTGCCGGGCCCAGGGAGGGTGGAACTGTGGGTGACGTGCTCTGGACGCCGCCGGCCGACGTGCGTGAACGGTCCCGGATCGGTGCCTACCTGCGTTGGCTGGCCGAGCACCGGGGGCTGGAGTTCGCCGACTACGACGCGCTGTGGCAGTGGTCGGTGACCGACCTGGACGGGTTCTGGTCCTCGATCTGGGACTACTTCCAGGTGCTCGCACACACGCCCCCGACCGCGACGCTGGCCGGGAGGTCCATGCCCGGCGCCCGCTGGTTCCCCGGCGCGACGCTCAACTACGCGGAGAACGTGCTGCGGATGCCGGGGCTCGGCGACGACGACCCGGCGGTGATCGCCCACGGGCAGACCCGCGCGCCGGAGACGCTCACCGTGGCGGAGCTGCGCGACCGGGTCCGCCGGGTGGCCGCCGGCCTGCGCCGGCTCGGCGTGGGCGCGGGCGACCGGGTGGCGGCGTACGCGCCGAACATCCCGGAGACGTACGTGCTGCTGCTGGCCACCGCGAGCCTGGGCGCGGTCTTCTCCTCGTGCGCGCCCGAGTTCGGCACCCGCAGCGTCACCGACCGCTGGCAGCAGATCGAGCCGTCGGTGCTGGTGGCGGTGGACGGCTACCGGTACGGCGACAAGCCGGTCGACCGACGCGCCGAGGTGGCCGCGATCCGGGCCGCGCTGCCGTCGCTGCGGCACACCGTCGCCATCGGGTATCTCGATCCGGACGGCGACCTGCCGGAGGGCGCGATCGCCTGGGCGGAGCTGGCGGCGGAGACCGACGAGCCGGCGTCGTTCACCCCGGTGCCGTTCGACCACCCGCTCTACGTGCTCTATTCCTCGGGCACCACCGGCCTGCCGAAGCCGATCGTGCACGGCCACGGCGGCATCCTGCTGGAGCACCTGAAGATGCTGGCGCTGCACCACGACCTGGGCCCGTCCGACCGGTTCCTCTGGTTCACCACCACCGGCTGGATGATGTGGAACTTCCTGGTCTCCGGGCCGGCGGTGGGCGCGGCGATCGTGCTGTTCGACGGCAACCCGGGCCACCCGGACCTGGGCGCGTTGTGGCGGCTGGCGGCGGAGACCGGCACCACCTACTTCGGCACCTCGGCGCCGTTCCTGCTGGCCTGCCGCAAGGCCGGGCTGGTGCCGCGGGAGATCGCCGACCTGTCCGCGCTGCGCGGCCTCGGCTCGACCGGCGCGCCGCTGCCCGCCGAGGGCTTCACCTGGGTGTACGAGAACGTCGGCGACCGCCTCCAGCTCCAGTCGCTCTCCGGCGGCACGGACGTCTGCACCGGGTTCGTCGGCGGGGTGCCGCTGCTGCCGGTGCACGCCGGTGAGATCGCCTGCCGGGCGCTGGGCGCGAAGGTGGAGGCCCGGTCCGCCGACGGGTCGGCGGTCATCGGCCAGCTCGGCGAGTTGGTGATCACCGAGCCGATGCCGAGCATGCCGGTCGGGTTCTGGAACGACCCGGACGGCGCCCGCTACCGGGAGGCGTACTTCGAGGTCTATCCCGGGGTGTGGCGGCACGGCGACTGGATCACGGTGAACGAGCGCGGCGGTTGCGTGATCACCGGCCGGTCCGACGCCACGCTGAACCGGGGCGGGGTGCGGCTGGGCACTGCCGAGTTCTATTCGGTGGTGGAGGGCCTCGACGAGGTGCTCGACTCGGTGGTGGTGCACCTGGAGGACGACGAGGGCGGCGCGGGGGAGCTGTTGCTGTTCGTGGTGTTGGCCGACGGGCTCGAACTCGACGACGACATGCGGAAGAAGATCTGCCGCGAGCTGCGTACCGCCCTGTCGCCCCGGCACGTGCCGGACGAGATCCACCAGGTCCGCGCCGTGCCGCGCACGTTGAGCGCGAAGAAGCTGGAGGTGCCGGTCAAGAAGATCCTCACCGGCACCCCGGTGGACCGCGCGGCGGCGAAGGGCGCCCTGGCCAATCCCGAGTCCCTCACCGCCTTCGCCGCTCTGGCCCGGCAGCGCACCGCCTGACCTTGCTGATCCGGCAGCCCCCGACGAAAGGGGCGAACCGGCCGGGCTCGGGGTCGGGAGGGTGCGGGATCGGGGGGCGGGGCTCAGGTCAGGGGGTGGGTGGCCTTCTCCGTCCCGGCGCGGGCGGGCAGGCGGGCCGGGTCGGGGTGGGCGCAGGCTACGACGCTGGCCCCGGCGGTCAGCGGGGCCAGCAGCCAGTCGACCGGGTCGGGGTGCCGCGTCACGTCGACCAGGAGGCGGTCGCCGGCGGTGAGACCCAGCTCCGCGGCGCGGGCCTGCGCGCGGGCCAGCAGCGCCGCGTCCCCCTCGCCGGCATCGGGGTACGGGGTGAAGTGGTCGCCGTGCCCGCGTACCGCCGAGACGAAGTCGGCGCACCCGGCCGGCACCTCGCGCATCGGCAGGGCGAACGGGTCCAGCGCCAGCGCGTACCGCTCGCCGGCCGGCCACCGGCGCGCCTCGTCGACCCGGTCGACGGCGGTGAACAGCACCTCCACCGGCCCCGGAGCGTCGACCACGGTGAGCTTCGCCGACCAGCAGCCGAGCAGCACCGCGGCGGTCTGCCAGTGCGGCGGCAGCAGCACGCCGGCCGGATCACCGGGCG
The DNA here is from genome assembly GCF_040653835.1 of Micromonospora sp. NPDC050980. Lineage (NCBI taxonomy): Bacteria > Bacillati > Actinomycetota > Actinomycetes > Micromonosporales > Micromonosporaceae > Micromonospora > Micromonospora sp. NPDC050980. The sequence continues at coordinate 74,693 of NZ_JBFAGS010000004.1, read as the reverse complement.
CGCAGCCGATCTCGTCCACGAGCAGGTTGGCGGTCTTGGCCACCCAGTTCGCCAGCGTCGCGCCGGAAAGTTCGGTGCGTTCGCCGGTGGCGTCGTCATACCAGGTCAGCAGCGGTCGGGTGGGGTCGGTCGCGATCGCGTCGGCGAACACCCGGGCAATGTTGTCGGCCATCGGCGCGAACGATACGCGCCCGGAGTGCGTACTCGATGACAACGACAAGTCGGCGTACCGTCGGGTCGCAGTCAGCGTCGGACACCCCGCCCGGCGTAGGCTTGCCGACAGTGTTGTTCCCCACAACCGCGCCACCTGAGGAGTCGCCCCGTGACCGCCGGTCGTCCGCCCCGCGTTCTCATCGACGCCACGAGTGTCCCCGCCGATCGCGGCGGCGTCGGTAGATACGTCGACGGCCTGCTCGGCGCGCTCGGCCGGGTCTGCGGCGACGGCGTCGACCTGGCCGTGGTGAGCCTCCGCACCGACCTGGAGCGCTACACCCGGATGCTGCCCGGCGCCGAGATCATCCCCGCCCCGGCGGCGGTGGCGCACCGGCCGGCCCGGCTCGCCTGGGAGCAGACCGGCCTGCCGCTGCTGGCCCAGCAGATCGGCGCGGAGGTGCTGCACTCGCCGTTCTACACCTGCCCGCTGCGGGCCGGGTGTCCGGTCACGGTCACCGTGCACGACGCGACGTTCTTCACCGAGCCGGAGCACTACGACAAGTCGCGCCGGACGTTCTTCCGCAGCGCGATCAAGACCTCGCTGCGTCGCGCCGCCCGGGTGATCGTGCCGAGCAAGGCCACCCGGGACGAGCTGATCCGGCTGCTCGACGCCGACCCGACCCGGATCGACGTGGCCTACCACGGCGTCGACCAGGCCGCCTTCCACGCGCCGGGCGACGAGGAGAAGGCCCGGGTCCGGGCCCGCCTGGGGCTGGGTGACAACAGCTACATCGCGTTCCTGGGCGCCAAGGAGCCGCGCAAGAACGTACCCAATCTGATCCGCGGCTGGGCCCGGGCGGTGGCCGACCGGCCCAACCCGCCGGCGCTCGTGGTCGCCGGCGGCCAGGGGCACGACGACGACATCGACCGGGCCGTGGCCGAGGTCCCCTCGCACCTGCGGCTGCTGCGCCCCGGCTACCTGCGCTACGCCGACCTGCCCGGTTTCCTCGGCGGCGCGCTCGTCGCCGCCTACCCGTCCTACGGCGAGGGGTTCGGACTGCCGATCCTGGAGGCGATGGCCTGCGCGGCGCCGGTGCTGACCACGCCGCGGCTCTCCCTGCCCGAGGTGGGTGGCGACGCCGTGGCGTACACCAGCGAGGACCCGGACCAGATCGCCGCCGACCTGGCCGCCCTGCTCGACGACGAGCAGCGACGGCTCTCCCTGGCCAAGGCCGGCTTCGACCGGGCCAAGGAGTTCACCTGGGAGTCCAGCGCGGAGGTGCACATCGCCGCCTGGCGGCGGGCCCGGTCCTGACCGTCCGACGCGGTGACGCCCGGCCGACGCGCCGTGGCGGCTCGCCCGCTTCGGGCATGATGTGCTGATGTTCTACGCCGTCATCCCGGCGGGCGGCAGCGGCACGAGGTTGTGGCCGCTGTCCCGCGCCGGCCATCCGAAGTTCCTCCACCCGCTGACCGGCACCCCCGCCTCGCTGTTGCAGGCCACTGTCGACCGGTTGGCGCCGCTGACCACACCGGAGCGCACGCTGGTGGTCACCGGGGCCGCGCACGCCGCGGCGGTGGCACGGCAACTGGCTGGCCTGCCGGAGGAGAACGTCCTGGTGGAGCCGTCCCCGCGAGACTCCTGCGCGGCCATCGCGCTGGCCGCCGCGGTGATCGCCGAACGTGCCCCGGACGCGGTGATGGGCTCGTTCGCGGCCGACCACCTGATCGGCGACCCGGACCGCCTGGCCGTGGTGGTGCGGCAGGCGATCGTCGGCGCCGAGCAGGGGCTGCTGATGACGGTGGGCATCACCCCGACCCGTGCGGAGACCGGCTACGGCTATCTGGAGACCGGCGATCCGGTGGCCGACGGGCCGCTGCGGCCGGTGCGCGAGTTCAAGGAGAAGCCCGCGGCCGAGGTGGCCGAGGGCTACGTCCGCTCCGGCCGGCACCTCTGGAACGCCAGCATGTTCGTCTGGCGGGTGGACGTCTTCCTGGCCGAGCTGGCCCGCCAGCAGCCGGCGCTGCACGCCGGGATCACCGCCATCGCGGCGGCCTGGGGCACCCCCGAGCAGGACGACGTGCTCGGCACCGTGTGGCCGACGCTGCCGAAGATCTCGGTCGACTACGCGGTGATGGAGGGCGCGGCGACCGCCGGCCGGGTGGCGACCGTGCCGGGCGACTTCGGCTGGAACGACGTCGGCGACTTCCACACCCTGGGCGAGGTGCTTCCGGCCGACTCCGCCGGCAACGTGGTGCTCGGCGGCGACGCGAAGCCGGGGGTGCTGCTGCACGACACCACCGGCACCGTGGTGGTGCCGCACTCGGGTCGGCTCGTCGCCACGGTCGGCGTACGCGACCTGATCGTGGTGGACACGCCGGACGCGGTGCTGGTCTGTCCCCGCGACCGGGCGCAGGACGTGAAGAAGGTCGTCGACCAGCTCAAGGAGCGTGGCGAGGAAGGGCTCATCTGACCCGGGTGCCGCCGGGGTGGCGGGGTGGCCTCAGCCGGCGGCGCGGCGGGCCAGCGCGGACAACGCCGGCGCCACCAGTTGGGCGGTCGCGTGGGCGAGCGGCTCCGGCAGACGGTCCGACGGGAACCAGCCCAGCGCCTCGGACTCGTCGCTGACCCGCTCGGTCGCGCCGGCCGGGGCGAACACGGCGTACCGGACGTCGTAGTGCAGCGAACCGCCCTGGCAGGTGACCGGGTGGATGTCCACGTCGATCGGCGTCGGGTCCAGGGTCAGGTCGGGAATTCCCGACTCCTCGGTGGCCTCGCGCAGCGCGGCGGCGGCGAGGCTCCGGTCGCCGGGCTCGCAGTGCCCACCGAGCTGCACCCACCGGCGGAGCTTGCGGTGCAGGCAGAGCAGCACCCGCCCGCCGGTCGGGTCGAGGACCAGCGCGCTTGCGGTCACGTGGCCCGGCCGGTGCGCGCGGCTCATCGCCACCGGCCCGGCGGCCAGCAGCGCCAGCGTTCGGTCGGTGTTGGCCGCTGCGGCCGGGCTGGTCGCCGCCCAGCGGCTCAGCCGCGCGACGGTGTCGGCGTGCAGGTCGGTGAAGGCGGCGGGATCGGTGTCGGACACCCGGACACTCTACGAGCGTCGCGGCGGTGGACGGTGCCGCGGACCGGATGAGCGAAGGCCGGACGGCACCCCTGCGGAACGAATCCGCAGACCCTCGTGGTGCCGTCCGGCCACGCCCGTCAGCCGGCGACCGGGTCGACACTGCACCCCGGCGTCGGCGGGCAAGGAAGAGTCTGCCGAATCGGCCGTTCCGACGTCGAGGTCTTTCACGTCACGCTTAAAGATGGAGATTAGTACCGGCGGGTAAAGTGCCAGGGGTGGCGGGCACCTCCGCCGTCCACCCGGGAGCACTCCATGTTGAAGATCATTTTCTCGAGCGAGGACATTCTGCGGACCCGGGTCGCCCCGGCCGCCGACCCGCTCTGGGAGTTGGTCCTCAGTCTGCACCTGCTCCAGGGACGCAGCCGTGACCCGCTGTCGACCACCTGGCGGCGCGGCGTGGCGCAGGGCCTGCGCACCGACCCCAACGCCGAGCGCTACCGACTGCTCCTCGCGCTCAACCCGCCGGTCGGCTACTTTCCCGACTTCCTCACCCCGTCCGCCAGCCGGGACGGGTTCCAGGCCGGGCTGGAAGCGGTCCGGGGCACCCCGCTCGGCAGGCTGCGCCGCGACCTGACGGTGCTCGCCGGGGAGACCGCACTGCCGCCGTCGGCGTCCGCGCTCGCCCGCGGCGAACCGGAGGTGCTCCAGGACCTCACCGACACCATGGCGCGCTACCACGCGCTGGCGGTGACGCCCTACTGGGCCCGGGTCCAGGCCGCGGTCGAAGCGGACCGGGCCCGCCGCGCCCGGGCCATGCTCGACGGTGGCGCCGAAGGGCTGCTGGACAGCCTGAAGCCCGCCATGCGGTGGGCCGACGGGGTGCTCGAGGTGCTCGACTACCCGGACACCCGGGAGCTGCACCTGGACGGCCGGGGCCTGCTGCTCGTCCCCTCGTTCTTCTGCTCCCGCACGCCGGTCGCGCTGCTCGACCCGAGCCTGCCACCGGTGCTGGTCTACCCGGTCGACCGGCTCGGCGGCCTCACCCCCGAGGCCGGTGGCGGGCGGGACGGCGACGCCGCCCAGCGGGAGGCGCTCGCCGCGCTGCTCGGGCGCACCCGCGCGGCAGTGCTCCAGGTCGCCGACGAGGGTTGCACCACCGGCGAGATGGCCCGACGGCTGCACATCTCCGCCGCCGCGGCCAGCCAGCACACAAGCGTGCTCCGCAACGCCGGGCTGCTGGTCAGCCACCGCGACCGCAACACCGTGCTGCACACGCTGACGCCGCTGGGCCGCGCGGTCCTCGACGCCTGACCGACGTCGCTGCGGCCCGGCCGTCCGGCCAGTTCCCCGAACTGGCAGCCTCGCCGCGGTGCGGAGACCACCATGCCGGGGAACTGGCGCGGGGAGCGCGCGGAAACGGGCCGGGCGGTCAGAGCGCCAACGTGGCGCTGGCGGTGGTGCCCGCCGGCGGCGGCAACAGCGTCGACGCGACACCCTCGGCGGCCAACGCGGTACGCAGGCGTTGCAGGTCCGCGCCGAACCGGACCAGATCCGGCCGGTCGACCGGGGTGGGTGCCGCGCCGAGCACCAGACCGGTGGCGGCGGCCGGCCAGTCGGGCACGGTGGCGGCGAGTCCGGCGCGTACCTCCTCGTCGGTGACGTGGGTGAAGACGGTGCCGGGGGCGACCACGCCGGCGACCGCGGCGATCGCCCGGGCCACCGCGGCCGGCTCGGCGGACGCCGGGCCGACGCCGTCGGCGAGGGTGGCCGCCGACCGCAGACCGTCCGCGCGCGCCTCGGCCGTGCCCAGCGAGAAGAGATCCAGCGAGGCGTCCCGCACCAACGTGCGGGCACCCTCGTCGTCGTCCCGGGTCGCGTCGAGATAGCCACGGACGACCGCGACGGGCACCTCGTCGCACTTGCCCTTGACCAGCTCACCGGCACCGGCCAGCTCGTCGACCACGGCCATCTGGGTGAGCTGGAGTTCGTTGCCGTACGGATCGACCTCACCCCGGTGGTCGCGGATCGCCGGCAGGCCGGCCACCCCGAGCGCCACGTCGGTGAGACCGTTGCGCCACGGACGGCCCATGGTGTCGCTGACGATGACCGCGACGTCGAGGCCGTACCGGTCGCGCAGCGCGGCCCGCAACGCCCGGGCGGAGGCGTCCGGGTCCACCGGCAGCAGCACCAGCCGGGTCTTGTCCACGTTGGACGCGTCGATGCCCGCGGACGCCATCACGAACCCGTGGTGGGTCTGCACGATCCGGGTCGCGCCGCGGGTGGCGACCACCCGGGCGGTCTCGGCGGCCAGCACCCGGTCCCGCTCGGCGAGACGTTCCGGGCCGTCCGCCGGCACGTCGACCAGCCGGCCCTCCGCCTTCGACACGATCTTGCTGGTCACCACCAGCACGTCGCCGTCGCGCAGCCATCCGGCCGCGCCGGCGATCAGCGCCGCCAGGTCGTCGCCCTCGGTCACGTGGCCGATGCCCGGCACCGGCAAAATCTCCAGCCTCACCGCAACTCCAGCGCGGCGCGCACCATCGCGGCGGTCGCCGCCTCGTCGGTCATCCGCAGCGGCGCCGAGGCGACCGCCACGTCCGGCACCACGGCCCCGGCGTCCTCCGGGGCGACCAGCCAGCCGTCGAGCAGGCCGCCGGCCGACCGACCGCCGTAGAGGCCGCCCACCCCCGCCGCGCTGCACTCGACCCCGAGCACCGCCAGACAACGGTCGGCCATGCCGCGTACCGGCGCGCCGCCGATGATCGGCGACACCCCGACGACGGGGGCCGGGCCGCCGGCCACCGCGTCGCGCAGGCCGGGAACGGCCAGCACCGGGGCGATGCTGACCACCGGGTTGCTCGGCGCGATCAACACCACGTCCGCGGCGGCGATCGCCTCGACCACGCCGGGCGCGGGCTTCGCCGCGTCCGCGCCGACGAAGACGAACTGGTGCGTCGGGACGTCGGCCCGGTGGCGCACCCACCACTCCTGGAAGTGGATCGCCCGCCGGCCCGGCCCGTCGTCGATGATCGCGTGGGTCTCCAGGCGCTCGTCGGTGGCCGGCAACAGGCGTACGCCGGGTTGCCAGCGGGTCGCGAGCGCCTCGGTGACCTGGGACAGCGGGTAGCCGGCGTTGAGCATCGTGGTGCGCACGAGATGAGTGGCGAGATCCTTGTCGCCGAGGCCGAACCAGCTCGGCTCCGCCCCGTACGCGGCCAGTTCCGCCTTGACCGTCCACGTCTCGCCGACCCGGCCCCAGCCGCGTTCCGGGTCCGCGCCGCCACCCAGCGTGTAGAGCACGCTGTCCAGGTCGGGGCAGACCTTCAAGCCGTGCAGCAACAGGTCGTCGCCGACGTTGACCACGGCGGTCACCTCGGCGCCCACCTCCCGGGCGTACGCCCGGACGCCGAGCAGGAAGCGCGCGCCCCCGATGCCGCCGGTCAGTACCACGATGCGCATGCCGTCCATCCTTGCGCACGTGCCGCCGTCGATCGTCCGATGGCCGGAGAGACTAGGCTCACTTCGCCAACTGTCCGCTTTCGTCCCCTGGGGGAGTCCGTGACCAGCCCCGTCGAGCCCGCGTCCGGTGACGCCGCGCAGGCCAGCCAACTGACCAAACCGCTACGCGAGCTGGCCGCGCTCGTTCTGCTCGGCGCGAACGCCGTGCTGCTCTTCGCCGCCCTGCTGCGCCTGCTGGTGCCGGCCGACGACTACAGCACGTTCAGCGGCCGGGCCGGGAGCGCATTCTTCGCCTTCGTCGGGCTGGAGGCGACGGTCCTGCCGCTGCTGGCCGTCCTGCTCGCCACGCACGTCCGCCCGACGCTGCCGAGGGCGAAACTGATCACTCAGGTGGCGATCGTCGAGTACGCGGTCTCCGCGGTCTTCGGCGCGCTGACGTTCCTGGCGTGGCTGGTCGGCCGGCTCGCCGACGGCGCGGTGCTGGATGCGTTCCTCGGGCTGCTCACCCGGGTGGCCTGGCTGGCGGTCTTCGCGGTCGCCGGGTACGTCGTGTTCAAGATCTGGCGCACGCTCTACTACGTGCCGAAGCCCAAGCCGCAGCCCGGCGTCTACGGTCAGGCCCAGCCCGGCTGGCCGCAGCAACCCGGTCAGCCCGGCGGCTACCCGGCTCCGGGCGGCTATCCGCCGGCCGGGGTGCCCCCGCAGCCGGGCCAGGCCCCGGCGGGTTACCCGCACGCGGGCGCGCCGCCGCAGCCCGGTTGGCCGCAGGCCGGTCCGTACGGGCAGCCGCAGTCGGCGCCGCCGTTCAACACCGCCCCGCCGCACGCCCCGCAGTCGGCCCCCCCGTTCAGCCCCCCGCAGCCCGGTGCGCACCCGGGCCCGCAGTCCGGCGCTCCGCAGTTCGGCGCTCCGCAGTTCGGCGCCCCGCAGTTCGGCGCTCCGCCGTCCGGCGCTCCGCAGTCCGGCCTTCCGCAGCAGGGTGGCCCGCAGCAGGGTGGCCCGCACTTCGGCCCGCCGTCGGCGCCGCCGTTCGGCCAGCCGCCGTCCGCCGACCCGACCCAGGCGATCCCGCGCCAGTCCGCCGAGCCGGGCCAGCCGACTTCCCCGGCCGACGAGGAGCGCACCCAGCGCTTCGACCGCGAGGACCCGAACCAGCCCCGGTGACGCCGGAGCGCAGGTGTTAAGCGGGGCCCCCTTCTCTACCGGAGGCGTTAACAGGGGGCCCCTCCTTACACCCGGCAGGGGTGCATAGGCTGGGCCGATGGTTGATGCGAGGGTGCGGCGGGCGCTCGGCCGCGCCGCCACCGGCCGGGCGCTGGACGTGGACGAGGCGGGCGCGCTGCTCACCGCCCGCGGTACGGCCCTCGACGAGCTGCTGGGCGTCGCCGGCGACATCCGCGACGCCGGACTGCGCGAGGCCGGCCGGCCCGGCGTGGTGACGTACTCCAAGAAGGTGTTCATCCCGCTGACCCGGCTCTGCCGGGACCGCTGCCACTACTGCACCTTCGCCACCGTGCCGCACCGGCTGCCCGCCGCCTACCTGGAGCGCGACGAGGTGCTGGCGATCGCCCGGGAGGGGGCCGCGCAGGGCTGCAAGGAGGCGCTGTTCACGCTCGGCGACCGTCCGGAGCAACGGTGGCCGGCGGCCCGGGAGTGGCTGGACGAGCGGGGCTACGACTCGACGCTCGACTACCTGCGCTCCTGCGCGGTGGCGGTGCTGGAGGAGACCGGCCTGCTGCCGCACCTGAACCCGGGCGTGCTCACCTGGTCGGAGCTGCAGCGGCTCAAGCCGGTCGCGCCGAGCATGGGCATGATGCTGGAGACCACCGCGACGCGGCTCTGGTCGGAGCCGGGCGGCCCGCACTTCGGCTCCCCGGACAAGGAGCCCGCGGTGCGGCTGCGGGTGCTCGACGACGCCGGCCGGGTGGGAGTGCCGTTCACCACCGGCATCCTGATCGGCATCGGCGAGACCGGCGCCGAGCGGGTCGACGCGCTCTTCGCGATCCGTCGCGCCATGCGCGAGTACGGCCACCTCCAGGAGGTGATCGTGCAGAACTTCCGCGCCAAGCCGGACACCGCGATGCGCGGCATGCCGGACGCGGAGCTGCACGACCTGGCCGCCACCGTGGCGGTGGCCCGGGTGCTGCTCGGCCCGCGGGCCCGCATCCAGGCGCCGCCCAACCTGATCGCGGGCGAGTACGACCTGCTGCTGCGCGCGGGCATCGACGACTGGGGCGGGGTCTCGCCGGTCACGCCCGACCACGTCAATCCGGAACGGCCCTGGCCGCAGCTCGACGAGCTGGCCGCGCGTACCGCCGCCGCCGGGTTCACCCTGCGCGAGCGGCTGACCGTCTACCCGGAGTACGTGCGGGCCGGCGGGCCGTGGCTGGATCCGCGCCTGCTGCCGCACGTCACCGCGCTCGCCGACCCGGTGACCGGGTTGGCGGTGGAGGCGGCCCACCCGGTGGGGCGGCCGTGGCAGGAGCCGGAGGAGGTCTTCGGCGGCCGGACCGACCTGCACGCCACGATCGACGTGACCGGCCGGACGGAGGACCGGCGGGGCGACTTCGACAGCGTCTACGGCGACTGGTCCGAGGTGGCGAACAAGGTCAAGCGCCCGCCCGGCGTGCCCGGGGCCGAGGGCGCGGACGGCGACCTGCGCGCGGGGCTGCGACTGGCCGCGACCGAACCGGCCGCGTTGCTGGCGCCGGCGCACGAGGCGAAGGCGTTGGCGCTGTTCGGCGCGGACGGCCCGGCGCTCGACGAGTTGTGCCGGATCGCCGACGACGCGCGCCGCGACGCGGTCGGCGACGACGTGACCTACGTGGTCAACCGGAACATCAACTTCACGAACGTCTGCTATGTGGGCTGCCGGTTCTGCGCGTTCGCCCAGCGGGAGAGCGACGCGGACGCGTTCCGGTTGTCGCTGTCGCAGGTGGCCGACCGGGCCGAGGAGGCGTGGACGGCCGGCGCCACCGAGGTATGCCTCCAGGGTGGCATCGACCCGAAGATGCCGGTGACCGGGTACGCCGACATCGTCCGCGCGATCAAGGCACGGGTGCCGGGGATGCACGTGCACGCGTTCTCCCCGATGGAGATCGTCACCGCCGCGGCGAAGGCCGGCGTGCCGGTGCGGGAGTGGCTGACCCGGCTGCGCGAGGCGGGCCTGGACACCATCCCGGGCACCGCCGCCGAGATCCTCGACGACGACGTGCGCTGGGTGCTCACCAAGGGCAAACTGCCGGCCGCCGCCTGGGTCGAGGTGGTGAGCACGGCGCACGAGCTGGGCATCCGGTCCAGCTCGACGATGATGTACGGCCACGTCGACCATCCCGGCCAGTGGCTGGCACACCTCCGGGTGCTGGCCGGGGTGCAGGACCGCACCGGCGGGTTCACCGAGTTCGTGGCGCTGCCGTTCGTGCACACCAACGCGCCGATCTACCTGGCCGGCATCGCCCGGCCGGGGCCGACGTGGCGGGAGAACCGGGTGGTGCACGCGATGGCGCGGCTGCTGCTGCACGGCCGGATCGACAACATCCAGTGCTCCTGGGTGAAGCTCGGCGACGCCGGCACGGTGGAGTTGCTGCGCGGCGGCTGCAACGATCTCGGCGGCACGCTGATGGAGGAGACCATCTCCCGGATGGCCGGCTCGGGCAACGGTTCGGCGCGTACCGAGGAGCAGTTGCGGGCCATCGCCACGGCTGCCGGGCGGCCGTTCCGCAAGCGGACGACCGCGTACGGTCACGCCGGCGCCTGACGTCGAACCTTTCCTCGCCGCCGGCCGTACCTGTGGATGCCGGCGGCGGTTGCGGCGAGGACCGCCGCCGGTGACCCCAGCCCCGGGACCCGGCCGCGTCCGGGTGCCCGCCCCCGCGGCGCCGTGGCGCCTGGTTGCGGAAAGGTTGCCGATGAGCACTGACGAGACCACCGACGCGCCGAGGCGGCGGGCCTGGCCGCGGTTGACCCGCCGGCAGACGTTGACGGCCGCCGCGAGCGCCACGCTCGGCGCGGCGGCGCTCACCGTGCCGGGCCTGTCGGCCGCGCAGAACGCCCCGTCGGCGGGTCGGCGCGACGAGCCGATCGTGGTCCATCTCCGCGACGCCGCGACCGGCACGATGGACGTCTTCGTCGGCACGACGCGGGTCGAGGTACGCGACCGCGGTCTGGCCGACCGCCTGGTGCGTGCCGCCCGTCGCTGATCTGCGCCCCCTCCCCGGCGCGGGCTCCCGACGCCGGTCCGACTCACGTTCCCGACGAAGGTGTGGTCCGCCATGTCCTCTCACCGCGAGGCCCCGGAGATCGCCAAGGATCCGGTCGCCGACAGCTCCGACCTGTACGCGTTCGTCAGCCCGACCCGGCCGGACACGGTCACGTTGATCGCCAACTACGTGCCGGTGCAGCTTCCGTCCGGCGGCCCCAACTTCTTCGAGTTCGGCGACGACGTCCGGTACGAGATCCACGTCGACAACGACGGTGACGGTCACCCGGACGTCACCTACCGGTTCGAATTCACCACCGAGATCACGAATCAGAACAGCTTTCTCTACAACACCGGGCCGATCGAGTCGCTGGACAGCAAGAACTGGAACCGGCGTCAGTTCTACCGGTTGACCCGGGTGGTGGACGGTCGCGAGCACGTGCTGGCGACGAAGCTGCCCTGCCCACCGTGCAACGTCGGTCCACTGTCCACGCCGGACTACCAGAACCTGGTGCGCCAGGCGACGTTCAAGCTGTCCACCGGCGAGAAGGTGTTCGCCGGCCAGCGCGCCGACGGCTTCTTCGTGGACCTGGGCGCGGTGTTCGACCTGGGCACGCTGCGGCCGTTCCAGCAACTGCACGTGGCCGGCAAGAAGCTGTTCCGGACCGAGGGCGAGCCGGTCAACGCGCTGGACCGGCTGAACGTGCACAGCATCGCGGTCCAGGTGCCGCTGGCCAAGGTGCGCCGCAGGGCCAGCCGGTACGGCTACGCCGACCGCGCGTCGACCATCGGCGTCTGGACCAGCGCGTCCCGCCAGCAGGTCCGGGTGCTCGGCGACCGGGTGTCGGCGGACGTCGCCACCGGCCCGTTCACGCAGGTGTCGCGGCTCGGCAACCCGTTGTTCAACGAGGTGATCGTGCCGATGTCCAAGAAGGACCTGTGGAACACCCTGCCACCGTCGGAGGACAAGCGGTTCGCCGGGTTCGTCGAGCGGCCCGAGCTGGCCGGGTTGCTGCCGGTGCTCTATCCGGGGGTCTTTCCCCGTCTCGACACGTTGCACAAGACGAAGAAGCCGCGCGCGGACCTGGTGGCGATCCTGCTCACCGGGATCCCGGCCGGGCTGATCGACGGCTTCGCCAACACCACCGGGGACACCCAGGCGGACATGCTGCGGCTGAACACGGCGATCCGGCCCAGCGCCAAGCCGGACCGGTTCGGGGTGCTCGGCGGCGACCTGGCCGGCTTCCCCAACGGCCGGCGGGTGGGCGACGACGTGGTGACCATCGCGCTGCGGGCGATCGCCGGGCTCACCGTGCCGCTGGTGGACAAGACGTTCACGCCGGACGCGGCGGCGGCCGCCGTCACGCCCGGTATGGACGCCGGCGACGTGACCGCGCCGTTCCTCGCCGACTTCCCCTTCCTCGGCACCCCGTACGACGGGTTCAACAACCCGCCGGCGAAGAAGTCCTGACGGGAGCACGACATGCACCAGCACCACGATCTCGGTCCGTCGTTCAGCGGCAGCGTCCTGCTCGACCTCGGCGGCGACACCGGCGCGCTGATCATCCACACCGGTCGCGACCTGCACGGACGGGAGATCGAGATCAGTCGCGGGGACGGTGACGGCCGGCGGGTCCATTCGGCGGTACGGGAGCGGCACGTGCGCGACGGCGTCTTCCACAGTGCCGTCTACCCGGACCTGGAAGCGGGCGTGTATACCGTCTGGTGGGACGACGACACACCCGCCGGTGCGATTTCCGTCATCGGCGGGTCGATCGCGGAATTCGGCTGGCCGACCAGCTCACCGTCGCGAAACGACTGACCGGCGACTTCGCCGGCCCACGCGCCCTGTCCACTTGGTGGACAGGGCGCGAGCGGCGTTGGCCGTCTGGAGGGGCGCCACCGCGCCGGGCGCGTTACCCTTTGCCCCACCAAAAGTGATCTTGGGCGACGGCCGGCGGGGGCGCCGGCGCCCGCGCGTCGACGCGCCACGGCAGAAAACTTCGGGCAACTCGCCGGGGAGGGCGTTACTCGTGCGGGGTCTGAATCGATAGGGCAGGTTGCGAGGCTACGGGCGGCCGGGGCGGCCGTCCCGGACGTGTCGGGAGGGCGACTCCATTATCAAGTTTGGCTTGACGGCGCACGCATTACACGCGTGTAATTTGAATGGGGTTGTTCGCACGGAAGCGCACCAATTGGGCCCGTACGAACAAGCACGCCTTTCGCGTGGGGGGTTGCAGCGGCGAATGACGCCGGTGCGCGACAAGGAGGCAATCGATGGACGGCCAGCTCGAGGTGGCCGACCTGCTCGGGAACGCGCCGGAGTGGCAGGAGCGGGCGCTCTGCTCGCAGACCGACCCGGAGGCGTTCTTTCCCGAGAAGGGCGGCTCGACCCGCGAGGCGAAGCGCATCTGCTCGCGGTGTGAAGTGAAGACGGAATGTCTGGAGTACGCGCTCGGCCACGACGAGCGGTTCGGGATCTGGGGCGGCCTCTCCGAACGGGAGCGGCGCAAGCTCAAGCGGCGGGTAGCCGCCTGAGCGGCGTACGGGCCGGGGCGGTGGGGGCCGCCCGGTCCGTGGGGCCGACCTCGGCGCTCAGGCCAGCTCGTCGGGGTCGACCCCGAGCAGGTTCGCCACCTGCTCGATGATCACGTCATGCACGAGATCCGCCAGGTCCTCCCGGTCCATGGCGCGGAACTCCAGCGGTCGCCGGTAGAGCACGATCCGCGGCGGGACCTCCTGGCGGCCGGGCCGGCCCGGCAGCAACCGGGCGAGCGGCACCTCGCCGTCCTCCAGCACGTCGGAGTCGTAGACGTTCAGGTCCGGCGGGACGTCCTCGACCGCGAACTCCACCCCGGCCAACTCCTTGGCGAACCGGCGTTCGAGCGTCTCCACCGTGTCGAGCACCAGGTCGTCGAAGACCTCCGCCTTGGTCCGGGCCAGCGGCACGGTGGCCGGCACCAGCCGCCCGCGCAGCCCCCGACCGTGCCGGTCGCGGTGGGTGCGCCGGCCGGAGCCGGGGCGGCGGTTCTGCGGGCTCGTCATGACGGACAGGGTAGCCCGGTGAGCCGGCCCGACCGCCGCCGCGCGGCACGCCCGGCGCGCCGGTGCGCCGATCATGCGAATTGTGATCACCGTGACGGGCGTGTCGTAACGCGAAGCGGTGCGCCGGACCCGGTAATGGGGATACCCTGCCGCACGTGAGGTCACCACGGCGCTGCTCCCGTAACGGCTGCCCCCGGCAAGCGGTCGCCACATTGACCTATGTCTACAACGAGTCGACGGCGGTGGTGGGGCCGCTCGCGGCGTTCGCCGAACCGCACACGTACGACCTGTGTGAGCAGCACGCGCGCAGCCTGACCGCCCCGCGCGGCTGGGACGTGGTGCGGCACGAGGGCGAGTTCGAGCCGCCGCCGCCCACCACCGACGACCTGGTCGCGCTGGCCGAGGCGGTACGCGAGGCCGCCCGCCCGGCCCCGCCCCGGCCGCCGGAGAGCGACCGCTCCACGCCGCAGGCCCCCCAGCAGGGCCGCCGGGGGCATCTCCGGGTGATCCCACCCAACCACTGACCCCCGAGGCGCCGGCCCCTTGCGGGCGGGTCGTCCGGGGCTGAGGATGTGGGCATGATCCCGCCGACCGTCGACGCCGCCCTCGGGCGGATCCACCTGCGTGATCTGTCGACGGAACCCGACCCCGCCCTGCTGCGGCGGGCCTACCGGGAAGTGCTCGCGCCCAGCTTCACCCCGGACCAGATGGTGAGCTTCGAATCCCTCGCCACCCCCGGCACGACGTGGGTCGGCGTCGCCCTGCACGACGGCGCGCCGGTCGGCGTCATCGTGACCGACCCGTTCGAGCGCGTGCTGCTGCTGAGCTACCTGGCGGTCCGTCCCGGCCTGCGCGGCAGCGGGGTCGGCGCGGTCCTGCTCGACCACGTGTTGCCGGCCTGGCGACGCCGCTGCGGATCCGACGTGGTGCTCGCCGAGGTCGAGGACCCCCGTGCGCACGCCGCCGGCGACTTCGGCGACCCCACCGCCCGGCTCCGTTTCTACCAACGGGCCGGCTTCGGCCTGCTGCCGGTCCCGTTCGTGCAACCGCGGGTACGCGACGACGCGCGCCGGGAACGCGGCATGTTCCTCGCCGTCCGGCCGGGCGGTGAAACCGTCCCGCAGGACCTGGTCCGGTCGTTCGTCGTCGACTACTACGAAGACGCCGAGGGGCCGGAGGTCCGAGACGATCCCGAGTTCGCCGCCCTGCTCACCGCCGTCGACCGGCAGCCGGCCGCGCTCGTCCCGCTGACCCCCGACCGGTACGCGGAGATACCCACCCTCGACGTGACGGCCGAGCTGCTCCGCCGGGACTACCCGCCGACCGCCGCCGCACTGGACCTGTTGTCCACCGACGACCGGGCCGGCGCGGTGCTCGACACCGTCTGGGCGCGCGTGCTGGCCCGGCTCGCCGGCGGGGAACGACTGCCCCGGCCCCGGGTCGCCGTGCTGACCGAGTTGCTCGACACGCTCTCGGACGACGGACTGCTCTTCGTGTCGGCGGAACCGGCCGACGGCGCCGTGCTCCAGTGGTGGTTCGCCGGCGAGGACGAGCCGTGGGCCGGGTGGTGGCGCACCGACCCGCCCGACTGGTCCGACGACACGCCGCAGCCGCACCTCGTCGCGCAGGCCGTCCGACGATTGCCCCCGCTGCCCCGGGTCGCCCTCATCCTGGCCGACGTGCTCGGCGTCGCCCCCGCCGAGGCGGCGGCCGTCGTCGGGCGCGCCGAGCAGGAATACCAGGAGTTGGTGGGCGTCGCGCGGGCCGAGGTGGTCGCGCTCATCGACCGGCGACTCGACAGGGAGGAGCAGGGTGGACGCCTTCCTGCGTTGTGACCGGGTGGTGACGCTCACCGCGCGCCTCGCCGACGGCACCGTGGCCGCGGACTCGCGGGAACTGGTGGAGATGCACCTGCTGACCTGCCCTACCTGCCTGCGGCACGTCCGCAAGGCGCAGCTCGTCCGGAGCCACCTCGCCGCGCTGCCCGGCCGGCAGGCCCCGGCGCACCTGGTCGCCCCGGCGCCGGCGTCCGCCGCGGCGAACCCCGCACCGGCGTCCACCGGAAGCGAGCCGGCGTCGTGACGTACTACAAGTTCCTCGGCGCGGGCCAGGTCGCACCCTTCAGCGGGCAGGTCTGGTCCGCCGACTGGCTGGAGACGCCGGAGGTCGCTCCGTGCCACCGCGGGCTGCACGCCTGCCGGGTGGCGGACCTGCCCTACTGGCTGCACGACGAGCTGTGGTCGGTCGAGTTCGACGGGCCGGTCACCGTGGTGGGGCACAAGGTCGTCGGTCGACGCGGCCGGTTGTCGGCCCGCGTGTCCGGCTGGAACCCCGGCACCTCGGCCGCGTTCGCCCTGGCCTGCGTGGGGCGTACCGCCGGGCACGCCGCCGCCGAGTGCGGCGACCTCGACGACGGTGCCCTGACCGCGGCGGCCGACCGTCTCCTGGCACCGGCCGGCGCCGCGCCCGCCGGCCCCGACCCGTGCGCCGGCCTGCGTGAGCTGGCGCTGCGCCGGCAGGAGGCGGCGGCTCGGGCCGGCCGACCCACGGCGGCCCTGGTGTGCGGCTACCTGGCCGACGCGGTCGAGATGGCCACCACCTACCCGGCGCCCGCGCTCGGCTACGTCGCCGCCCGGGCGGCGCAGGCCCGCCGGCCCGAACCGGACGGCGACCGCCACGAAGAGGAGCGGCGCTGGCAGACCGGGTGGCTGGTGGACCGTCTCCGGCTGCCCGCCGACGCGACCTAACCGGCCAGCGCCTCGGCGAGCCGGTCGACAGCGTCCAACTCGACCTCGGCGTCCAGGTCCAGGCGCTCCACCACGTCCCCCCAGTAGTCCGTGAAGGGGCCTCGGCGCTGGTACAGCTCACTCGGCCGGGGACCGCGGGGAAAGAGCGTGGCGGCCAGCGCCCCGGCGTCCGTGCCGGCGAGCGCGCCGTCCGGCACGACGCCGGCGGTCGGCTCGACCAACGCCGCGAGGATGTCCGGGAAGGCGCCGCGCCCCACCCACCCGGGCACCCGTCCGGCGGCCCGGGTCGTCATCTCGTCGTAGAACTGGCTGGTGTACTCGTCCGGCGCGCTGACGACGGGGTCGAGCGAGTTGGCCATGCGGTGGAACACGAAGGCCCGCTTCACCGCCTGCCCGTACTCGCGCGCGGCGGCGACCGGATCGGTGTCGTGCCACAGGTCGGCGAGCAGCCGGTGCACGTTCGCCAGCAGCTCCGAGTCGACCTCTCCCGCCTCGGCCAGCCGGCGCATCCGCTCACCCGACCGGCGACACCGGACCGCGGCCGACCCGTGGTCGCCAGCGGCGTACGCGACCTCCGCCCACTCGAAGTAGAGCCAGGCGACCATCCAGTCGTCGTCCAGGTCGACGAACTCCGACTCCAGCTGACGGTAGGTCCTCTCGGCGTCGGCGAACCGGTGGTCGTACCAGAACGTGTGCGCGGTGAACAGGCGCAGGTAGAGCCAGGCCCGACGGTAGACACCCGCCGCCTCCGGGGAGCGGCCCGGAGCCCGCCAGCCGTGGCGGACCCCACACAGCTCTCCGACCGTCCGCAGCGCGTGCCGCGCCTCCGTCCAATGTGCGCCCGCCGGCTTGTCCGGGCCGGTCGGGTAGTTGCGGTGGAAGCGGCGGACCTCGTCCAGCAGGTCCCGGTCCAGCTTGTCCTGGGCCGCCCGCTGCCAGCTCTCCACCAACTGGTGGCAGAACGCGAAGTCCACGTACAGGCCCCACCACCAGAACGCCTCCAGGAACAGCACGACGAACTGTGCCCGAGTCAGGTCCCGATCCTCGGACAACTGGGCGGAGTGGTACATCCAGTCGGTCTCGTGCATCTGCCACACGGCGTCCTCGTACTTGAACCAGGACCCGTACGCCGTCTCCGTCTTCGCCTCGATCTCGGTGATCTGCCGGTAGTAGTAGGCCGCCGCGCGGCTGTGGATGCGGGTCCACCGGTCCGGCGTGAACCGCCGGACCGCCTCGGACATCGCGGGCCGGATGAAGTCGTGCAGGCGGAACCGCCCGGCGACCGACAGCGGATCGAGCAGCCCGAGTCGCTCGATCTGTCGTACGGCGTCGCTCACCTGCTCCGGGTCGGCCGCGGGATCCTCGCCGCCCAACAGGTCGACGAGCATCGGCACGTCGAAGCTGTTCAGCAGCGACGCCACCTCGGCGACCCGCCACACGTTCGGGTTCCGGTCCGGTTGGATCACCTCGCGGACCAGCCGGTCGAGCTTCGGGTCACCGCCGTCGGACAGGTCGATCAGCATCTCCCGCAGGCGGCCCGGGACCAGCGCCTCGTCGAGATGGGCGGTGATGAACTGGGTGACGAGCCGGAGCCCGTACGGATGGCCGCCGGTGAACGTCGTGACGGCCTGCGCGAGGCGGACGCCGGCCCGGTCGCCGAAGTGGTACGTCAGGTAGGAATGCGCCTCCGCCACCGTGAACCGTGGCAGTTCCTCGATGAGATCCGGATCCAGGACCCGGCGGCCGTGCTCGGCATACTCCCGCGGCACCAGCGACAGCACCACGGCGGTGTCCGGCAGGCGCCGGGCGAGCCGCACGAACCACTGCCCCACCGCGTCGTCGATGAGCGTCTCGAACCCGTCGAGAATGAGGACCGCCCGCCGGCCGGCCAGGAACGCGCGCCAGTCGGTGAGGAAGGCGTCGTCGATGCCGCGCTGGGCCCGACTCAACCGTTCGAGGGGGCTCTCCGCCGGACCCTGCACGTTGACGTCGACCTGGGCGTTGGAGATGGCGCCCCAGGACTTCGCGACGAACGTGTTGTTCATCGTGACGGTGCTCGCCCGCGGCGCCCCCTCCTTGGCGACGGCGAACGTGCCGAACTGACCGATCACGTCCTGCACCAGGTCACCGAGGAACTGTGTCGACTTGTCCAGGAGCAGGGCCGCGACGGCGGGGGTGACCGCCGGCCCGTACTGGCCGCTGTACGCCTCGCTGAGCCCGTACACCTCCGGTGACTCCTGCGGTCGCATCGGCATCAGCACCGCGTCCGGGAACTCCCGCCGGACGGCGTCGCGCAGCATGGTCAGGAACGAGGTCTTGCCCATGCCGTGCCCGCCGACCACCGCGAAGGTTCCCCGGCCGGTCTCGCGGATGCCGGCCAGCACCGTACGCAACTGCTCGCCGCGGTCGATCAGACCGTCGACCACCTGGATGACGGGCTCGGTGGCGGCGACGACCTCCCGCGCCGGAGCCGGCTCGGGAAGCGGCGTCGGCGTGACCGGCGCCGCGGTCGCCCGGACGTCCTCGATCACGCCGCCGGTCGTGGCGCGGAACGTGCTGTCACCGTCACCGGAGAGAACGATCCTGCGGATCTTCCCGCCGAGGCGGGCGGTGAAACGGTGCCCCAGCCGACGGGGGAGCTGGCCGCCGGTGCCGGCCGACAGTGACGCGACGGCCGCCACGAAGCTGCCGACACCGGCCAGCCAACTGGTCACCTCGACACCGCGCAGACCCCAGACCACCGCCACGATCGCGAGGCCGAGTGCCGAGACGGCGGCGGCCAGGGTGCGCAGTTTCCGAGAGGTCGAAGAGGACATGCCGACACTGTGGGACAGAACAGCGGGGAAACTCGATCCCTTGCTCGGACGGATCTGCCGAGGAAACGGTCGATTGCTGGTCGAAACCGCTGTCCTGTCAGCTATCCGATACGACTTCTGTCACAGCGCCGTCATCGTCGGCTCACGCCCGCCGGTGGGCACAACCCGCGACGAGGCGCACCGGTTCGGTGGTCTCGGTGAGCGAGTTGGGCTCGACGACCAGGCGCGCGATGGCGGTGGCCGGGCCGCCCCGGAAGGCGCCCCGGTCGGCGGGGATGGTCGCCGTCCAAGTGCCGGCGGTGCGCTCGTCGGTGCACGCGCCGATCACGCCGAAGCCGAAGCCGGCGATCGAGGCACGCCGTACCCGCTGGCCCAGGTGGACCTCGATGTACGCCAGGCCGCGCTCGTCGCCGCAGTCGTACCGGCCACCGATCGTGGCGGTGTGGGCGCGGACATCGGCGGTGCCGAGGCGGTCGACCGAGATCGTGGGTGCGGCGGCGACGACGGTGGCGCCCGGCGCGAGCCCGACGGTGACGGCGGTGACGAGAGCGACGAACATGCGCGGACTCCTGTCGGCTGTGGTGTGGGCCTCAGGATCCCACCGGCATGCCGGGCGTGAGCTGCAAGATCTCGGACAGAACGTGGTTGGTCGCTCTCCGTGTCGATAGCCGCGATGCGATGAACGGTCCGGCCCTCTCATCCGTACCAGGCGTCGAACGACACCGACGACGGGAGAGAACGTGAAGGTGCAGCGCAAGCACGTGCTGGCGGCGACCGTGGCGGTGGCCGCCAGCGTGGTCGTCTCGGTGGGCACGGGGATGGGTTTCGCGCAGACCGCGCCGGCCGGACGAGCGGTCTGCGCCGGTTCGGTCACCTTCTCGGCCGAGGGCGGTCCGCCGGCGGCGACCAGCGACCGGTTCCCGGTGGGCACCCGGCTGCGGGTGACGAACCTGGACAACGACAAGGTGGCGACCGTGACGGTCACCGGGACGGCGGGCAGTTGCGTGCTGCTCAACGCCGCCGCCATGGACCT
The DNA here is from genome assembly GCF_040653835.1 of Micromonospora sp. NPDC050980. Taxonomy (NCBI): domain Bacteria; kingdom Bacillati; phylum Actinomycetota; class Actinomycetes; order Micromonosporales; family Micromonosporaceae; genus Micromonospora; species Micromonospora sp. NPDC050980. Next base: position 54,177 of record NZ_JBFAGS010000004.1, on the reverse strand, counting down.
GATCCGCGAGCCGGGCAAGAACGTCATCCGCCGCAACGTGGTGGAACGCCTCGACGGCCTCGCCCCGGTGCCCGGTGAGGACCGGCCGGTCGAGACCCGGCCGGGCAACGCCCAGCCGGTCGGCGGCAGCGCCTGCACCGGGGCGATCACGTTCTCCGCCGAGGACGGGCCGCCGGCCGCCACCAGCGGCCAGTTCCCGGTGGGTACCCGGCTGCGGGTGACCAACCTGGACAACGACCTGGCCGTGACCGTGACGGTCACCGGGCCCTCGGGCAGTTGTGTGCTGCTGAACGCGGCGGCCATGGCCGCGATCCGCGAGCCGGGCAAGAACCTGGTGCGCCGCAACGTGGTGCAGTTGCTGCGCTGAGGCCCGCAGCGGTCGGGGTGAGCCGCGGGGTGTCCGGTCGGGGCGGCTCACCAGCTACCGTCGTCGCGCACCCGGGCGGGGGCGCGGCCGAGCAGCAGGGTGGTGAGGGCGGCGTCGATGTCGGCGCCGAGGAACCACTCGCCGGCCTGGTCGAGCGCGAAGACCCGGCCGTGCTCGTCGACTGCCAGGACGCTCTCCTGACGTTCGCTGCCCAACGGGAAGAGGCGGGCGCCCAGGACCGCGCCGAAATCGGCGAGGGTGTCGGCGGTGTGCGCGACGCGGAGCGGATTCGTCGAGAAGCGGCTGATCCACACCTGCTCCCCAGGCCCGCGTCGCCTACTCAGGATGGCAGGGAACGCGGTGAGCGCCTCCTCGGCGGCCGAGAAGACCTCATGTCGGTGGTGCTGCCCCGCGATCTCCCTTGTCTCGGCGATCGCACCCAACGCGAGTGCTTCGTTGAACATGCTGAGCTGCCACCCCCCGTCCGTCAGCGCATGCGCCACCTCGTCCGGAAATCGTCCAGGTTGGACGAGGGTGCGCGACTCGGGCCGCCACTGCTCGACGAAGGCCAGGTCGGACCGGGGAAGGACGGCGAAACGGACCAGGAACGCGATGCACGAGTCGCAGGGCAGGTTGGCCTGGCCGCCGGCCGGGTCACCCGCTTCGCGGCTCCGGAACACCTCGATCCGGCCGGCGGCCAGCAACTCGCGCGCCTGCGCGACGGTCATCGGTGGCAGCCCGTCGGCGGTGCGGCGGTGGTCGTGCTCGTGCAGGGCGTCGGAGACGACGATCATCTCGGCGTGCCGCTCGCCGCCCCGGACGAGGTGGCCCGCGGGCAGCTCGTCCAGGTAGGACCGGACGAGCGGATGGTGGTGCAGCTCGACGTCGCCCTTGGCACCCTGCGCAACGTGGAGCCGGCCGTCCAGCGTGAGGTGGGCCGCGCCGCCGGGGGTGGGCAGCCGGGTCAGCTCGCGGAGCAGTTGCCCGGCCGGGTCCACGGTGCGCCGAGCGCGCGGTGCGGCCGGCCGGCGTTGCCGGTACATCCGCTCGACCGCGTCCGCCGGGATCCGGGGCCAGGTGGACAACTCGCCGGTCTCCTTGTCGATGACCGTGGTCGGCAGGTCGCCGGGCAGGGCCCGCGCCTCGGTGGACACGGTGGAGACGATCACGTAGCCCAGGTCGAACTCCTTGACCACCGGCGAGCAGGGGACACCGAGGCGGTCGGAGTCCCGCCGGGCCCAGACGGAGGCGATCTGCTCGGCCTGTTGTCGCTCGATCACCACCTGAAATTACTGGACCCCACGGACTTCGTGGCACCCGGTATGGTCGGCCCTACCCACGGTGACGGAAGGGGAGCTGCGGTGGCCGAGAGTGCGGACCGGGATGCGAACCGTGCGCTGCGCGCGCGATTCGACGACGTGTACGGCCAGTACCAGCGCCTGCGGTCCGGGCTGGACGAACTCCAGGCCAGGCTGGCCGAGTTGCGGGTGACGGAACGCTCCGACGACGGTCAGGTCACTGCGGTGGTCGGGGCGCGTGGCGAGCTGATTAGCGTCGAGATCAGTGCGGCCGTGTTCCACGAACGTGACGCCCGGGCACTGAGCCGCAAAATCACCGACACGGTGCTGCGGGCCTCCGCCGCTGCCGGCACCGCCACCCGCGACCTGGTCTCCGGTTATCTGCCGCCCGGCTCGCCGTCGGTCGACTTCCTGCGTACCCATGACTTCGGCGCGCTGCTGGGCCGGGCTGACGCCGTCGCCTCGCGCGGCGAGTGACCGGTGGCCGGGGAGGAGATCTGGCTGGACGCGGAGCGGGCCCGGCGCGGTGGCGCCGACCTGGCCGCAACCGGCAGGGCCGTGACCCGCGCGCGGCGGGAGACCGGTGCCCCGATCGCCGCGGCGGGTGGGCAGAGACCGTGGGGGCGGGACGACATCGGCGCCGCTTTCGACAAGCACTACCAGGGCTACGCCGAGACACTGCTGCGGGCGTGGGAGTTGCTCGGCCGGTCGCTCGAAGGGGTCGGCTCCGACGTGGTCCGCTCGGTCGCCGCGACCGTCGAGACGGACCTGGGCAACGCCCGTGACCTCGGGCAGATCCCACACCAACGGCACGATCCGCATCGGCCCTGGCGCTGACCACCGGAGGATCCGCGCGTGAGCATGCTGCCCAGCCCGATCCCGCATCCGCTCGACTACTGCCCCTGGGACGTGCCCGGCTGGATCCACGAGGCGCTCGACTGGGTGGTCGGCGTGGAGTGGCCCGAGGGCAACGAGCGCGCCGTCTGGGATCTGGCCGACCAGTGGTACGGCGTGGCCGGCGTCCTGACCGGGCCACGTGATGACGCCGTCACCGCCGCTGGCGAGGTGAAGAGCGGCTACGGCGGTGTCGGCCTGGTGGCTCGCGCGTTCGACACGGCGTGGGACAAGGTGGCCGGCGGCGAGGACGCCCCGCTGCACGTCCTGACGGCGGCCACCGACGAGTTGGGGCGGCTGGTCGACTCCTGCGGCTGCGACATCGAGGGCGCGAAACTGGAAGCCTGGATCGAGTTGGGGATCCTGGTCGTGGAACTGCTGTCCCTCGTGGTGGTCACCGCGCTCACCCTGGGCGCCGCCTCACCGGCGGCGGGGGCCGCGATCGCCGCCACCCGGGTCGCGGTGCAGCAGATCTTCAAACGGCTGGTGGCCCAACTGGCCCGCAAGGCGATCAAGGAAGGCATGAAGGAGGCGGGCGAGCGGGCCGCCAAGGAGATCGTCAAGAGCGGCGCCCGCGGGCTCGCCCGCAAAGCGGTTCTCGGTGGCCTCGTCGAGGCCGGGCAGGAGGCGGGCACCAGCCTGGCCACCCAGGCGTATCAGAACTCCACCGGCCGGCGCGACGGCCTCGACCTGACCGACGTGGGCGCGTCGGGGCTCGGCGGTTTCGCCGGTGGCGCGGCAGCCCCTCTCGCCGGCCTCGGCCGGCATGCGTCCGGGCGGTTCACCCGCATCGGGGAGCACTTCGGTCGGGAGATGGCCGGCGAGAGCATCGCGGAGACCGCAGCCGGGCTGGCCACCGGCCAGGGCCCGTCGTTGGAGGACCTGGCCCGCGCCGCGGCCTCCGGTGTGAGCGGCTCCGCCACCGGGCAGGCCGACACGGCGTTGCACCACCGGCTCGACGGGAGGCTCGACGGCCTCACTGCTCCGCCGTTGGGCTTGGATCTGTTGTCCGGCACCGAGTTGACCACGTCGATCCCGGCGCATCGACCGCCCGAACCGCCCGTGTCCGTTCAGAATGACGTCCCGACCACCGATCACGTCCGGACAGGCCCGGCAGCGACCGCGCCTTCGGTGGCATTGTCGGTCGACGATGCCGTGACCGCGACGCATCACCCTCGAATGGCGCAGGAGCCGACCGCCACACCCCTGCCCACCTCGCAGACCACCGGCCCCGCCATGATGACGACCGCCCCGGCACATTCCGCGCTCGCCGCCGCCCCGACGCTTTCCGCCGTGACTCTCGATGCGCCGATCGCAGGTGCCTCACTCGCCGGTCCGACCGACACCCGCAGCAGCCCGACACCGGCCCAGCCCGAGATGAGTGCTCCACCTGGGGCCACTGCGATGCAGGCGGCAGCGGCGCCGGGGACACTGCCCCCACCCGTCAAAGATCATCCGCACTCGGCGCCGGCCGCCCCGGACCGAATCATCACGGGAGGCGGTGATGGCCAGGTCAACTCGCCCACGGCCGCACCCTCCCATCCACAGGTCGCTCCGAGGCCAGCGGCGCCGGCTGCCGGGCCGGACTCCCGGCCGGTTCCGAATCCCCGCTTCCCGCTGTTGGAGACGTTGGCTCCGCCGCGTCCCTCGACGGATTTCGCGGCCCCCTTCCGCGGGCCGGCCGACCCGCAGGCCGCGCACCGCGAGACCCCGCAACAGCGCACCGTGCGTCTGACGGCCGATCGTGAGGCGCTGGACCGGCGTCGTTACCAGGGCTATCTGTCGTCGCAGCGGGCCCTGCACGAGGAGAACCGGCGGCAGTCGCAGGTCAGGGAGCTACGTGATATCGCCGAGCAGCACTACGATGCGACGCGCTGGCTCCTGACGCGGGGTCACGAACTGCGCCAGGCCGGGCAGCACCACCTTGCCGACCAGCACGTGCGGGAGGGGCGGCTGCGGGAGCGGCTGCACTACCGGGCGGTCGATGAGGCGGATGCGGTACGCGCCGGCGAGCGCCTGCCGGAACGGGTGATGGTCGAGGACGACCTCGACTTCCACCGGATCAACGACGACGTGGCCGACCTGGCGCTCGGCGCAGTGGAGACGGCCGACGAATCGGCGCTCAGTGGTCACGGCCATCCACCACCTGCCGACCGGTCGCGTCCCTACGGCCGCCGTGGCGGTCTCCGGCCTCCGCTCGCACTGCACCAGACCGACCTCGAACGGCAGATGCCCCGCGATCCGGGCGGTGGCGTGGTCCGCACCGCCGACCCCCGCCGTGGTGGGTGGTTCCGGCTCGCGAACGACGGTGGGCCTTCCGCCGACGCCACCCGGGGCATCAACTGTCTCGACTGCACGCTGTCGCTGTTCGAGACGTGGGTGCACGCCCGGCCGCGGGTCGCCGCGCCGCGTACCTTCGACGGCTACCTGGCAGGCGACGTCCGTCGGCCGGTCGGCGGCGAGGTGGACGGTCCGCTGCGGGTCGAGCAGACGACCGGGGGGCGGTTCCAGGACTTGTGCGTGCCCGACCGGTCCGGCGTCGCCGGTGACCGTCGGAGGCTGGTCGAACGCGGATACCGCGACCTGCACGCGCAACTGGCGACGGGCGGTCACGGCAGCTACGCCTTCCTCATCACCAGCTTCGAGGGCGGCGGCTCGCACGCCTGGGTGGCGCTCAACCAGGACGGCACCGTCCTCTACCTGGATCCGCAGAGCGGGACAGTGGCGGGTCAGCCACTCTACCGCCACAGCGGGGTCCCGTTCCCCGGCAATGTGGTGGACGTGGACGCCCTGGTCCTCGGCCCGGACGGCCGTCCGATGCCGCTCACCGGGCGGCCACCCGGCAACTACAACGTGCTGCCCGAGCCCCGGCATCGCCCGGCATCGCCCCGGCTTCCGGCACCGCCGCCCCAACACGGCGGGACCGCGCCGGACCGCAACGGCGTTCACCTGCTCGGCGAGTCGACGACCGTCCACCGGCCGCCGGGAGGCACGCCACCTGTCGAGCCGGGGCCGGATCAGGTACGCGGGAAGCACCGCGAGGCACACGCGACCCGGATCGCCGCCGGCCTCTACGTGCGCGACGCGGTGGCCGCGAGTAGCAGCCTGGACGACACCTTCGCCGCCGGAGTGACGCCGGTCGAGCTGGCGCAGCACGCCGACGGGCCGACGCTGCGACGGCTCGTGCCGGGGCTGGACGAGAGCGCAGCCGGTGACCTGAGCCGGCTCCTCGCCGACCCGCGCGTGCAACGGATGCTCGACCAGAGCTGGGAGGCGCCGCCACGGCGTGAGGAGTTGCTGGCCGAGGCCCTGGTGCGGCAGCTCGCCGAGCGACCTGACCTGGTCCGGATGATCCTGGCGACACCGGAACTCGCCAACTCCCTGACGGCCAGGCCGGTGACCCTGCACCACCTGGCCAGCCACCAGCAGGCCATAGACGTGCTCGGTGACGTACTCCAGGAAATCCGAGTACGAGGCGCGCGGACTGTGTCCTCCGCACCGACGCCTGCTGTTGAGCCGACACCACTGACGCGAGAACAGGTGGCGGTAAGCCTTCGATTCGAGGGCGAGCGCCCATTGGCCCTCCAGCCAGGTTTTGACAACGCTCGATCTGGTGACCCGGCGTACCGAAAGTCCTACCTGGACCAGATGTATCGAGATGCGGTCGTCGCGCAGAGCGAACTGGACCGGTTTGGTCGTGAGTTGGCTGGTCTCTCGGTGAACGGGGCCGAGTACAAACCGCGGCCCGGGCCGAAGGATCGTGCCCGAGCCGAGGACAAGATCGCGCGAAGCGGTGGACACGCCAACCGTTTGCGCGATCTCGCCGCTGGCAGAATCTCCTACCAGACCTTAGATGATCTCTACGCCGGGCTGGCAAGTCTCCACAGCGATCCACGTCTTCGAGTGGCGAGATTCGAGGATCGGTTCCGCAACCCACAGGACAGCGGATATCGAGATATCCAGTTCTTAGTGCGAACCTCCACTGGCCATATCGGCGAATTCCGGTTGCAACTCGCCGCGCTGGATCAGGTGGCGGATTGGGAGCATGCCCTGTTCGAGGTGCGGCGTGACCTGGAAGCGGTGCCTCGGGGCGAGGGCCGTAGCCTCTCTGTCACGGAATCAGCGCTCCGGAAGGGCATCGCCCGACGCCAACGCGAACACTTCTGGAACGCGCTTCGATCGACCCTGAGCGGTGGGGACCAATGACAGAAGCGGCGGACGGGCTCAGCTTCGCCGGCTACTACGACTACTACGACACCCCGGTGAAGATCGTGCTCACAACGGAGGGTGCCCTGACCGCGTGGCGGTTGGATCGGAGGACGGGCGGATGGCAGGCGGCCAACGACATCGTCGACGAGATCGTTTTCGCCATGGGGGGCGAGGTCTTCGTCCGCTCGGCTGACCGGTTCGTGCAGCGTGTCGAGGAGGAACGGAGTCTGAGCCTGACGGGCGAAGGGCCGGTGTTCGCGCTCTATGAGACCGTGCGGGCGATCGAGGAGCAGGCCATCGCCGAGAGGCGCGCGTACACCCCGGAGGAGGCGGCGCTCGTCACGGGCATTCGGCGGCGGACCTTCGTGATGTTCGAGGAGCAGCTCCAGCGGGCCGGTGATCCCGGAGCCGACCCCACCATCGCGAGCGCCGCGACGGGCGGGGACACCGAGCGGCCGTGACAGTGCCGTACCGGCCGCCGGCCGACGCGGCCGAGGCGAGCCGCGTACAGGAGGAGTTGCGGTCCCGGGTCGAGCTGGTCGGGCCGGGACCGAGCGCGCCCGCGACGGTGGCCGGGCTGGACGTCGCGTACGCACCGAGCGGCGACCGTCTCGCGGCGGCCGTCACCGTCCTGGACGCCGTCAGTCTCGACGTGGTGGACGAGGCGGTGCACGTGGGCCGGCCGGCCTTCCCGTACGTGCCGGGGCTGTTCGCGTTCCGCGAGATGCCGGCGCTGTTGGCGGCGCTGGACTTGCTGACCGTCCGGCCCGAGCTGCTGGTCTGCGACGGGCACGGGGTGGCGCATCCGCGCCGGTTCGGGCTGGCCTGCCACCTGGGTCTGGTGACCGGGCTGCCGGCGATCGGGGTGGGCAAGACGCCGCTGGTCGGGTCGTGGACGGAGCCGGGCCCCCGACGCGGCGACCGGTCCGCCCTGCGCGACGGCGACGAGGTGGTCGGGCAGGTGTTACGGACCCGGGACGGGACCCGGCCGGTTTTCGTCAGCGTCGGGCACCGGATCGGGTTGGACGAGGCGGTGCGGTGGGTACTGGCCCTGACGCCGCGTTACCGGCTGCCGGAGACCACCCGGACCGCCGACCGGCTCTGCCGGCGGGTGCTCGCGGCCGGTGGCGACCGGGGCTGACGGCGCCCGCGTGTCGCGGCACACATGTCGAGCGTTCGATGAGCGGGGGTGCGGGTGGCCCGGTAGTAACCTGACCGGCGGATCCCGTCCGGGACGGAAACGGTGAGGTGGAGATGTCGGTGAGGCGGCACGCGGGGCGCTGGGCCACGGTCGGCGCGTTGCTGGGTGCTCTGGTGGCCGCCCCGGCGTCCCCGGCGGCGGCCGAGGGCGACCGGGTGGGGCTGCGCTCGGCGGGCAGCTTCACCGCCGGCGGGTCGGCGGGGGCGGTGTCGATCGAGGTACGCAAGCGCACCGCCGGTTGTGTGCTGCTGCGCACCGTGCTCGGGCTGAGGCTGGACGGACTGCGCCCGGAGCAGGTCCGGGTGCAGGTGGCGACCGCCGGCCGCTGGGTGGGGGTGCCGGTTTCCGGTGGCGGCGGTGTGGTCACCTCGGCCCAGGTGGCGCCGGTCGACCGGCCACTCTGCAAGGGCAAGGGCGCCACCGTGCGCTACCGGGTGACATTCCTGGCCGGTGCCGTGGGTGGGCGGCTGGAACTGGCCGGTGAGGCGCGTGCCGCCAACGGTCAGGTGCTCGCCCGGGCCGGCCGGTCGGCCCGGCTGGTGGGTGCGGAGCGGAGCCCGAGCCCGAGCCCGACGCCCTCACGCAAGCCCTCGCCGACACCCACGCCCAGCCCGGCCGCGTCGACGGTGGCCGAGACGGCCGGCACGTCACCGGTGGTCGCCGCCGTCGACCCGGCGGCCGGCGCCGCCGCCGACGAGTCGTCCTTCGGAGGTTCCCTCGTCATGTGGTTCGGCATCGCGCTGGTGCTGGTCGGCGCCGCACTCATCGTCCTGCTGGTGCGCCGCAGCCGGGCGGACCGGACGGACGGCGGCCCGGCCGCCGACCAACCGCCGGTCCCGCTGCCCCGCAGCAGCACCACCTACCGCTCGGGAACGCCCGGACCGTCCCCGACGGTGTACGGCGGCGGCCCGCCGGCCCGCCCGCCCGGCAACGTCTACGGCGGGCCTCCGGCGACGGCGGCCGAGGACGCCACGAGCGTGTTGCCCCGCATGCCGGACTGAGCCGGAACCCGGCGGGTCACCGGGGTTACGGTGACCGTGAGTGGCGGTGACCCGACCGGGTCGCCGGGCCGATCGGCGGGTGTCGAACGGGGCCCGGTGCCGGGGCGGGTTCGCCGTTAAGATCGCGTGCGCCGGACGGCACCGCCGACCGGTGAGACCGCATACGTGGAAGGAGCCGCGCCGTGGCCCTGGACCCGCAGTTGCTCGAGATCCTCGCCTGCCCGGACACGCACCACGCCCCGCTCGACTACGACCCGCAGGCGCAGACGCTCACCTGCACGGAGTGCGGTCGCGTCTTCGAGGTGCGCGACGACGTGCCGGTGCTGCTTCTGGACGAGGCCCGGGGCGGGCCGGCGACCGACGACGCGCGGGGCGGGTCGTCGCGGTGATGGACGGTACGGCCGGGGTCAGCGGACACCGGCACGCGGACGAGACCCTGCTGGACGACCCCGCTCTGCTGGCCGAGCGTGATCCGGGCGGCATGCTCCGGTTCACCGCCTCGGCCGGTGCCCAGGTGCGCGAGTCCGCGGCGCTGGCCGCCGAGGCGAACCTGTCGGTGCTCGGCGACGACGGGCGCCCGCGGGCGGTGGTCATCGCCGGCATCGGCACCGCCGGGCGTACCGGGGACGTGCTGGCCACGGTCGCCGGGCCGCGTTGCCCGGTGCCGGTCATTCCGCATCGCAGCGCCGGCGTGCCGGGCTGGGTGGGCGCGGCGGACGTGGTCATCGCGGTGAGTGCGTCCGGCCGCAGCCCGGAGGCGTTGGGTGCGGCCGAGGCGGCGCACCGGCGCGGGGCCCGGCTGGTCGCGGTCGGCGCTCCGGACTCGCAACTCCAGTCGGTGGCCGAGCGGGCCCGGGCGCCGTTCATCCCGGTGCCCCGGCGTGCCCCGGCCCGGGCCAGTCTGTGGGCGCTCACCGTGCCGGTTCTGCTGGCCGCCCGTACGCTCGGCCTCGTGAAGGTCAACGAGGCGGACCTGGCCGAGACCGCGGCCCGGCTGGACGCCGACGCCGACCGGTGCCGGCCGACCGCCGAGTCCTTCGTCAACCCGGCGAAGTCCCTGGCGTTGGGCCTGTCCGGGTCGATCCCGATCGTCTGGGGCTCATCCCCGCTGGCCACGGTGGCCGCCCGCCGGTTCGGTGACACATTGTCGGCGAACGCCCGCTACCCGGTGGTCAGCGGCGCGCTGGGTGAGGCCGGCCGGGGCCGGGTGGGCCTGCTCGACGGCGTGTTCGGCGGGCTGGCGGAGGGTGAGCGGGACATCTTCGCCGACCCCGGCGACGGTGACGACGACGGCATCCGGCTGCGGCTGGTGCTGCTGCGCGACGGTGGGCTCAACGCCGAGGACGACACCGACGAGCCGCTGGCGGTGGAGGAGCGCCGCGCGGACGCGGTGCAGACGCTCGCCGAGCGGCGCGGGGTGCGCTGCGACGTGGTGACCGCCGAGGGGGGCTCCGCGCTGGAGCGGCTCGCGTCGCTGGTGGCGGTCCCCGACTTCGCCTCGATCTACCTCGCCCTGGCACACGGGCTGGACCCGATGGCGGTCCCGGCCATCACGGAAATGAAGGAGCTGGCAAACCAGTGAGCACGTGCGGCATCGAGCGAGGCGGGGTATGAGCGCAAACGGGGGCACCAAGGCGATCACCGCCGCCCTGGCGGCGAACCTCGGCATCGCCGTCACCAAGTTCATCGCGTTCCTGCTGACCGGTTCCTCGTCGATGCTGGCGGAGTCGATCCACTCGGTGGCCGACTCCGGCAACCAGGGGCTGCTGCTGATCGGCGGCCGGCGGGCCAAGCGGGAGGCCACGCCGCAGCACCCGTTCGGGTACGGCCGGGAGCGCTACATCTACGCGTTCATCGTGGCGATCGTGCTGTTCAGCCTCGGTGGCCTGTTCGCGCTCTACGAGGCCTACCACAAGGCGGCCGACCCGCACCCGATCGAGAGCTGGCAGTGGGTGCCGGTGGTGGTGCTGCTCGCCGCGATCGTGATGGAGGGCTTGTCGTTCCGCACCGCGATCAAGGAGTCGAACCCGATCCGGGGCAAGCAGACCTGGGTCCGGTTCATCCGCCGGGCCAAGGCCCCGGAGCTGCCGGTGGTGCTGCTGGAGGATTTCGGCGCGCTCGTCGGTCTGGTCTTCGCGCTCTTCGGCGTCGGCATGACGCTGGCCACCGGCAACGGCATGTGGGACGCCGCCGGCACCGCGATGATCGGGGTGCTGCTGGTGATCATCGCGATCACGCTGGCGATCGAGACGAAGAGCCTGCTGCTCGGCGAGGGTGCCGAGCGGAGCGAGCTGGCCAAGATCGAGCAGGCCGTCACCGGCGGCCCGGAGGTCGAGCGGATCATCCACATGAAGACGCTCTACCTCGGCCCGGAGGAGCTGATGGTGGCCGCGAAGATCGCGGTGCCGGCCTGCGAGAGCGCCGAGGAACTGGCCCGGGGCATCAATGCCGTCGAGGCGCGGATCCGCCGCGACGTGCCGATCGCTCGGGTGATCTATCTGGAGCCGGACATCTGGAGCTCGGCGGCGCAGCGGGCGGGCACCGGCCAGGCGGCCGGCACCGCGGTGCCGGAGGCCGTGGTGGACGACGCCGACGAGACCGCGCCGCAGACCGCGGCAGTCGACGAGGTGGTCGGACGACCCGGGAGCTGACCGATGGAGCTGTTGCAGGGCCGGATCCGGGACTACGCCTGGGGATCGCGGACCGCGATCGCCGCGTTGCAGGGCCGGCCGGTGCCGAGCGACGGGCCGGAGGCCGAGCTGTGGTTGGGCGCCCATCCGGGGGCCCCGGCGACTGTCGACCGGGACGGCCGGCCGGTGAGCCTCACCGAGCTGCTGGTGGCCGAGCCGGGGCACTGGCTGGGTGAGCGGCTGGTCGGCCGGTTCGGCACCCGGCTGCCGTTCCTGTTGAAGGTGCTGGCCGCGGACGCGCCGCTGAGCCTTCAGGCGCATCCCGACGCCGAGCAGGCGCGGGCCGGGCACGCGGCCGACGACGGCCGGGTCAACTACGTCGACCCGTACCACAAGCCGGAGCTGCTGGTGGCGCTGTCGGAGTTCGAGGCGCTCTGCGGCTTCCGCGACCCGGCCGAGTCGGCGGCGGTGATCGCCGGGTTCGGCGTACCCGCGCTGGAACCGGTGGTGACCGCGTTGCGCACCGGGCCGGCGGGTCTGCGGGAGGCCGTACGCCTGCTGTTGAGCTGGCCGGAGGCGGAGCGCGCGGGGCTGGTGGCGGCCGTGTTGGCCGCGGCGACCGCCGGGCCGGCGGCACCGGACGCCGCGCTGGTGCGCACGCTCGCCGCCGGGTACCCGGCCGATCCGGGCGTGGTGGTGGCCCTGCTGCTGCACCACGTGCGGCTGGCGCCGGGGGACGGGATCTGGATGCCGGCCGGCAACCTGCACGCCTACCTGCGCGGCACCGGTGTCGAGATCATGGCGGCCAGCGACAACGTGCTGCGCGGCGGGCTCACCCCGAAGCACGTCGACGTGGATGAGTTGTTGCGGGTGCTGCGCTTCGAGGTGCTGGCCGACCCGGTCCTCCGGCCGGAGCCGGTGGCGCCCGGCGTGCTGACCTGGCCGGTGCCGGTGGAGGACTTCGCGTTGCACCGGGTGACGGTGAGGGCGGGGGCGCCGGCGGCGCGGCTGACGCTGCCCGGGCCGCGGGTGGTGCTGTGCCGGGCCGGCAAGCTGTCCGTGGACGACGGTGTCGGCGTGGTGACCCTGGGCGCGGGCCAGTCCGCGGTCGGCACGGCGGCCGGTGGTCCGCTCGCGCTGGCCGGGGACGGCGAGGCGTTCGTGGCGACGTGCGGCCTGCGCTGATCCGCCGATTTCCGGAAACGACCGCACGCCGCGCGCACTCACTGTAACTTCATGGGTGCGCAGCGTTGTCGCGACGAAAGTCCGGGAACGCGCGGGGAACCAAACCGGGGGGATGCACGGGGCGGCCGGGCCGTGGGCGGAAAGTCCGTTCACGACCGACCGCCCCGTGCGCTGTCCAGCGTTCCTCCACCGGCCCTCCACCAACCGGCCCCGGGTGAGCGGCTTCACGCGCGTAAGGTGGAAGGCTGCGCAGCACTTCCTTCGACAGGAGCTTCCATGACCAGCACCCTCCCGGCGGCCACCAGCGGCCCGTCGTCCGGCGCCCGGCCGAGCACCCTCGCCGAGGGCGACTACAAGGTGGCGGATCTGTCGCTCGCCGAGTTCGGCCGCAAGGAGATCCGGCTCGCGGAGCACGAGATGCCCGGCCTGATGGCGATCCGGCGCGAGTTCGCCGACGCCCAGCCGCTCGCCGGCGCCCGCATCACCGGATCGCTGCACATGACCGTCCAGACCGCCGTCCTGATCGAGACGCTTGTCGCGCTCGGCGCGCAGGTCCGCTGGGCGTCCTGCAACATCTTCTCCACCCAGGACCACGCCGCCGCCGCGATCGTGGTCGGCCCCGAGGGCACTCCGGAGGCGCCGGCCGGCGTCCCGGTCTACGCCTGGAAGGGCGAGAGCCTGCCGGAATACTGGTGGTGCACCGAACAGGTGCTCGCCTGGCCGGATGGGCAGGGCCCCAACATGATCCTCGACGACGGCGGCGACGCCACCCTGCTCGTCCACAAGGGCGCCGAGTTCGAGTCGGCCGGGGCCGTGCCGCCGGTCGAGTCCGCCGACTCCGAGGAATTCGCGGTCATCCTCGAACTGCTGCACCGCTCGCTCGCCGAGGACAACCAGCGCTGGACCCGGATCGCCGCCGGCATCAAGGGCGTCACCGAGGAGACCACCACCGGCGTGCACCGGCTCTACGAGATGCACCGCGCCGGCACCCTGCTCTTCCCGGCGATCAACGTCAACGACTCGGTGACCAAGAGCAAGTTCGACAACAAGTACGGCTGCCGCCACTCGCTCATCGACGGCATCAACCGGGCCACCGACGTGCTGATCGGCGGCAAGATGGCGGTCGTCATGGGCTACGGCGACGTGGGCAAGGGCTGCGCGGAGTCGCTGCGCGGCCAGGGCGCCCGGGTCGTGGTGACCGAAGTCGACCCGATCTGCGCGCTGCAGGCGGCGATGGACGGCTACCAGGTCGCCACGCTCGACGACGTGGTCGAGCAGGCCGACATCTTCATCACCGCGACCGGCTGCTTCGACGTGATCACCAACGAGCACATGGCCCGGATGAAGCACCAGGCCATCGTCGGCAACATCGGCCACTTCGACAACGAGATCGACATGGCCGGCCTGGCCAAGCGCGGCGACGTCACCCGGGAGAACATCAAGCCCCAGGTCGACGTGTGGCGCTTCGACGACGGGCACGCGATCATCGTGCTCTCCGAGGGCCGCCTGCTGAACCTGGGCAACGCGACCGGGCACCCGAGCTTCGTGATGTCGAACTCGTTCGCCAACCAGACCATCGCGCAGATCGAGCTGTTCACCAAGACCGACGAATACCCGATCGGCGTCTACGTGCTGCCCAAGCACCTCGACGAGAAGGTCGCCCGCCTGCACCTGGGCGCGCTCGGCGCCAAGCTGACCACGCTGACCAAGGAGCAGGCCGCCTACCTGGGCGTCTCCCCGGAGGGCCCGTTCAAGTCGGAGCACTACCGCTACTGATCGACGCCGCCCGGGCCGGGTGACCACCCGGCCCGGGATGGGCCGACCGACGTCGACGGGTCAGTCTGCATCATCGGTGGAGAGCTGATGCGAGAACATGTCCAGCGCCGCCCGCCGCACCTGCGGATAGCGCGCCCTGGAAATGCCGTCGGTCAGCGCCGCCACGGTGGCACGCCGGGCCAATTCGGGGAAGAACGCTCCCGTCACCCCGGCGGTCATCGCCACCATCTCCGCGCGTTCGGTCTCGGAGAGTTCGAGATCGCGTCCGTGCACGGTCAGTAGTCGCTGGCGACTGTCGGCGTCGGGCAGCGGCACCTCGACCGCGAGGTCGATGCGGCCGGGTCGCCGGGCCAGGGCGTCCTCCAGGGCGCCGGGATGGTTGGTGGTGAGCACGAAGGTCAGGTCGGCGTCCTCGGCGGTGCCGTCCATCTCGTCGAGGATGTCGAACAGGACCGGGTTGCGGTCGCCGGACCGCCGATCCTGGGCCACCAGGTCGCCGTCCTCGAGCACCACCACCGCGGGTGCCGCCCGCCGGGCGAGGTCACACGCCTCCCGGACGAGGTCGAGTTGCCGACCACTGAGGACGACGGCGGTGTGACCCGGCAGGCGCGAGATCAGGTGGCGCACGACGAGCGTCTTGCCGGTGCCCGGCGGGCCGTGCAGCAACACCCCGCGCCGCAGGCGGTGGCCGGCGGCGAGCAGCGCCGCCCGGTGCTCCTCGACGCCGTGCACCTGCCGGTCGAGCGAGGCGAGGGCGCCGTCCGGCAGGACGACGGACGCGGCGGGCACCACCTGGCGTCGGTGGAACCGGACCGACCCGACCGGCTCCCCGTCCCGGCCCGGATCGAACGAGATCAGGTGTCCCCGGTGGATGTTGACGCGATCGAGGTGCGCCCGCAGTTCGGCCAGCAGTTCCTGGCCGACGTCGGGCTCGGGGGCCAGGACCTCGACCAGCACCCGGGGCTTTCCGGTGCGCCGGTTGCCCACCCGCAGCAGCACGGCGATCGGACGGTCACCCGAGGTGGTCAGGAAGATCCCGAAGGACACGCAACTGCGCTGCGCGTCGACCCCGACCGGCAGGCTCTGGTAGTCGGCGGCGCCCAGCCCGTACTGGTGCCGTGCGGCACCGTCCACGATGTCGCCGAGGCCGGCGTACTCCCGGCCCGGGCTTCGCACCCCGATGAGCGCGGTCGGCTCGCTCCTGGCGGACGTCAGCGTGTCGAGGGCGATCGCCACGTTGGCGTGCTCGTGCGGCGGGAAGGCCGCCGTCACCACCGGCAGGTCGAGCGGACTCCGCCCGAGATGCCGTTCCAGGCGGTCGAACAAGGGTCCCGGCGGCGGGTCCGGGGCGAGTCGGGACATCGCCCGCATGAACTGTTGGAACTGCCGGCCGAAGTCGGCCGCGTCGAATCGGTCGGTCATCTCGCCCCCGTCGCCGTGGCTCCGGCCACCATATCGACCTCGGGGCGGGCCGCCAGCCGGGCCGCCGCGCGCGGTGTGGAGTGACGTTGCCGTGAACGACTTGACGTCCGGCCCGAATCAGGAGGAAGGTATGGCTGCCCTAAGTTAACTGAGGCATGCCTGACTGACTGCGGAGTAACTGATGTTCGCCACGTACCTGATCGGCCTGCGGGAGGGCCTGGAAGCGACCCTGGTGGTCAGCATCCTGGTCGCCTTCCTGGTGAAGTCGCAGCGGCGTGACCGGCTGCCCCAGGTCTGGGCCGGTGTCGGCGCGGCCGTGGCGCTCTCCGTCGTCTTCGGCTCGCTGATCCAGTACACCTCCACCTCGCTGCTGCGCACCTCCGAGTCGCGCGAGTTGTTCGAGGCGATCACGTCGGTCGCCGCCGTGGTGTTCGTGACCTGGATGATCTTCTGGATGCGCAGGGCGGCCCGGTCCATCGCGGGTGAACTGCGCGGCAAGCTCACCGAGGCGCTCGCGGTCGGCTCCCTGGCGGTCGCCGGCATGGCCTTCCTCGCGGTGGTCCGGGAGGGCCTGGAGACCGCGCTGATCTTCTACGCGGCGGCCGAGAGCGTGGCCGGTGGCACCGGGGCGGGCTCGCTGCTCGCCCTGATCGGTGGCATCGTCACCGCCGTGGTGATCGGCTTCGGGCTCTACCGCAGCGCCCTGAAGATCAACCTGAGCCGCTTCTTCACCTGGACCGGCGCGCTGCTGATCCTGGTCGCCGCCGGCATCCTCAAGTACGGCGTGCACGACTTCCAGGAGGCCGGCGTGCTGCCCGGCCTGACCAACCAGGCCTTCGACATCTCCGCCACGCTGGACCCGAACGCCTGGTACGGCGCGCTGCTCGCCGGCATGTTCAACATCACCGCCGCGCCGACCGTGCTGGAGTTGATCGCCTGGGTCGCCTACGCGGTGCCGGTCCTCGCGCTGTTCCTGCGCAAGCCGTCCGCCGGCCCGGCCAAGCCTTCCGCCGGCCCGAACGCGCCCGCCGCGACCTCGACCGAGCCGGCCGCGACGCGCGCCGAGCCCGCCACGCCCCCGGTCGAGCCCGCGACGACGCGCGCCGAGCCCGCCGCCCCGGCCGAGAGCACCGCACCGGCCGCACGGCCGCAACCGGCCGCCGTCGCCCCGTCCCCGCGCGCCTGATCCGCCCGCCTCCGAGGAGAACCGCACCGATGCGTACCACTCGATTCGCCGCGTCCGCCGCCGCCGGGCTGCTCGCCGTCGCCGGACTGGCCGGCTGCGGGGGCGGTGACGACGCCGACGCCACCGCGGGCGGCCCGGTCGCCGTCAAGGCCACCGACACCGCCTGCGAGGTCGGCCGCACCGCGCTCGACGCCGGCCAGGTGACGTTCAAGGTGACCAACTCCGGCTCCAAGGTCAACGAGTTCTACGTCTACGCCGCCGGTGACCGGGTGATGGGCGAGGTCGAGAACATCGCCCCCGGACTGAGCCGGGAACTGCGGGTCGAGCTGCCCGCCGGGACGTACGAGACCGCCTGCAAGCCGGGCATGAGCGGCCGGGGCATCCGGGGCGCGCTGAAGGTCAGCGGCACCGCCGCGAGCGTCGCCCCGGACGCCGCGCTGGCCGAGGCCACCGCCAGCTACCAGCGCTACGTGCGCAGCCAGACCGCCGCGCTGCTGACCAAGACCGAGGAGTTCGTGGCCGCGGTCAAGGCCAACGACGTGGCGAAGGCCAAGGCGCTCTACCCGGTGGCCCGCACCTACTGGGAGCGGATCGAGCCGGTCGCGGAGAGCTTCGGCGACCTCGACCCGAAGATCGACGGCCGTGAGGAGGTGGTCGAGGAGGGCATGGAGTTCACCGGCTTCCACCGGATCGAGAAGGACCTCTGGACCGCCGGCGACGTGAGCAAGGACGGCGCCATCGCCGACCAGCTCCTGGTCGACGTCAAGGCGATCGTGGCCAAGGCCGACGCCGAGAAGCTCACCCCGCTCCAGCTCGCCAACGGCGCGAAGGCGCTGCTCGACGAGGTCGCCAGCGGCAAGATCACCGGCGAGGAGGAGCGCTACTCGCACACCGACCTCTGGGACTTCAACGCCAACCTGGAGGGCTCGAAGGCAGCCGTCGCCGCACTGCGCCCCGCGTTGGAGCAGCGCGCGCCGGACCTGGTCAAGCAGCTCGACGCCGAGTTCGCCAACGTCGAGGCCGCGCTCGGCAAGCACCGGGCCGGCGACGGTTGGAAGCTGCACACCCAGCTCAGCAAGGCCGAGCTGAAGGAGTTGTCGGACCGCATCAACGCGCTGGCCGAGCCGGTCAGCAAGATCCCGGCGGCCGTGGCGCGATGACCAGCCGGGCGGCCGGTGACGCGACGAGCGAGCCGAACAAGCAGCAGACCGGGCGCGGCGTCTCCCGACGGCGGGCGATGACCCTGGCCGGTGTCGGCGCGGCCGGTGTCGGCGCGGTGGCGGCCGGCGCGGGCGCGCTGATCGCCGGTGGTCGCCAGGCGTCGGCCACCGAGACGGCCGCCGGGGCCGTGCCGTTCCTCGGCGAGCACCAGGCCGGCATCACCACCGCGGCCCAGGACCGGCTGCACTTCGTCGCGTTCGACGTGGTCACCAAGGACCGGGACCGGCTGGTCGCGATGCTCCAGGAGTGGACCGCCGCCGCGGCGCGGATGACCGCCGGCAAGGACGCCGGCCTGATCGGCGCGGTCGACGGCATGCCGGAGGCCCCGCCGGACGACACCGGCGAGGCGCTCGGGCTGCCCCCGTCCCAGCTCACCGTCACGGTGGGCTTCGGCCCGTCGCTGTTCCGCGACGCCCAGGGGCGGGACCGCTTCGGCCTCGCCGACCGCCGTCCCGCCGCGTTGGCCGAGCTGCCGCACTTCGCCGGTGACGCGCTCAAGCCGGAGCTGTCCGGCGGCGACATCTGCGTCCAGGCCTGCGCCAACGACCCGCAGGTGGCGGTGCACGCCATCCGCAACCTGGCCCGGATCGGCATGGGCGTGGTCAGCGTCCGCTGGTCGCAGCTCGGCTTCGGGCGTACCTCGTCGACCTCGCGCGACCAGGCCACGCCGCGCAACCTGTTCGGCTTCAAGGACGGCACCGCCAACCTCAAGGCCGAGGACGCCGGTCTGCTCCGCGAGCAGCTCTGGGTGCAGCCGGGCGACGGCCCGGACTGGATGGCCGGCGGCTCCTACCTGGTCACCCGCAAGATCCGGATGCTGATCGAGACCTGGGACCGCAGCCCGCTGGCCGAGCAGGAGATGATCACCGGCCGGACCAAGGGCAGTGGCGCCCCGTTGGGCCGGCGCGACGAGTTCGACGAGCCGGACTTCGTCGCCAAGGGCGAGGACGGCCAGCCGGTCATCGCGGAGAACGCGCACGTGCGGCTCGCCCACCCGGACCAGAACGGCGGCGCCCGGCTGCTGCGTCGCGGCTACAACTTCGTGGACGGCTCCGACGGGCTGGGCCGGCTCGACGCCGGGCTGTTCTTCATCGCCTACCAGCGGGACCCGCGCAAGCAGTTCGTGCCGATCCAGACCCGGCTGGCCCGCACCGACGCGATGAACGAATACCTGCGGCACGTCTCCAGCGGGCTGTTCGCCTGCCCGCCGGGCGTGCGCGACGCGGCCGACTGGTGGGGCCGGGCGCTGTTCTCCTGAGCGGCTGCGCTCAGCGGCATACCGTCTCCGGCGCGGTGGGCTCGGGCGCGGCCCGCCGCAGCGGGGTCGAGACCGGCGGCGCCGGGGCCAGCTCCGGCCAGAGCGTGTCGGCGACCACGCGGGTGCGACCCAGCCGGTACGCCGCCCGCCGCCCTCGTTCGGCCAGCACGGCGGTCAGGTAGGCCCACTCCGGCGCGCGCCACGGCGGCGGCGGTGAGGTCACGGCGGCCACCTCCGCCCACAGTTCCCGGCCCAGCCGGGCCGTCTCCGGCGCGGTGAGCTGCGGCAACCGGTCCACGTACTGCCGGACGGCCAGGGCCAGCCCGTCGTCCACCCGGGTCAGGTCGAGCGTGGCCGCCCAGGCGGCCAGCGGGGGCACGGCCGGCGGCAGCGGACGCCACACCGCGGCGCCCCGGGTGTGCACCACGAGCGTGCCGGCCACCAGGTCGCCGAGCCGCCGGCCGCGCGCGTCGGTGAGCATCACCGTCACGGTCGCCGCCCAGCTCAGCAGCGGCAGCACCAGGCCGGGCCACTCCACCGCGACGCCGACCAGCGCCCGGGTGAGCGACTGGCCGACGCCGACCGGCCCGCCGTCGTCCCGCACCACCCGGAGCCCCACCGCCAGCTTGCCCACCGTCCGGCCACCGGCGAACCGTTCCATCACCACCGGATAGCCGACGAACACCAGCACCAGCAGGACGACCTGGAGGCCGCCGGCCAGGGCGGCGTCCAGCGCGTCCGGCGGCAGCGCGAGCACCAGCAGCGACAGCGCCGCGCCGAGCACGAGCGCGAGGCCGACCTGGACCACCAGGTCGACCAGCAGGGCGAGCACCCGGGAGCCCAGCCGGGCGACGCGGACGTCCAGCTCCACCGCCTCGCCGCTGACCAGACCGGCGTCGGCCCACCCGGAGGGCTGCGGAGGTTGCGCGCGCACCCCGACAGTGAACACCATGGACGCCGGACGGGGGAGGCACGAGTGGATCTCGACGCGTACGCGGCGGAGCACGTGGGCGAGTGGCGACGGCTGGAGCAGTTGACCGGCCGGCGTCGGCTGGACGCGGCCGAGGTCGACGAGCTGGTCCTGCTCTACCAGCGGACCGCCACCCACCTCTCCACGCTGCGCAGCCGGGCCCCCGAGCCGGCGCTGGTCGGGCGTCTGTCCCAGCTGGTCCTCGCCGCCCGGGCCCGGATCACCGGCCGCCCCCGGCCCTCCTGGGCGTCGGTGCGCCGGTTCGTGCTGGCCGACCTGCCGGCCGCGCTCTACCGGGCCTGGCCGTGGTGGTGCGGCGTCGCCACCGGGTTCAGCGCGCTGACCGCGTTCCTCATCTGGTTCGTCGCCGGCCACCCGGACACCGCCGCCGCGTTCGTCGGCGCCGAGTCGGCCCGGGAACTCGTCGACTCCGGCTTCGCCGGCTACTACACCGAGTTCGCCGCGCCGACGTTCGCCTTCCACCTGTGGACGCACAACGCCTGGCTGGCGGCCCAGTGCCTGGCCGCCGGCGTGCTGGTGCTGCCGGTGTTCTGGCTGCTGTGGCAGAACGCGCTGAACCTCGGCGTGGTGGGCGGGGTGATGATCTCCTACGACCGGGCGGACGTCTTCTTCGGCCTGATCACGCCGCACGGCCTGCTGGAGCTGACCGGCATCCACATCGCCGCCGGGGTCGGACTGCGCACCGCGTGGGCGTGGATCGCCCCACCCGCGCATCTCGGCCGGGGCCGGGCGGTCGCCGAGGCCGGACGGGCGGCCATCGTGGTCGCGGCCGGACTGGTCGGGCTGTTCGCGGTGTCCGCGTTGCTGGAGGCGTTCGTCACCCCGGCTCCGCTGCCGACGGCCGCGCGGGTGGCGGCCGGCGCCACGGTCTGGGCGGCCTTCCTGGCCTACGCCCTCCTCCTGGGCCACCACGCCGCTCGCCGCGCCACCGCCACCGCTGGCCGCTGATTCACGGAAACAGTGGCCAAGGAGCCCGCCACAGCCACTGTTTCCGTGAATCAGGGCGGGCAGGGTCAGAGTTGGCCGGCGGACTTGAGGCGTAGGTAGATGTCGGCCACGGTGGGCGCTAGGCGGTCGGCGGGGACGTCCAGCACTGTCACGCCGTGCCGGGACAGGGCCGCGCGCACCCGGTCCCGCTCGCCGAGCGCACGCCACGCCGACGCGGCCGCGTACGGGTCGTCGGGGCCGGCCGGGGTAGCCGTGGCGAGCCCGGTCAGCACCGGGTCGTGCGTGGCCGCCACCATCACCCGGTGCCGGCCCGCCAGCCGGGGCAGGACCGGCAGCAGCCCGTCCCGCAGCGCGCCCGGGTCCAGGGCGGTGAAGAGCACCACCAGGCTGCGACGCCGCTCGCGACGCAGCACTTCGGCGGCGATCAGTTCGAAGTCGGTCTCGGCCAGCGCCGGCTGGAGCGGAGCCACCGCCTCGACCAGCCGGGGGAGCAGCGCCGGTCGGCCGCTGCCGGTCACCCGGGCCCGCACGGCGGTGTCCACGGCCAGCAGGTCGACCCGGTCGCCGGCCCGGACGGCCAGCGCGGTGAGCAGCAACGCCGCATCGATGGCGGTGTCCAGCCGCGGCTCGTCGCCGAGCCGGACCGCCGACGTGCGGCCGGTGTCCAGCACACAGACGAGCCGCCGGTCTCGCTCCGGGCGCCAGGTGCGGACCAGCACGTCGGCGCGGCGCGCGCTGGCCCGCCAGTCGATCGACCGGACGTCGTCGCCGACCGCGTACTCCCGCAGGGTGTCGAACTCGGTGCCGTGGCCGCGCCCGCGCGTCACCTGGACGCCGTCGATGACCCGCAGCCGCGCCAACTTCTCCGGCAGGTGCCGCCGGGAGTCGAAGCGCGGCAGCACCCGCAGCGTCCAGGCCGGGGTGGCAGGGCGTCCGGCCCGCTGCCGGAAACCCAGCCGCATCGGCCCGAGTGAGCGTACGGTCAGCGCCACCGCCGGCCGGTCGCCGCGACGGGTCGGGGTGAGGTGGACCGGCAGGGTGGCCGTGTCGCCCGGCGAGACGGTCAGCACCTCGTGCGCGGGCCGGTCGGGTCGCGCCCCGGCCGAGGGCACCCAGGCGTCGCGCACCTGGGCGCGCAGCGTGCGGTCGGTGGGATTCGCCAGGTGCAGGGTGACCGTGGCGGTGCCGCCGAGCCGGACCGTCCGGTCGCCGGCGCGGCTCACCACGAGCGCGTGCGGCGCAACCGCGAGCGCCCGGTCGAGGGCCACCAGCAGCAGCACCGCCGCGGTCAGCACGGCGACGCCGAGGAACGGCGCCGGCCAGGCCGGCAGCGTCGCGGCGCCCGCCGCGAGCAGCAGGCCCGCCCGCCAGGTCATCGCGGCGTCGGCACGGTGGCCAGCACCGAGTCCAGCACGGCGTCCACCGTGACGCCCTCCAGCTCCACCTCCGGCCGGGGCCGGAGCCGGTGGCGCAGCGTGGGCCGGGCGACCGCCTTCACGTCGTCCGGGGTGACGTGGTCGCGCCCGGCCAGCCAGGACCACGCCTTCGCGGCGGCGAGCAGCGCGGTGGCGCCCCGGGGCGACGCGCCCAGCTCCAGGGCGGGCGTGGACCGGGTGCCGCGGCAGAGGTCCACGATGTAGCCGAGCACCGGTTCGGCCACGTGCACCGCGTGCGCCTCCGCCCGGGCGGCGGCCAGGTCGGCCGCGCCCGCCACCGGTCGTACGCCCGCGGCGCGCAGGTCGCGCGGGTCGAAGCCGGCGTGGTGCGCGCGGAGCACCCCCAGCTCCTCGTCCCGTCCGGGCAGCGGCACCGTCAACTTGAGCAGGAAGCGGTCGAGCTGCGCCTCGGGCAGCGGGTAGGTCCCCTCGTACTCGACCGGGTTCTGGGTGGCCGCGACGATGAACGGCTCGGGCAGCGGGCGGCGCTCGCCCTCGACGGACACCTGCCGCTCCTCCATCACCTCCAGCAGCGCCGACTGGGTCTTGGGCGGGGTCCGGTTGATCTCGTCGGCGAGGAGCAGGTTGGTGAAGACCGGCCCCTCGCGGAAGGTGAACGCGGCGGTGCGCGGGTCGAAGATCAGCGAGCCGGTGACGTCGCCGGGCATCAGGTCGGGGGTGAACTGCACCCGCTTGGAGTCCAGGTCGAGCGCGGTGGCGAGGGTGCGTACCAGCAGCGTCTTGGCCACCCCCGGCACGCCCTCCAGCAGCACGTGCCCCCGGCAGAGCAGCGCGATCACCAGGCCGGTGACCACGGCGTCCTGCCCGACGACCGCCTTGCCCACCTCGGCACGCAGCCGGTGCAGGGCGGCGCGGGCGTCCGACCCGGCGGTGGGCGACGCGGCGGCGATGACGGGTCCGGTCACCGGGGTTCTCCTTCGTTCGGATGCGGGGCCAGGGTACGGGTCAGCGTGTCCAGCTCACGGGCCAGCTCCAGCAGCTCCCGGTCGTCGGCCGGCGCCGGGCCGTGCAGCAGCTCGGCCACCCGTTGCGGGTCGTCACCGGTGCCGGCGGCGACCCGGGCCGTCACCTCGTCGTCCGGTGTGTCGGGCGGCAGGTTGAGCCGGGGCAGGATGCGGTCCAGCGCGGCGTCCCGCAGCGTCGCGGCGACGGTGTCCCGTGCGCCCGCCCGCCGGTAGAGCCGGGCCCGGCCGCGGACGGTCTCGGCGGACCGGACGCTGACCGGCAGCGGTTCCGCCACCGGTGGCCCGAGCCGGCGGGCCCGCCACAGGACCGCCAGCAGCCCGGCCACGGCGAGCTGTGCCAGGATCGCCCAGAACCAGGCCGGGAACGCGTCCCACAGCGGGTTCTCGCCGCGCGGCGGCGGATCGGCCCGGGTGGGGCGTGCCTCGGCGGTCCCACCGGGCGTGGGCGTCCCGCCGATCTCGGTGGTCGGCGACGGGCTGGCCCGGGTCGGCTCCGCCTCGGGCGCGGGCAGGTCCAGCCACACCACCTGACGGCCGCCGCCGAGCAGGCCGGTGGCGAGGGCCCGGTTGCCCCACTCGTCGATCCGGTCGTTGCGGAACGGGTCGCTGGCCCCCACCAGCACCACCTCGGTGCCGCCGGGGACCCGCAGCAGCGCGCCGCCGTAGCAGCGGTCGGCGCGCTCCGGCCCGGCGTACCGCTGCTGGTCGACCGCGGCGGTGCCGGCGCGGGCGGCCTCGGGCAGCCGGCACGGCGCGCCGTCGGCGTCCGGGGGCAGGGCCCGGGTGGCCCAGCGGCGGACGGTGGGTGCGACAGGCGTGTCCAGTTCCCTCAGGACGCGGCGGGACGGCTGGACCAGCACCAGCCGGCTGCCCGGCGGCAACCCGGTCAGGTCGACCAGGGTGTCCGGGTGCACCAGCGCGGGGGCCGGCACGAACAGGGTGCTGGGTGCCGCGCGGGCGGTGCGCAGCGCGGCGGCGGTGTCGGTCGCCCGGCGCACCGGCACCCCCTGCGCCGCCAGCGCACCGGCGAGCCGGCTTGCGCCGTCGTCGTCGGTGGCGACGGGGGAGAGGAAGCCGCGTTCGCGCGGGTCGGGCTGGTCCACCTCGTGCAGGATCACGGTGGTCACGATCAGCAGCAGGCCCAGCCCGAGCGGGGCGACGACCCGGGGCCAGCGGCGGCGCACCGATGCCGAGGTCGCGGTCACCGCCGTTCCTCCTCGCCGGTCAGCTCGCGACGCAGGTCGGCGGCGAGAGCCCGCATCCGCTGGTCGTGACCGGCGGTGGCGGGGCGTTGGGCATACCAGAGGTCGGAGAAGATCATGCCGGCGGCGTGCAGGGTGGGCCGCAGCGCCGGCCGGTTCCGGGTCGCCGCCTCGGTCACCTCGGTCACGGTCAGCCCGGCCCGTGGCTCCACCAACTGCCGCGTGACCAGCAGCCGGACCATCTCGCGCAGGCGTTCCCGGACCGCCTCGGCGTACCGGCCCTCGGCGGCCAGCCGGTCGGCCGTGCCGAGGCCGTCGACCGCACCGGCCGGCGCCTCCCGGGGGGCGGGGACGCGCGCCGGCGGCGGTTCGGTCCGGCGCCGGCGGGCGGGCCGGCGCGGACGCGGTAGCCGGAACCGGGGCAGCCGGAAGCGGGTCAGCCGGAACCGGGGCAGCCGGGGCCGGCGGAGCCGGGGCAGCGTGAACCGGGGCCACCGGCGGGGCACCCAGGCTGGGAACGAATACCACGCCAGGGCGGTGAGCAACGCGGCGACCAGCAGGAGCAACGCGACCAGCGGCAGGGGCACCACGTCGCCGAGCGCGGCGACCGTCTCGGTCCACCACCGGCTCACCGCTGGGCCGCCAGCAGCACGGGCTCCGGTACGTCTTCCGGCGCCCGGGAGAGCCGGATGTCCAACCCCTCGGTGCGGATCCGGGTCTCCAGGTGCAGCACCGCGTCCAGGCAGGCCAACGCCGGGTACGCGACCGCGTTCACGGCCACGTGGGCGGCGACGGCGACCGGCAGCGCCCAGGCCGACACGTCGAACAGGCCCAGCAGCCCGAGCCCGTAGGGAACGCCCGAGCCGATGCCGACGCGGACCAGCCACCAACCGAGGTAGCCGAGCAGTCGGACGGCGGCGGCGCGCCCGCCGACCCGGCCGGCCAGCCGGACCGCCCGCCCCGGCGCCCGGTGCGCCGGCACCCCGTCGAGCACCAGCACCGGCACCACCAGGCCGACCAGCGCGTACGCCACGAACCAGGCCGGCCCGGCCAGCCCGGCGACGCCGACGACCAGCCCGACCGTGACCGCGGTGAGCGCTGTCGCGGCCGGGCGGGCCGCGCGCAGCAGTTCCGACGGCGCCAGGCGGCGGCCGAGCAGCGCCGCCGCGCCACCGCGCGCGGCCGGGTTGCCCAGCACCGCGATGATCATCGCCTCGATGCCGGCGCCGACCGCGAGCAACAGCCAGTACCAGCCGAACCGGCCCTCGTCGCCCGGCCACCAGCCCGGCGGGTGGGCGCCGGCCAGCACCCGCATCGGGTAGAGCACGGCCTGCTCGGCGAGGGCCAGCGCGACGGCGAGCGGAAGGAGGACCCGGGCCTGGTCACGCAGCAGCAGCACGGCGGCGTCCAGCAGTTCGCCGACGGTCAGCGGGCGGCGCGGGAGCACCGTGATCGGGCCGGCGTCGGACACGCGTACTCCTGGGCGGCGGGGCGGAGGTGGCGGGTGGGGCGACACCCGGGGATCATGGTTGCACGGCGGGTTCGCATCCGGTGGACCTGTCCGCCGTGGCGTGCCACGCTGGCCGGGCGCGCCGCCGGCTGTGGTGCCCGGGCCCGCTCGGCGCTACCGTGCCGGAAAGACTCCGACCTCCGACCGAACGGGGATGGAACGATAAACCCCATGAGAGCCCGCGTACTCGTGGTCGACGACGACCCCGCCCTTGCCGAGATGCTCGGCATCGTGCTGCGCAGCGAGGGCTTCGTGCCGTCCTTCGTCGCCGACGGAGAACGGGCATTGGCCGCGTTCCGCGACAGCCGGCCCGACATCGTCCTGCTCGATCTGATGCTGCCCGGCATGAGCGGCATCGACGTGGCCCGGGCGATCCGGGCCGAGTCCGGTGTGCCCATCGTGATGCTGACCGCCAAGAGCGACACCGTCGACGTGGTGCTGGGGCTGGAGTCCGGCGCCGACGACTACGTGGTCAAACCCTTCAAGCCGAAGGAGCTGGTGGCCCGGATGCGGGCCCGGCTGCGTCGCGGCGAGGACGTCGCGCCGGAGCTGCTCACCATCGGGCCGCCCGGCAACCAGATCACCATCGACGTCCCGGCGCACACGGTCAGCCGCGACGCCGAGGAGGTGAAGCTGACGCCGCTGGAGTTCGACCTGCTGGTCGCGCTCGCCCGCAAGCCGCGCCAGGTCTTCACCCGCGAGGTGCTGCTCGAGCAGGTGTGGGGCTACCGGCACGCCGCCGACACCCGGCTGGTCAACGTGCACGTGCAGCGGCTACGCGCCAAGATCGAACCGGATCCGGAGCGACCCGAAATCATCCTCACGGTTCGGGGCGTGGGCTACAAGGCGGGCACCGGATAACCTGGGCAGCACTGTGCTGACCGCCTCGCTGCCCGACCCGCCGCCTCAGACGTCCCGCCGGCTGCCCGCCGCGCGGGCACTCCGGCGCGAGCTGACCGGTCGGTCGGCCCGGCTCGCCGCCGGCGTGCGCCAGACCTGGCGGCGGTCGCTCCAGGTCCGCGTGGTCACCATCACCCTCGTGGCGTCGAGTCTGCTGGTGGGCGGTTTCGCCTACCTGATCGCCGACAAGATCACCGGCATCCTGCTGCAGAACGCCGAGACCGACGTCCGGCTGCGGCTGAGCAACGGCAGCGAGTACGCCGCGAAGCAGTTCAACCTCTACAGCCAGCCGCAGGAGGCCCAGCTCCAGGACACCATCGACGGCACGGTCAACTACCTGGCCGGCGGGGACCCGACGCAGACCAGCGGCGTCGTGGTGGCGATCACCGCCGACGACTTCGCCGAGTTCATCGAGCCGCGGGTGTCCCCCGACGTGCCGGTCCGGTCGCTGATCGGCGAGGAACTGCGCGGCGCCGTGGGCTCCGGCAAGGTCGCCCACCAGATCCGCACCGGCACGCTCGGCGGCGGTGAGCGCACGAAATACCTGGTCTACGGCTCGCCGGTGCCGACCAAGTTCGGCCAGGTCGAGCTCTACTACCTCGTACCCCTGGCCCGCCAGGACGCCACGGCGGCCGACGCCCGCGCGACGGTGGTCGCCACCGGCGTCGCCCTGGTGCTCCTGCTCGGCCTGCTGGCCGCCCTGGTGACCCGCCTGGTGGTCACTCCGGTCCGGGTCGCCGCGCGCACCGCCCAGCGGCTCTCCGCCGGGCTCCTCGACCAGCGGATGGTGGTCTCCGGCGAGGACGACCTGGCCCTGCTCGCCGCCTCGTTCAACCAGATGGCGACGAACCTGCAACGGCAGATCCTCCGGCTGGAGGAGATGTCGCGGCTGCAACGCCGGTTCACCTCGGACGTCTCGCACGAGCTGCGTACCCCGTTGACCACGGTGCGGATGGCGGCCGACCTGATCTTCACCGAGCGCGACGGGTTCGACCCGGCGGTGGCCCGCAGCGCCGAGCTGCTCCAGGCCGAGCTGGACCGGTTCGAGGAGCTGCTCACCGACCTGCTGGAGATCAGCCGGTTCGACGCCGGCTTCGCGGTGCTGGACAGCGAACCGACCGATCTGGTGCCGGTGGTGCACCGGGTGACCGAGCGGCTGGCCGGGCTGGCCGAGCGGGTCGGGGTCGCGATCGAGCTGGACCTGCCGGGCACGCCGGTGATCGCCGAGGTCGATCCGCGCCGCGTCGAGCGGGTGCTGCGCAACCTGGTCGGCAACGCGGTCGAGCACGGCGAGGCCAGACCGGTGCGGATCACCCTGGGCATGGACCCGAGCGCCGTGGCGGTCACCGTGCGGGACCACGGCGTGGGCCTCAAGCCGGGCGAGGAGAAGTTGGTCTTCAACCGGTTCTGGCGCGCCGACCCGTCCCGGGCCCGACAGACCGGTGGCACCGGCCTGGGCCTGTCGATCAGCCTGGAGGACGCCCGGCTGCACGGCGGCTGGCTGGAGGCGTGGGGCGCGCCGGGGCAGGGCGCCCAGTTCCGGCTGACCCTGCCGGCCCGGGCCGGTGACCGGCTCACCACCTCGCCGCTGCGGCTGGTCCCGGCCGACGCCACCCTGCCGTTCGGCGGCCCGCGCGACGGCGGCCCGCTCGCCATCGGCCCGGGCAGCGGCGCCGGCACGCTGGCCGTCGGCCCCGCCGACGCCGAGCCCGCCCAGGCCCAGCCCGCGGAGGCCCGGCCATGAGCGTGCGGAACCGGCCGGGACGGCGGGCCCGGCGTCTGGTGGTCGGGCTGCTGGCCGGCGTGCTGCTGCTCCCCGCCGGCTGCGGCATCCCGGCCGAGACCGACGTCCAGATCGACGGCTCGGTGCCCGTCGCCGAGCCCGGCTCGCTCAACGGCCCCCCGGCCTCGCCGCCGGCCCCGACCGACAGCGACGAGCCGGTGCCGTTCATCGAGAACTACCTGCGGGCGGCGGCTGCCGGGGAGCGCGACGCGGCCTACGCGCGGGCCCGGACGTTCCTCGCCGACGAGGCCCGCGACCAACTCCCGGGCAAGCCGCAGACCAGCGAGATCGAGTTGACCGTGGTCCGGCTGCGGTCGAAGCCCGAGAGCACCCCGCCGAACAACCAGGGCACCAGCACGGTCCGGCTCAAGGTGCAGCAGGTCGGCGTGCTGCGCGCCGACGGGACATTGGGCCCGCCGACGGCCACCGAGACGGAGTACGTCTTCGAGCTGCGTCGGGCCGAGCCCACCGGGACCGGGCTGCTGATCACCCGCCTGCCGAACGTGCTGCTGACCAGCGACTCGGCCCTGCGCGAATACTACCGCCAGCACAAGGTCTACTTCTGGAACTCGGACCTGACCCGCCTGGTGCCCGATCTGCGCTACCTGCCGGCGGTGCCGACCGAGCGTCTCGTCACCGAGGTGGTGAAGTGGCTGGCCGGGGGCCCGTCCGACTGGCTGGCGCCCGGGGTGACCGGGTTGCCCGATCGCACCCGGCCGATCAACAACGCCACCGGTGGGAACTCCCAGTGGGAGGTCAACCTGGACATGCCCGGGGCCAACGAGGGGCGGCTGGCCCGGCTCGGCACCCAGCTGGCGTGGTCGCTGCCGGAGCTGACCGGGCAGCTCGACCTGAAGATCCAGAACCAGAAGCGGCTCACCGTCGACCTGGAGCGGGAACGGGCCACCCACGACGCGTACCCGCGGGGCGCGGATCCGACCCGGTTCAGCGTCTACGACGGTGTCATCCACCCCCTCGGGTTGGGCAGCGAACGGCGGGGCACCGTTCCGCTCCCGCCCGCCGAGAACCGCAACGTCGTCTCCGCGTCGATCGCCCGCGTCGACGAGCGGTTGCTCGCCGCGCTCGTGGTGGCCGCCCCCCAGCAGCGGCTCCGGCTCAAGGTGGGCACCGGTGGCGAGGAGGTCGCGGTGCTCAATACCGGTGACCCGACGTTCGGCACGATGAGCCGGCCCACCTGGCTGCGTTCGCTCGACGACGCGCAGCCGGCGGGCCTGGTGGCGGCCGACGGCAAGCTCTACCGGTTCGACGGTGCGGGCGTCCTCGATCCGGTTCCGCTGAGCGCGGCCGGCAGCGTGGTGGCGGTGGCCGGGGCCCTGGACGGGCACCGGATCGCGCTGGTGAGCGGCGGCGCGGTCTACGTCGCGGCGGTGAACGTCGAGGGCGGCGGGGTCAGCCTGGGGCAACCGCGCCGGCTGCCCACGCTGCTCACCGGTGTCACGGCCGTCGACTGGATCTCCGAGGACCAACTGGTCCTCGCCGGCAACGACCCGGACCGCCGCTCGGTCATCCACCAGCTCAGCGTCGACGGGGGCTTCGAATCCCCGCTCAAGACCGAGGTCGGCGCCGCGGTGACCCAGCTGGCGGGATACCCGGGCAGCGGCGACCGTGGGTTGCCCGCGTTCTCCTTCATGTACGAGACGAACGGCGCGGCCTACCGGAACAACCCGTTCGAGTTCATCAAGCGCCAGCAGGTGCTGGACCTGCCGGCGGGCAGTCGGGTGGTCAACCCGACCGCACCCTTCTTCCTCTACTGAGGCGGCGCGGTGCCGGACCTGGGTGGGCTCTGGTCGGATCTGACCGATCTGGTGCTGCCGGCCGGGTGTGCCGGCTGTGCGGCGCGTTCCGCGGGGCTGCGGCAGGGCTTCTGTCCGCGCTGCGTCGACGAGCTGGGGGCGTTGCGTCCCGGGGCGACCCGGCCCGATCCGGCTCCGCCCGGCCTGCCACCCTGCGTCGCGCTCGGGCCCTACGCCGGGGCGTTGCGCGAGGGCCTGCTGGCGTACAAGGAGCGGGGCCGGCACGGGCTGGCCCGGCCGCTGGGCGCGTTGCTGGCCGAGGTGGTGGCCGTGGCGGTGGGGCAGCCGGGCGCGGTGACCCTGGTGGCGGTGCCGGACACCGCCCGGGCGGCCCGGGCGCGGTACGGCGACCATCTGGAACGGTTGGTGCGTCCCGCCGCGGCCCGGCTGCGCGCGGCCGGTTGGCCGGTGCGCGTGCGGCGTCCGCTGCGGGCGTCGCCCCGGCCGGACTCGGTGGCGCTGGACAGCGCCGGCCGGGCCGCGGCGGCCGAGGCGGCGTTCCGGGTGCGTCGGCCGGTGTCGGCGGTGCCGGCCGGAACCGTGGTGCTGCTCGACGACATCGTCACCACCGGCGCCACGCTGGCGACGGTGAGCCGGAAATTGCGCGGCGCGGGAATGACGCCAAAGGTCGCGGTGGTGCTCGCCGCAACGCAAAAGCGGCGGCCCCGGTGACGCTTCGTGCATCCCTTTCACCCCATGGTGTATGAGGTGTTAAATTTCGCGACCGCTCTCGGCAACCGGGGGTGACTGGTGGCCCAACAGGAGTTAGCGTTTCGGTGTCGGGGGGTAGTGAGGATGCCAACCTTCCCCCGGCACCGGAAGGAGGCGTAGCCGAACACCACCGGTCGACGCCGAGCGGGGCTCTCCCAGGCGCGTCGGCCGGCAGATCCGGACCGAACGACCGTCCGAACAAGGGAGGTCACGTGGACATCGTGGTCAAGGGCCGTAACGTCGAAGTGCCGGACCATTACCGGGTGCACGTAGCCGAGAAGCTCGCGAAGATCGAACGCTACGACCACAAGCTCATTCGCGTGGATGTCGAGTTGTTCCACGAGCGCAATCCGCGCCAGGCCGACCACTGCCAGCGGGTGGAGATCACCTGCGTGACGCGCGGCCCGGTGATCCGGGCCGAGGCCTGCACGAACGACTTCTACAGCGCGCTCGACGCCGCCATCGCCAAGCTGGACACCCGCTTCCGCCGGGCGGCCGACCGCCGCCGGGTGCACCGCGGGCGGCACGCGCCGATCTCGGTGGCCGCCGCGACCGCCGGCCTGCCGGTGGTCGACCTCGACGGGCCGGGGCTGGCGGCGTCGAACGGCCACGGCACGGCCACCGCCGTCGCCGAACGCCCCGATCCGAGCGCCCACTCCGAGCCCGACGACCAGCCGTGGCACATCGCCCGGGAGAAGGTCCACCCCGCCGAACCGATGACCGTCGACGACGCGTTGTTCCAGATGGAGCTGGTCGGCCACGACTTCTATCTGTTCCTGGACAAGGAGTCCGGCCGTCCGAGCGTGGTCTACCGCCGCCGCGCCTACGACTACGGGATCATCTCGCTCGACGCCTGACCCATCGAGCGCCGATCCGGGGCCCCGCGCGGGGCCCCGGATCAGTCCCGGTCCGAGGCCAGCCGCCCGAAGACCACCGAGTCGGTGCGCTCACCCGCCGCGCCCGGCACCCGCCCGCGCAGCAGCCCCTCCCGCTGGAAGCCGGCGCGTTCCAGCACCCGCTGGGACGCGACGTTCTGCACCCGGGTGCCGGCCCAGAGCCGGGCCACTCCGACGCCGAAGGCCCAGCCGGCGACGAGCCGGACCGCGCGGGCGGCCAGCCCACGGCCGCGGGCCTCGGGCAGCAGGCTGTAGCCCAGCGTGGCCTGGCCGGTCGCCGGCTCGTCGTACCCCAGGGCGCAGCCGCCCACCAGCGCGCCGGTGGCCGTCTCCAGGATCGCCAGGTCGGCGGCGTCGCCGGCCAGCCAGTAGCCGGCCGCGAGCCGGCAGCGGCGCGCGATCGACTCCCGGTCCGGCGGCACCGGCGGCACCCGGTTCGCCACCACCTCCGGCAGCGTGTGCAGCCGGTGCAGCGCGTCGGCGTCCGCCGGCTCCAGCCGGCGCAGCGTCACCACCCCGTCGGAGAGCCGGCCACTTGGCAGGTCCGGCAACAGCCGGGCGGTCGGCCCGGGCGGGTCGTCGGCCAGCCGCACCCAGGCGACCAGGTCGTGGCGTACGCCGTCGCGTGCCGCGCCCGCCGCCCGGCGGACGCCCTCGTGCCGGTAGCCGCAGGCCAGCGCGGTCCGCTGGCTCGGCTCGTTCTCCCGGTGGGTGAGCAGCTCCAGGCGGGCCGCTCCGGTGGCGAAGGCGCGCTCGCCGAGTAACCGGGTGGCGGCCGTCGCCACGCCCCGCCCGCGCGCCCACGGCACCACCCAGTAGCCGATCTCGAAGTCGGCCCGGGCCACCGCCAGCCGGGTCAGCCCGACGCCGCCGACCAGCCGGTCGGTCTCCGGGTCGGCGACCGCGTACGCGCAGCCGCCGGCCGCCCACACGGCCGGCTCACCCTCGGCGATCCACCACCGGGCGCTGTCCGCGTCGTAGGGGTCGGGCAGGGCCGGGAGATACCGCCGGGTCTGCGGGTCGGTGCAGCCGGCCACCAGGTCCGGCACGTCGGTCGACCGGGTCGGCCGCAGCCGTACCCCGTACCCCTCGATCGTCTCCGGGATCACCGCAGGTCCTGTGGCAGCAGGCCACCGATCCACACGTCCTGCCGCTCGCCGCGGTGCTGGACGCCGCCGCGCAGCGTGCCCTCGACGGTGAAGCCGGCCTTCTCGGCGGCCCGGCGGGACGCGGTGTTGCCCACGTTGGCGCGCCACTCGACGCGGGCCAGGCCGAGCGTGGTGAAGCCCCAGGCGCAGACCGCGGCGAGCGCGGCCGGCAGGTAGCCCCGGCCCCGGGCGTGCGGCGCGGTCATGAAGCCGACGTCGGCGACCAGCGGGGCGGTAGCGGAGATCCGCAGGTCGACCGAGGCGACGTAGCGGTCCTCCGGGTCGGCCACCGTGAACATCGCCGCGGTGCCCCGGGCCCAGGCCGGCCGCACCAGGTCACGCAGGTAGCCCTCGGCGTCCTCGGGCCGGTAGGGATGCGGCACCGTGGTCCAGCGCACGGTCTCCTCGTCCTGGCAGGTCCGGGTGACCTCGGCCAGGTCCTTCTCCTCCAGCGCGCGCAGCCGCAGCTCGGTGCCGCCGGCGGTGGCGAACAGGACGGGCTGCGGCCGGCCGAAGACCGCCGCCCGGCGGGCCTGGAGCGTGGCCGGGCCGTACGGCACCGGATCGCCCGGCGCGGCCAGCTCGGCCGGGAGGAGGGAGCCGATCCACCCTTCCGGCCGACCCCCGTCGACGGGGTGGGCCAGCCGCAGCTCGCCCTCGATCCGGAAGCCGGCGCGCAGCGCGACCAGTCGGGAGGCGTGGTTGCCGATCTCGGCCTGCCAGGTCAGCCGGCGCAGCTCCAGCGCCGGGAACGCCCAGCGGGCCACCGCCCGGGTGGCTCGCACCGCGACGCCCCGGCCGCGGGCCCACGGCGCGGTCCAGTAGCCCACCTCGGCCGAGTCCAGCGCCCGGTCGACGGAGACCAGGCCGCACGAGCCGAGTAGCTCACCGGTGTCGGCGTCGCAGACCGCGAGCGGCGCCCCGGTGTCCTGCGCCCAGGCCGTCGCGCTGACCGTGGTCACGAATGCGAGGGCGTGTTCGGGCCGGTACGGGCGAGGTACGGTGGTCCAGCGCTGAATGTCCGGGTCCTGGCAGGCGCGGTGCACCTCGTCGGCGTCCGCCGCCCGCCAGGGGCGCAGCAACAGCCCGTCCTCGACGATCTCCACAGGCTCCATCCGAGCCATGGTGCCGGATCGTTCGCGGACGGCGTAACCCGATTGGCGACCGCCGGGCACCCGGTCGCGGTGTTATGTCGGGTTCGCGGGTCCGGACCGCCGCCACCAGTGACCATCGCCGCGTCGGAGCGCCTACGATGGTTCGAGACCGTCTAGGGGAGCGTTGATCCGTGTCGATTCTGGAAAAGGTCCTTCGCGCCGGCGAGGGCCGCATGGTGCGTCGGCTGAAGGCCATCGCGGCCGCCGTCAACTCGATCGAGGACGACTACGTCAACCTCGGCGACGACGAGCTGCGCGGCATGACCGACCAGTTCAGGGAGCGGCTCGCCGACGGCGAGACCCTCGACGACCTGCTGCCCGAGGCGTTCGCGGTGTGCCGCGAGGCCGCCTCGCGGGTGCTCGGCCAGCGGCCCTACGACGTCCAGGTGATGGGCGGGGCGGCGCTGCACTTCGGCAACATCGCCGAGATGAAGACCGGTGAGGGCAAGACGCTCACCTCGGTCATGCCGGTCTACCTGAACGCGCTCGCCGGCAAGGGCGTGCACGTGATCACCGTGAACGACTACCTGGCCGAGCGCGACGCCGCCTGGATGGGCCGGGTGCACGAGTTCCTCGGGTTGAACGTCGGGGTGGTGCTGCCCAACCGGCCCGCCACCGAGCACCGCGCGGCCTACGAGTGCGACATCACCTACGGCACCAACAACGAGTTCGGCTTCGACTACCTGCGCGACAACATGGCCTGGTCGAAGGAGGAGCTGGTCCAGCGCGGCCACTTCTTCGCCGTGGTCGACGAGGTCGACTCGATCCTCATCGACGAGGCCCGGACCCCGCTGATCATCTCCGGCCCGGCCGAGCACTCCGCCCGGTGGTACCAGGAGTTCGCGACAGTGGTGGCCCGCCTGCAGCCCGGCACCGACGGCGAGGGCGACTACGAGGTCGACCACGCCAAGCGCACCATCGCGGTCACCGAGCGCGGGGTGGCCCGGGTCGAGGACCGGCTCGGCATCGACAACCTCTACGAGTCGGTAAACACCCCGCTGGTCGGCTACCTGAACAACGCGATCAAGGCCAAGGAGCTCTACAAGCGCGACAAGGACTACATCGTCAGCGACGGCGAGGTCCTGATCGTCGACGAGTTCACCGGCCGCATCCTGCACGGCCGTCGCTACAACGAGGGCATGCACCAGGCGATCGAGGCCAAGGAGGGGGTGGAGATCAAGCAGGAGAACCAGACCCTGGCCACCATCACCCTCCAGAACTACTTCCGCCTCTACGAGAAGCTCTCCGGCATGACCGGCACCGCCCAGACCGAGGCGGGCGAGTTCAACAAGGTCTACAAGGTCGGCGTCGTGACCATCCCGACGCACCGGCCGATGGTCCGGATGGACCGGCCCGACGTCATCTACAAGACCGAGAAGGCCAAGTTCAACGCCGTCGTCGAGGACATCGCCGAGCGGCACGAGCAGGGCCAGCCGGTGCTGGTCGGCACCGTCTCGGTGGAAAACTCCGAGATCCTGTCGCACATGCTGCGCCGCCGCGGCATCCCGCACTCGGTGTTGAACGCGAAGTTCCACGCCAAGGAGGCGGAGATCGTCGCGCAGGCCGGGCGCAAGGGCGGGGTCACGGTCGCCACCAACATGGCCGGCCGGGGCACCGACATCCTGCTCGGCGGCAACCCCGAGTTCCTCGCCGCCAACGAGCTCCGCCAGCGCGGCCTCGACCCGGTCGAGCAGCCGGAGGAATACGCGAAGGCGCTGGAGGAGATCCTGCCGACCTGGAAGCAGGCCTGCGACGCCGAGGCGGAGGAGGTGGCCGCCGTCGGCGGGCTCTACGTGCTGGGCACCGAACGCCACGAGTCCCGCCGGATCGACAACCAGCTGCGCGGTCGTGCCGGCCGGCAGGGCGACCCGGGCGAGTCCCGCTTCTACCTGTCCCTGCAGGACGAGCTGATGAAGCGGTTCCGGGCCGGCGCGGTCGAGGCCGTGATGGACCGCTTCAACATCCCGGAGGACGTGCCCATCGAGTCGAAGATGGTCACCCGCCAGATCAAGAGCGCCCAGGCCCAGATCGAGGGGCAGAACGCCGAGATCCGCAAGAACGTCCTCAAGTACGACGAGGTGCTGAACAAGCAGCGCCAGGTGGTCTACGCCGAGCGTCTCCGGGTGCTCAACGGCGAGGACCTGTCCGACCAGGTCCGCAACATGATCGACGACGTGGTGACCGCGTACGTGGTCGGCGCGACCAGCGACGGCTACGCCGAGGACTGGGATCTCGACCAGCTCTGGTCCAGCCTGAAGCAGCTCTACCCGGTCGGCGTCACGGTCGAGGAGTTGGAGGAGGAGGTCGGCTCCCGCGCCGGCCTCGACCAGGATTTCCTGCTCGCCCGCCTCAAGGAGGACGCGAACGCCGCGTACGACAGGCGCGAGGAGCAGCTCGGCGAGGAGGCCGTCCGCCAGCTCGAACGGATGGTCCTGCTCCAGGTGATCGACCGCAAGTGGCGCGAGCACCTGTACGAGATGGACTACCTCCAGGAGGGCATCAGCCTGCGGGCGTACGCCCAGCGCGACCCGGTCATCGAGTACCAGCGCGAGGGCTTCGACATGTTCGCCACCATGATGGACGGCATCAAGGAGGAGACGGTCGGCTTCCTCTACAACCTGGAGGTGCAGGTCGAGGAGGCCGAGCCGGAGACCGAGGAGGTGCAACTGCTGGAGAAGCCGGTCGAGATCCGGGCCAAGGGGCTCAACCGCACGCCGCAGCAGCAGGGCCTGCAATACTCCGCGCCCGCCGTCGACGGTGAGGCCGGTCGCGGCGCGCCGGTGATCGAGCGGGTCGAGCAGCAGGCGCCGGCGCTGGGCATCGGCCGGCCCTCCCCGGAGCGGCCCGCCGCCTCGGCGCCGCGCCGGGCGTCCGGGGCAACCGGCGCCAGCGGCCAGGCGGTCGCCTCGAGCACCGCCCGGCGGGCCGCGTCGCCCCAGGTCGACGGCGGCGAAGGCCCGTCCCGCAACGCGCCCTGCCCGTGCGGTTCCGGCCGGAAGTACAAGCGCTGCCACGGCTCGCCCAACGGCGGCAACTGACCGCCAGCGTTTCGCCCGACGGGCCCCGGCCACCGGCCGGGGCCCGTCGCCGTCCCGCCACCTCCGGAGTGGTGCCGGCCACCCGGGGGTGGTGCCCGCGCCACTTCGGGGAGGCGGCGGGGATGCAGCCACCTTTCCGAACCGGTGCCGATCAAGGCGCGGTCGGTGGTGGATCGATGCTCAGAGGACGTCCAGCACGAGGCAGAGCCAGTTGCCCCGGCGGTGTTCCAGGCGCACGGCGACCGCCCAACTGGCCCCGCCGGCGCCGGTGAACACGGCGGTGGCCTCGACCGCGCCGGACCGGGGTTCGCAGACCCGCAGCCGGCGCAAGTGCAGTGCCGGCCGGGCGGTGCGGCGGCGGACCGGGGTCACCCGGCGGGCCGCCCTGGTCAGCTCGGCCGACACCTGGGCGGCGGCCTCGGGCAGGCAGAGCGGTCGGAGCTGCCCGGGCGGCCGGAAGCCGTTGACGATCTCCAGGAACGTGCGGACGAACCGGTGGGCCGCCCGGGCGGCCTCGGGCGTGGCGGTGGCGAGGGCGGACGGTGGTGGCCCGGCGGCGACCGGCCGTCCGAACCCGTCCCCGCTCACGGTCGCGCCGCGGTGCGTGCCGCCTTCGCCCGGGGCGGGGCCGTGGGGTGCGCCGGAGGTGGACCAGCGGGGCCAGCCGGGGGCGTGGTCCGGGGCGCGGCCGGCGGGCCGCCCCGGATCCCGGCGACGGTGGTCGAGCAGGTCGAGGGCGAGTTGACCGGCATGACCCCAGGCCGAGTCCTCGTCCGTGCAGGGCGGGTCGAGCGGCGGGGCGGGCCGGAGACGGACCGGTGGACGCGGCGACCGGGGACGGCGAGTGTCGACCATGTCAGCCCTCGAATCCTTGCGTTTGCCTTTGTTTGCCTGCGACAGAACCTCATCATCGGGCATGGCAACGTGGCGCGTCAATGGCACACGGTCAGTGCGGGATCACTCGCCGTCGCGCTCGCCGAGCGGGTTGCCGCGGACCCACTCGGCCGTCTCGGCGTACTTGCGCTCGATGTACTCCTCCAGCCGCGCACGCTCGACCCGCCACTGGCCCCGGCCACCGATCTTGATCGCGGGCAGCTCCCCGCTTCGCACCATGTGGTAGACCTGCGAGTCCGATACGTTCAGCTCGGCGGCGACGTCGGACAACAGCAGGAACCTCGACTCCACGGTGACTCCCGGGGTTGACTTCGTTTGCCTCAGTTTGCCATCAGATGACGACACCGCCCAGGCCGGCGTCGGCGGACACACCGGCGGGAGACTTCTCCTGGGCCGCTCCGGGGTGTATGACGGTCACGGCGTACGGCATGATCGGCGCCCGGAGCCGGCACCCGCCGGCGAGCGGCGGAGAGCGCGGGGAGAGACCGTTGACCGACGAGGTTGTCCGGGTGTACCTGCCGGGGACCGTGCCGATGCTCGCCCGGCTGCGCGACGAGGGCCTGACCGTCGAGGCGGCGCACGCCGTCACCCCGGAGCTGCGCGAGTGGTATGCCGAGGGCGACGAGGAAGAACTGGAATACGTGGCGTTCACCCGCGCCGCCCAGGACGCGCTGCTCCTGCTGCGGGCCGATCCGAACGCGCCCCGGCGGCGGGTGGTGGTCTCGGCCGATCTGCCCGCCGGCGCGGTCGGCCGGGGCGACGGCGAGCTGGGGTCCAGCGTGATCCGCCCGGTCGGGCCGGTGCCGGTGACGTCGATCGCGGCGATCCACGTGGACGGCGCGGAGGCGGCCGAGGACGTGGCCACCGCCGTCGAGGTGGCGGCGGAGGCGCAGGCCGGTGACCCGGACGCCCAGTTCACCGTCGACGGGGTCGAGGATCACGAACTGGAGTGGTACGACGTGAGCGAGCTGGACCTGCTGCTGCGCGAGGTCGGCTGAGGCGACCGGCTCAGGCCGCCGGGCCGACCTCCTCGTCGTCGACGTCGACGCGCGGGCCGAGCGTGCGCCCGAAGGCGATGAGCGTGGTGAGCGCGCCCACGAAGAGCACCCAGATTCCGTTGTCCACCCGGGAGGTGCCGAGCGCGGTCTGCGCCACCCGGTCGGCCTCGCTGAGCGCGGCGGCCAGGTCGAGCAACCCGCGCCCACCGATCCGAATGATCACCTCGGTGAGCAGCAGGAGCAGCCCGGCGCCGGCGCCGGCGACCAGGTACGCGGGCCAGCGCAGCGGCGTCGCCGCGTCGCCGGGTCGCTCCGCCCGGCGGCGTGACCAGGCGAGGTAGAGGTAGGCGACCAGCCCGGCGAGCAGGCCGGCGAGCAGCGACTCGGTGCGGGACACCCACTTGGCGGCGTCGAGCACCGACTGCTGTGTCTCCCCGGCGCCGAACAGCTCGGAGAGCGGGTCCCGGGCCCGGCTGAACAGCACCACGAAGACCTGCGCGGTGAGCGTGGCGGCGGCGATCCCGGCGACCACCCGCGCCTGGCGCGCCCCGGCCGTCGCCCCGCCGATGATCGCGGCGGCGGCAGTGGTGCCGGCGATGGTGTTGGTGGTGGCGTTGTCGGCGTACGTCAGGTTGATCGCCACCGCGGCGGCGAGCCCCACCAGCAGCCCGGTGCCGACGGTGGCCAGGAAGCGCAGCGAGGGGCGGTCGAGCCGGTTGGTGGCGGCCAGCGCGAGCGCCGCGCCGGTGACCAGCGCCGCGGTGATCACGCCGGGCAGGGCGTACGCGGAGAGGCTGATCGCGGTGACCCCGGCCGCGGTCGAGGTGATCGCCTCCCGGGTCGACCAGAGCATGGCCACCAGCCAGGCGAGCGAGAGCACGCCCAGCGGCAGCGCGCCCGGCGCGTGGCCCGGCCGGCCGGTGGCCGGCGTGGCGTCGTCGGCCTGGTCGGTGGCGGGCGGCTCGACGTCCGCCGGCCGGTCCGGGTCCGCGGCCGTGGAGCTGCCGGGCTGGTTGCTCATCGTCTCCCCTTCGACGGACGCCGGTTCTCCCGCGCCGGGTCACCGACCACCCAGCGTACGCGTCGCGCGGCGCCCGCCCGGGCGAGCATCGGCCCTGATCGACACCACCTCGCCGAGGTGGGGCTCTGCGCCTCCCGGGCCGCCGCCGGGGAGCCCGGGTCGCCGACCGGGTCGCGTGAAACAATCGGCGCAGGTCCCGCCGCCGCGACCGGTCCGCCGTGCGGTGTCCGGCACCCGGCCGCCCGGCCGGAGCCCGCGGGTCCGGTTTCGCCATCGCCGTCGAGATCGCACAGGAGCCTGTGATGGACGCCGTCTTCTCCGTCCCCGAGCCGCGCAACGAGCCGGTCCACACCTACGAGCCCGGCAGCGCCGACCGGGAGCGGCTCCAGCGGCGACTCGCCGAACTGGCCGCCGAGCGGATCGAACTGCCGATGACCATCGCCGGCGAGCAGCGGATGGCCGGCGGCGAGTCGATCGACGTGGTCCAGCCGCACAAGCACGCGCACGTGCTCGGTGTCACCGGGCACGCCACCCACGACGACGCGCGCGCCGCGGTCCAGGCGGCCAAGGACGCCGCGCCGATGTGGCGGGCGTTGCCGTTCGAGGAGCGGGCCGCGATCTTCCTGCGTGCCGCCGACCTGCTGGCCGGCCCCTGGCGGGACACGCTCAACGCGGCCACCATGCTCGGCCAGTCGAAGACCGCGGTGCAGGCCGAAATCGACGCCGCCTGTGAGCTGATCGACTTCCTCCGGTTCAACGTCCACTTCGCCCGCCGGCTCCTGGCCGAGCAGCCGATGTCCTCCGCCGGCGTGTGGAACCGGTTCGACCACCGGCCGCTGGAGGGCTTCGTCTACGCGGTCACCCCGTTCAACTTCACCGCGATCGCCGGCAACCTGCCGTCCGCGCCGGCCATGCTCGGCAACACCGTGGTCTGGAAGCCGGGTCCGACCCAGCAGTTCGCCGCGCACTTCACCATGCGGCTGTTCGAGGCGGCCGGCCTGCCGCCCGGTGTGATCAACATGGTCACCGGGCGCGGCGAGGAGGTCTCCGACGTCGTGCTCGCCGACCCCGACCTGGCCGGCATCCACTTCACCGGCTCCACGAAGGTCTTCCAGCACCTGTGGCGCACCGTCGGGGACAACATCGCCCGCTACCGGGGCTATCCCCGCCTGGTCGGCGAGACCGGCGGCAAGGACTTCGTGGTGGCGCACACCAGCGCCGACGTGGACGCGCTGCACACCGCGCTGCTGCGGGGCGCCTACGAATACCAGGGGCAGAAGTGCTCGGCCGCCTCGCGGGCGTACATCCCTCGGTCGATCTGGGAAGGTGGGCTGCGGGACCGGCTCGCCGCCTCCGCCGACGCGCTGACCTACGGCGACGTGACCGACTTCGGCAACTTCGGCGGCGCGGTGATCGACGACAAGGCGTTCGGCCGGCACACCGCCGCGCTGGAGCTGATCAAGGGCGACGACAGTTGCCGGGTCCTGGCCGGCGGCACCGCCGACGACTCGGTCGGATACTTCGTCCGGCCGACGCTGTTCGAGTGCTCGGACGCGGCGCACGAGACGTTCACCACCGAATACTTCGGCCCGATCCTCGGCGTGCACGTCTTCGACGACGCCCGGTTCGACGAGGTGGTCGGCCAGGCCGAGTCGATCGCGCCGTACGCGCTGACCGGGTCGATCTTCGCGACCGACCGCCGGGTGGTCGACCGGGTGGCGGAGAAGATGCGGTACGCGGCCGGCAACTTCTACATCAACGACAAGCCGACCGGCGCGGTGGTCGGGCAGCAGCCGTTCGGCGGCGCCCGGGCCAGCGGCACCAACGACAAGGCCGGCTCCTGGCACAACCTGGTCCGCTGGACGTCGCCGCGGACGATCAAGGAGACCTTCGTCCCCCCGACCGACCACACCTACCCGCACATGGGCTGAGGTGTAAGGAGGGGCCCCTTCTTAACAGACGTCTGTTAAGAAGGGGCCCCTCCTTACTGTCGTCGGTGCACGGTGCACATCGGACCAGTCCAGGAGTGGCGAAAACGGCAAATCCTGGACGCCAGAGCCGACAAAGTGGCAGCTTAGAGGGCATGGCGGATTCCGGAGTCAACCCGACGGCGGCGGCCCTGCTGGGTCTGCTGCACGACGGCCCGATGACTGGCGGTCAGTTGATGACCGCTGCCGAGCGCCGGCTGGCGCCGTACTGGTCGATGA
The DNA here is from genome assembly GCF_040653835.1 of Micromonospora sp. NPDC050980. NCBI lineage: Bacteria > Bacillati > Actinomycetota > Actinomycetes > Micromonosporales > Micromonosporaceae > Micromonospora > Micromonospora sp. NPDC050980. The sequence goes on along the minus strand of NZ_JBFAGS010000004.1, from coordinate 10,892 downwards.
CCCGTAGCCAGGTCTACCGGGAGCTTCCGGTCCTGGCCGAGAAGGGTCTGGTGCGCCTCGGCAAGCCGGGGCCGCGGATGAGCCAGCCGTACGCGCTCACGGCGGCCGGGAAACGGACATTCTCCCGCTGGCTGGCGGAGAATCCCGGCAAGGACACCATCCGCAACCCGATCGCGCTACGGATGGCCTTCGGCAACCTGCACTCGTCGAGCCAGCTCAAGAACCTGTACGCCTCGGCGAACGAATACCACACCGAGGCGCTGGCGGCGGTGCGGGAGCAGGTCAAGAACGCGAAGAAGGAGGGCGACAGCTACGACGCGAGCGCGCTGGAGTTCGCCGTCGCCTACCACCGGGCGGCGCTGTCCTGGCTGAAGTCCGCACCGGTCGGCTGACCACCTGCGCGAGGTTGACGGACCGACGCAGTACTGTTGTCTGTCGTGACCGCTGCCGATTACGCCGAACAGCTCAAGGAACTCGACGCCACGCTGCGCAACATCGAGGCCGTGCTCGACCTCGACAAGCTGCGCGAGCAGAAGGCCCGCCTGGAGCAGGAGGCGTCCGCGCCCGATCTGTGGGACGACCAGGCCAAGGCGCAGCAGGTGACGTCGCAGCTGTCGTACGTCAACGGCGAGATCGGCCGGCTGGGCGACCTGCGCTCCCGGCTCGACGACGCCGGGGTGCTGCTGGAACTGGCCGAGGCGGAGTCCGACCCGGGCGTGCTGACCGAGGTCGAGTCGGAGATCACCGGGCTGACCGAGGCCATCCAGGAGATGGAGGTCCGCACGCTGCTCTCCGGCGAGTACGACTCCCGGGAGGCGCTGGTCGCCATCCGGGCCGGCGCCGGCGGCGTGGACGCGGCGGACTTCGCCGAGATGCTGCTGCGGATGTACCTGCGCTGGGCGGAGCGGCACGGCTACCCGACCGAGGTCTACGAGACGTCGTACGCCGAGGAGGCGGGCCTGAAGTCGGCCACCTTCACGGTGAAGGTGCCCTACGCGTTCGGCACGCTCAGTGTGGAGTCCGGCACGCACCGGTTGGTGCGGATCAGCCCGTTCGACAACCAGGGCCGCCGGCAGACCAGCTTCGCCGGCGTCGAGGTGCTGCCGGTGGTGGAGCAGACCGACCACATCGACATCCCCGAGAACGAGATGCGGATCGACGTCTACCGCTCGTCCGGTCCGGGCGGGCAGAGCGTCAACACCACCGACTCGGCGGTCCGGATCACGCACATCCCCACCGGCATCGTGGTCACCTGCCAGAACGAGAAGTCCCAGTTGCAGAACAAGGCGTCGGCGTTGCGGGTGCTCCAGGCCCGGCTGCTGGAGCGCAAGCGGCAGGAGGAGCAGGCCAAGATGGCCGGCCTGAAGACCGACGCCGCCGGCTCGTGGGGCGACCAGATGCGGTCGTACGTCCTGCATCCTTATCAGATGGTGAAGGATCTGCGTACCGAGCAGGAGACGGGCAATCCGTCCGCGGTCTTCGACGGCGAGCTGGACAGCTTCATCGAGGCGGGAATCCGCTGGCGGAAGCAGCAACAGCTCACCGCTGACGGTGCGTGATCACGGTCGGACTCAGCGCGTCGTCGATCTCGTGCTGACCCGGTAAATCGATGACGCGCACCGCATCCGAGGGGCGTGGGGCTTGGCTCTGCGGTTACACCGCGTAGACTCTCGACCCGTGATTCAGCTTGAGCAAGTGACGAAGACGTACCCGAAGGCGTCCCGGCCTTCGCTCGACAACGTGTCCGTCTCGATCGAGAAGGGCGAGTTCGTCTTCTTCATCGGTCCATCCGGCTCCGGCAAGTCCACCATCATCAAGTTGCTGCTGCACGAGGTGACCCCCAACAAGGGCCGCGTCGTGGTCAACGGCAAGGACGTCACGTCGATGCGGTCCTGGAAGCGACCCCACTTCCGGCGTTCCATCGGCTGTGTGTTCCAGGACTTCCGGCTGCTGCCGAACCGCACCGCGTACGAGAACGTGGCGTTCGCGCTCGAGGTGATCGGCAAGACGAAGGCGGTCGCCCGGCGGGTCGTGCCGGAGGTGCTGGAGTTGGTGGGTCTCGGTGGCAAGGAGCACCGATACCCGCACGAGCTCTCCGGTGGTGAGCAGCAGCGAGTCGCGGTGGCCCGGGCGTTCGTGAACCGGCCGCTGATCCTGCTGGCCGACGAGCCGACCGGAAACCTGGACCCGGACACCTCGATCGAGATCATGCGCCTGCTGGACCGGATCAACCGCACCGGCACGACCGTCGTGATGGTCACCCACGACTCCAACATCGTGAACCAGATGCGCCGCCGGGTCATCGAGATCGAGAGCGGTCGGATCGTGCGCGACCAGGCACGCGGCGTCTACGGCTGAGCCTGACGACGGCGCGTAGACCCTGACGACGAACACCTCACGCCGGAGAGCCGGAGGAATATCCCGATGCGGATGAAGTACGTCCTGTCCGAGGTACTGGTCGGACTGTGGCGCAACGTCACCATGACGGTCGCCATGATCATCACCATGGCGGTGTCGCTGTTCATGCTCGGCGGCAGCGGCCTTCTGTACCAGAAGGTCGGCGACATGAAGGATCTCTACTACGAGAACGTCCAGGTCTCGATCTTCCTGAAGACGGACGCGCCGCCGGAGCAGCGCGAGGCGCTCGACGCCAAGCTGAAGGCCGACCCGCTGGTCAAGGACGTCGAGTTCGTCGACAAGGAGCAGGCGTACAAGCGCTTCCAGCAGATGTACGCCGATGCGCCCGACCTGGTGAACGCGGTCAAGGCCGACCAGCTCCCGGAGTCGTTCCGGATCACGCTGAACGACCCGCAGCAGTACAAGCAGATCTACGACCAGTACAAGACCGCCGAGGGCATCGACACGATCGTCGACCAGTCCAAGCTGCTCGACAAGGTCTTCGGCGTGCTCAGCGGCATCCAGAACGGCGCGCTGGCGCTGGCGATCGTGATGGCCGCCGCCGCCCTGCTGCTGGTCGCGAACACCATCCAGGTGGCCGCGTACAGCAAGCGGCGTGAGGTCGCGGTCATGAAGCTGGTCGGCGCCTCCAACTGGTTCATCCAGGCGCCGTTCGTGCTGGAGGCGGTGGTGGCCGGCCTGATCGGCTCGATCCTCGGCCTGCTCGCGCTGATCGGTGTGAAGACAGTGGCGGCCGGCAGTTCGATGGCGGCCCTGGAGGGGCTGATCACCCCGATCTCCTGGTCCGAGATCTTCCTGACCTTCCCGCTGATGGCCGCCGTCGGCGGTCTGGTCAGCGCGATCACCGCATGGGTCACGCTCCGCTTCTACCTGCGGGTCTAGCTTCCGCACGCTCTCCGCGGAGCCCTCCCGCGCCGGAATAAACGGCGCGGGAGGGCTCTTGTGCTTCCGGTAGCATGATCTTCGCTCGCCGACGCCGGTCGGGGGGCGATCGGAAGGGGGTGGCGCCGGTGCCACGGGAGAAGGGGCGCAAGGTGGTCGCCTCCAACAAGAAGGCACGTCACGACTACGCCGTCCTGGACACCTACGAGGCGGGCATGGCGTTGACCGGCACCGAGGTCAAGTCCCTGCGGGCCGGGCGGGCGTCGCTCGTCGACGCGTTCGCCCAGGAGCGGGACGGCGAGCTCTACCTGCACGGCATGCACATCCCGGAGTACGCGCAGGGCACCTGGACCAACCACGAGCCCCGGCGGACGCGCAAGCTGCTGCTCAACAAGCTGGAGATCAACCGGCTGCTGGGCAAGCTCAAGGAGAGCGGCCTGACGTTGGTGCCGTTGCAGGTCTACTTCTCCGACGGCTGGGCGAAGGTGGAGATCGGCCTGGCCCGGGGTAAGAAGTCGTACGACAAGCGGCAGGACCTCGCCAAGCGGGACGCCGACCGGGAGATCCAGCGTGCGGCGGGTCGGCGCGGCAAGGGGATGGACGACTGAAACATCCGGTTCGTCCCGGTTGACGGCTCGCCGGCCGGCCTCGGGATGAATCCGGTTGCGGCAGGCGTTACGCTTGTCGGTGCCACCACAAGCGGTGGCCTGTCGAGGGGGTGACTGGTTTCGACTTCGTACGCAGCGACAGGGGAAGCGAGCCGAGGAAGCCGACGTCGTCTCGAAAATCGGTCGTCGGAAACCAATAAGCGCCAAGAACAATCGCGCTGACTTCGCTCTCGCCGCCTGAGGCGAGTAGCAAGTCTGTCGGCCTGGGAGCGCCTTCGACCCAGCTAGCCGGCATCAGCTAGAAGGCTGGCCAATCGGACCCGGTCGCGGGGTCCGTGCGGCGAGATCAATCAGCGACTGGGCCCGTCACACCAACTTGCTCGCGTGAGCGGTGGGGCCGAGTAGAGGCACAGCGAGCTGCGCTCGGAGAAGCCCTGACAAACCGGCGAAGGACCCGGGTTCGATTCCCGGCACCTCCACCACCCGAGCTGTGCGCCCCGGTCCACCGGACCGGGGCGCACAGTCGTCTTCCGGTGCTGCCGACGCGCTCGGGGCGGCTGGTGCGGATGAGTCAGATGAGGTCGACCCGACGGCTGGACAGGGCGGGCGCGCGGGCTCACCATCGCAATACGCGGTTTTTCGCGCGCAGCGCGGGAGGTGCCTGATGGTCACCCGTCCGATCCAGCAGCCGACCACCGTGCTCAGCGAGGCCCTGGCCGCCCCGGGGCCGCGGTGGCGGGAGCAGCTCGCCGTCCAGCTCGGCCCGCTCCGCCGCGGCTTCACCGAGCACGTCCGGGCCACCGAAGGGCCCTCCGGCCGGTACGCCGACCTGCTGCGCACCGCGCCCCGGCTGCACCGGGGCGTCCGCCTGCTGGTCGGCGAGCACACCGCGATCGTCGCGGCGCTGGCCGCGCTCCAGCACGCCGCCGGGCTGCCGTCGATCTCGGCCGAGGAACTACGGGAGCAGACCGCCGACCTGCTGCGCGCGCTCGATCGGCACCGACGGCGCGGCGCCGACCTCCTCTGGGAGGCGTACCAAACGGACCTCGGCGGCGAGGACTGAGCCACCCACCCCTCCCTGCCCACCCTGTTTCACGGAAACAGTGGCTATTCGCGGCCAGATGGCCACTGTTTCCGTGAAACAGGTCGGTGGGGGGCGGCAGGGCGGTGGGAACCGGAGGGGGTGGTGGTGCGTCGGAACTGGGTGCGGCGACTTCTTGCTTTGCTCGGGCTGTTGGTGGGGCTCTCGGGGTGTGCGGGGGCGGGGGGCGGATCGGGGGCGGTGCCGTCCGGTGGTGGCGAGCAGCGGCGGGCGTTCACCCAACGGGCCGAGGAGGTGGCCGGGAGTTGGCGTCCGGGGCCGCAGTGGCGCGACGGATACGTTCCGCTCCAGGACGCCACCGTGCTCACCGGCGACCCGGGCTTCACCGACGAGACGAAGGTGGCCTTCGCCGCCGGCTGGTACCGGGACCAGATCCCGATGCCGGCCGCCGTGCCGCCGGACGGCACGATCCGGTTCCCCGACGGCGTGCTGCGGGTGCCGCTGGTCAGCGCCGCCGACGCCTACGCCCAACTGGACCGGGGAGACCCGCCGACCTGCGACGGGCGGCCGAGCGCGCCCGGCCGGCCGGGGGTGGGCGGCCCCACCGTCGAGCCCGGCCCGGACGACCCGGTGTCCACGACCGCGCCGACGCCGTGCATCCCGCTCACCGTGACCGCGGCACGGCTCGGCAGCGCACCGGTGTGGACCAGCCGGGGCCGGGTCGACGTGCCCGCCTGGCTGTTCACCGTGGACGAGCTGGCCGTACCCGCGGCCCGGCTCGCGGTCGCGCCGCGCGCGGTCGGCGAGGTGCCCGGCGGCGCGGCGGACGCCCGGCCGCTGCCGGACGGTCTGGTCGGCGCGCAGGAGCTGCGGGCGGTGACGGGCGACCGGCTCGACTACGTGGTCGGCGTCGGGGCCTGCGATGGCGCGCCCACCCCGCTGCTGCTGGAACGGCCGGACGTGGTGGTGGTCGGTGCCGCGGTGGTCAGGGCTACCGGGATGTGCACCGATCAGCTCGTCCTGAAACCGGTGCGCGTCACGCTCGCCGCCCCGCTCGGCGACCGGACCGTGCTGGACGTCGGCACCGGCGCTCCGCTGATCGTCCGGGCCGGCTGACTCACAGGATCCGGGGCACCTCGGTGCTGATCGGCGCCGCCAGCACGGTCGGCCGGTCCGCGGCGAACGCCTCGGCCAGCGCCGCGCCGAGCCCGTCCGGCGACACCTCCGCGACGGCCGCGCAGCCGTAGCCGCGGGCCACCGCGGCGACGTCCAGGCCCGGCAGGTCCAGCGCCGGCACGCCCGGCGTGTGCTTCAGCTCGGCGAACGCCTTGAGGATCGCGTACTGCTGGTTCACCGGCACCACGACGGCGAGCGGCAGCCGCAGCCGCGCCGCGGTCCACAACGCCTGCACCGAGTAGTGGAACGAGCCGTCGCCGATTACCGCGACCACCGGTCGACAGCGCCCGGTGTCCCGCTCGGCGAGCGCCAGGCCCACCGCCGCCGGCAGGCCGAAGCCCAGGCCGCCGCTGGCCATGGTGAAGTAGGAGCGCGGCCGGTCGAGCCAGAGCCGGCGGCGCAGCGCGGACAGGTTGGACGGTGACTCCTGCACCAGCACGCCGTCGGCCGGCCAGGCATCCGCCAGCGCGGCGAAGAGCACGTCCGCGTCGGGCGGTTCGGCCGGCGCCGGCGGCGCGGGCTGCCCCCGGGGCGGTGGTGCCGGCCGGTCCGCCGATGGGAGTGCCTCGACCAGCGCGGCCATGGTCAGCCCGGCGTCGCCGAGCAGGCTCTCCCCGACCGGCGCCCGGGCCGCCTCGTCGGGGTCGTCGGTGACGTGCAGCAGCCGGGCGTCGCCGGGCAGGTAGTCGCCCGGCACGTGCGGGTAGTAGCGGAACACCGGAGCGCCGACCACCAGCACCGTGTCGTGGCCGCGCAGCGCCTCCGACAGCGGCCCGATCGCGTACGGCAGCACGCCCCGGAACTGCGGGTGGCGCTCGGGGAAGACGCCGCGCTCCGGCGCGGGGGCCGCCCAGACCGGGGCGGCCAGCCGCTCGGCCAGCGCGACGGCGGCCGGCCAGGCGTCGGCGCGGTCCACCGCCGCGCCCAGCACCAGCGCCGGCGCGCGGGCGGCGGCCAGCGCGGTGGCGAAGCCACGCAGCCGGTCCGGGTCCGGCCCGATCCGGGTGGCGACGGTACGCACCTGCGGCGGCGGGTCGGCGGTCCGGTCCCAGTCGTCCATCGGCAGGGAGAGGAAGACCGGCCCGGCGGGGGGTTGCACCGCCGAGGCGTACGCCCGCATGAAGGCCGCCGGGATGTCCTGCGCGCGGGCCGGCTCGTGCGCCCACTTGACGTACGGCTGGGCCAGCTCGACCGCCCGGGGGCTGGCCAGCCGGGGTTCGATCAGCAGCATCTCGCGGGTCTGCTGGCCGGCGCTGACGATCAGCGGGGTCCGGTTGTGCCAGGCGGTGACCAGGTTGCCCATGCCGTTGCCGGTGCCGGGCGCGGTGTGCAGGTTGACGTGCGCGGGCCGGCCGGTGCCCTGGGCGTAGCCGTCGGCCATGGCGACCGCGGACGCCTCCTGGAGCGCGTGCACGTAGTGGAAGTCGGCCGGGAAGTCGGCGAGGAACGGCTCCTCGGTCGAGCCGGGGTTGCCGAAGACGGTGGTCAACCCGAGCGCGCGCAGCAGATCGTAGGTCGCCTCGCGCACCGTCGCCATCGCCGGCTGCCTCCGTCCCGGGCCGGGCCGCCTCCCGACCCACCGAATCTAGCGGGCGGAAGCCGACTTTTCGGGCGCTTCGCCCGGGCTCAGGGCAGCGGGAACGGCAGCGTGATGCCCTCCAGCGTGTCCCCGCACGGGCACGCCCGCTCGGTGGGCAGCGCGGCGACCGCGTCCAGCAGCAGCGCGCGCAGCCGGTCGGTGTTCTCCCCGAAGACCCGGAACACCTCCTCCTGGGTCACCGACCCGCCCGCCTCGACGCCCGCGTCCAGGTCGGTGACCAGCGCGATCGACGTGTAGCAGAGCGCCAGCTCGCGGGCGAGCACCGCCTCCGGGTGCCCGGTCATGTTGACCACCGTGCCGCCGATCGAGGCGAACCAGCGCGACTCCGCCCGGGTCGAGAAGCGCGGACCCTCGACCACCACCACCGTCCCGCCGTCCACCGCCGGCACACCCCGGCCGGCCGCCGCGTCCAGCAGCGCCCGCCGCCCCGCCGGGCAGTACGGGTCGGCGAAGGAGACGTGCACCGCGCCCCGGTCGTAGTAGGTCTGCGCCCGCCCACTGGTGCGGTCGATCAACTGGTCCGGCACCACGAACGTGCCCGGGCCCAGCTCCGGCCGCAGCCCGCCGACCGCGCAGGGCGCCAACACCTGGCGTACGCCGAGGGAGCGCAACGCCCAGAGATTGGCCCGGTAGGGGATCCGGTGCGGCGGGTGGCGGTGGTCGCGCCCGTGCCGGGGCAGGAACGCCACCCGGCGCCCGCCCACCTCGGCGATCGTGACCGGATCCGACGGCGCGCCGTACGGGGTGTCCACGACGTGCTCCACGCCGTCCAGCAGGGCGTAGAGACCCGACCCGCCGATCACCGCAAGCTCGGCCCCAGCCACCATCGAACACTCCCTCGATCCGTCGCGACCACCCGCCGCTCAGACCTTAGCCAGCGGGCGGGACGCAGGCTATGGTGCGTGACATGGCGTCGACAGGGTGGACGGTCGACGGCGTCGGGCCCGCACGGGCGCACGACTGACGGGTGTCGGACATGCAGGGTGAGGGGCAGGCGATCGGTGGCCGAGCCATGGAGTCGATGACCGGACGACTGCTGGTCGCGACGCCCGTGCTCAAGGACCCGAACTTCGACCGTACCGTCGTGCTGCTGGTCGCCCACGAGCCCGGCGGCGCCCTCGGCGTGGTGCTGAACCGGGCCACCGAGGTCCCGGTGGCCGACGTCCTCGGCGACTGGAGCGACCTGGCGCGCGAGCCCGCGGTGCTCTTCGAGGGCGGCCCGGTCCAGCCCGACTCGGCGATCTGCCTGGCCCGGATGCGCCACCCGGTCACGTCGGTGAAGGGCTTCCACCAGGTCTCCGGCGCGGTCGGCACCATCGACCTCTCGGTCGACCCGGAGCGGCTACGCGACGCCGTCGGCGGGATCCGGGTCTTCGCCGGCTACTCCGGCTGGGGCGCCGGCCAACTGGAGCGGGAGATCGAGGAGGGGTCCTGGTTCGTGCTGGACGCGCTGCCCGGCGACGCCTTCGTCGACCGGCCGGACGACCTGTGGCCGATGGTGCTGCGCCGGCAGGGCGGCATGATGGCGGCGGTGGCCCACTTCCCGCCCGACGTAGCGCTCAACTGACCCCGCCGTGGGGGACCCCCGCGAGATGACCATGCCGGGCGGCGTGTGTATAGTTCTTCCCGTGCCCGGGCGACCGGGGACGACCGCAAGGGGCCGTGGCGCAGCTGGTAGCGCACCACACTGGCAGTGTGGGGGTCAGGGGTTCGAGTCCCCTCGGCTCCACCTTGTGTTTGTGCAGGTCAAGCGGCACCTCTCATCGAGAGGTGCCGCTTTTCTCGATCTTTTGATCACAGATTTCGTCACGGCTGCGCCCCACACTCCCGCCCGGGCGACAAGATCGGCAACCGGTTCCGGACGGCGCTCTACCTGGTGCTTTGTAAGGCCCGTGGTGCAGAGGCTTGCAAGAGCGAAAATGTGGGGCGTGATCACGCCGCGCAGGTGCTTACTAAGTCGACATATGCCGAATGTCGTTTTCGCCACCTATTCTTCCACAGGAAAAGGGTATTTCGACCTGATTCAGCGCGTGCTGCCGAAAGATTAGCTCGGCGCTCACGGGTTGGCTCTGGCTGCGGCCCGCACAGCCTCTGGGTGCGTCTGCAGCAGGACGAGCAGTACACCAGCATCTGGATCTCCCCGCAACGCCGCAGCTACGCCATGACGGACAGCAGCGATCTTGGCGCATCTACAGAGGTGGCGGCGGGCCGGGGTCTCCTCTCGGTCGCTCTTGGTGAAATCGACGACTGTATCTGTCCGGTTCTGGGCGCGTCATCCTCACCAGTTGTGTTCGGGCCTTGACGCCAAAGGGACGGTGATCTTAGCGTCCTCGATCACTTGGCTCGTGGATTCGGGGGCGACGTGGTGAGTGCGATGGGTTCTTCGCGGTTGTTCGCGCGACTGGGTTGGCTGGTGCGGCGTGGGGCGTTGCCGACCGCGGTGGCGGTGGGCTTGTCCTTGCTGCCGTTTGTGCCGGCTCAGGCGGCGCCGAAGCCGTCGGCGGATGGGGTGGCGCGGGATCGCTCGGTGCCGGTGTCTGCGCTGAAGCCGAAGAAGGCTGCGTTGCCCGCGATGGAGAAGTTCAAACCAGCGCCGGTGTCGTGGCCGTCTGCGGCTGCCGCGGTGGTGGATCTACCGCTGTCGGCTGACGGGTCGCGGCGGCTGCCTGCGCGAACGAAGGTCGGCGGACTGCCGGTCGCCATCGCTCCCGGTGCGGCGTCGGCGAGAGCGGCTCCGGGAGCGGTTGGCGATGCCGCTGTCCCTCCTCGGGTAGCTGTGCGGGTGTTAGATCGGGCTGCGGCGCGGCGGGCTGGTTTTCCGCTGGCGGTGAAGGTGGCGCGGGCGGATGGCCGAAGTGAGGCAGGCCGGGTCAAGTTTGAACTGGACTATTCGGCGTTCCGGCACGCCTACGGCGCCGACTGGGATTCCCGCCTCCAGTTGGTCTCCCTGCCAGCGTGCGCGTTGACGTCACCTGAGGTGGAGGCGTGTCGCCAAGCACAACCGCTCTCCACGGTCAACGACTACCGGGCGGGGGTGGTGCGTGCAGAGGTTGAGGTGACGCCGGACCTGCGGGTCTGTCAAGTTAACGGCTGATCTTGGTTGTTGAGGTGGTCAGTGGTTGGCCGGGGTGAGCCGGCCTTCGAAGGTGATCTGGAAGGCGTTCAG